>JAHDWR010000059.1:9650-15303 GCA_023382755.1 Dehalococcoidia bacterium
GCCGATGGCAGCATCAAGGCGAACGTCGACATCGAGATGGCTCTCGACATCATGGAGATGCTCGAACGTCTCGACGTTGTCTGCCTCGTATCGGGCGACGGGGACTTCCAACGCCTGGTCGAGGTCGTGCAGATGAAGGGCGTCCGCGTTGAGGTAGTCGGCGTGGGCACAAGCACGGCATCGCAGCTCCGGAACGCCGGGGACCGCTTCGTCGACATCCAGACCATCCTGCCCAAGGTCAAAGCCTGAGCCCCTGCGACACGGGAATACCAGAGGGGCCAGTCGTGGCGACTGGCCCCTCTGCGTTTGCGGGACGGACCGCGGGTCAGGCCGGAGTGAACATGGGCAGGGAGATCCCGGTCGTCTGGTCCTCCCATTGCACCTTGACGCGCTGCCCGATCTTGACATCGGTCGTGGGGTCGTCGACGCCGACGATGTTGGTGAGAATCCGGAAGCCTTCGTCCAAATCCACATAGGCCACGGCGTACGGGCCGAGCGGGGCGAACGCCGGGTGGCGGTTCAGGCGGACGACGCTGTAGCTGTAGACGGTCCCTTCGCCTTTTGACTCGCGCCATTCGAGGTTGCGAGAGCCGTTCTTCGGGTTGTGGCCCCGCGGGAAGAAGACCACATCACCAGTGTCGCGATCGACCTGGTAGGTGAGCTTGTGTTCCTTCGTCGCATCCCAGAAGGGCTGCGTATCGGGTTCGGGGAAGCGTGGCTGTGGCCGGTCCATGGTCAATCCCTCGCCAGGATGATGGTGCCACCGGTGTGGCTGGTCGCGAGCATCCCGCCGTTGCCGTGGGCGACCGCAAGTCGCGCACCGGCGCGCTGCGAAGTCGATTCGCCGCGGAGCTGGCGCGTCGCCTCCAACAGCAGGAACAGGCCGCGCATGCCCGGGTGGTTCGAGCTCAGCCCGCCCCCGTCGGTGTTGAGCGACGGCTTCAGGGGGCTGTCCCAGCGCAGGCGCTGTTCAGAGACGAATGCCCCGCCCTCGCCCTTCTTACAGAAGCCGAGGTCTTCGAGCATGATCATGACGGTGATCGTGAACGAGTCGTAGATCATCGCGATGTCGATTTCGTCGGGGCGGACATCGGCTTCGGCCCACGCCCGCGGACCAGACTGGGCGGCGGCGCTGACCGTGAGGTCGCCCCCGTTCTCCGAGTACTTCGTCGCTTCGCCGGATCCGATGATCCAGACCGGCTTCTTCTTACAGTCGCGCGCCACCTCCGGCGACGCGATGACCACTGCTCCGCCGCCATCGGAGACCATGCAGCACTCGAGCAGGTGGAGTGGGTCGGCGATCATGCGGGAATTCAGCACGTCCTCGACCGTGATCTCGTTGATGCCGACAAACTCGAGGTCGGTCATCGCCTGGACAGCCTCGGGGTTGCGCATCGCGTGCGCCCGGGTCGCGACCGAGATGCGCGCCAGCTGTTCGCTCGTTGTGCCGTACTGGTACATGTGGCGCTGGGCAACCATCGCGTAGTTCGCGATGAGCGTCATTCCCCATGGGTCGGTCATGTTGCTGAGCGGGCTGGCCGCGCCCGCGCCCATCCCGCCACCCATCGATCCGATGCGGCGCGAATCGCTGTGCGCCGTGGAACCGTAAGTCAGGAGCGCGACCTTGCACTTGCCGGCCGCGATGTCGCGCTTCGCGTGGGATGCGTGGAACTCGTAGGAGCTTCCGCCGACAGCGGTGGTGTCGATGACGTTGGGCTTGAGGCCGAAGTACTCGGCGAGGCCAAGGCCGGCCATGCCTGCGCCGTCCTGCGCGTCATAGAGGCCGTCGACATCGCTCCACTTCAGGCCCGCGTCTTCGAGCGCCTTCGCGGCACACTCCGCCTTGATCTGGAGCGCGGTGACTCCAGGGGCCTTTCGTTTTGGATACTCGTGAATGCCGACAATCGCGGCATCACGCCGTTGGGAGACCATAAGCCCGAACTCCTTGCAGGTGCGGCCGTAAGGGTGCCGCCCTCGGTCGGGACTCTACGGAGGGCCCCTGAGGCCGTCAAACGAGGGGGTGGCCGACCGGCAGCCCGCTCTGCTACCGTCGGCGCGCTGTGGTCCTGATAGCCCTCGCGCTTGGGTGGCTCGCCGGGCTCGTACCCGTCGCCGCATGGTCGGCGCCCTGGTGGGTTGGCGCGGCCTGGGTGGCGGCGGCGCTGCCTGCGCTCGCGCTTTCGTTCCCCCGCCTGCGCTGGAAGCTGGCAGCCGGAGTGCTGGCGATGTCCTTCATCGCTGGATTCCGCCTCGATGCCGCGCTGGATGCCGCGCCGCCGCCCGTTACCGGCTTCGCGGGACAGGAGGCGACCGTGATCGGCACGGTGGTCTCCGAACCCGACCCGGGCGAGGTCAGCACTTCGTACGAGTTGCGGATCGAGGAACTCACTGCCAATGGGACGGTTGTCCGCAATGCCGGTGTTGTACGGGTGACGCTGCACCAGTACGCCTCCTTCCTCCCCGGCGACCGGCTCCGGCTCGAGGGCGAACTCGACCTCCCGCCCGTCTTCGACGGTTTCGACTACCGGTCATATCTCCGCCGGGGCGGCATCTGGGCGACCATGCTCTTCCCGCGGTTCGAAGTGATCGAGGAGGGGGGCTTCGGCATCGGGAGGGATGTGGTGCGGGCCCGCCTCGCGCTCGACCGATCGCTCCAGCGGTCGTTACCCGAGCCGCACGCGTCCCTGGCCGCCGGCATCGCGTTCGGGCGTGATGGCAACCTCTCCGAGGAGAGCAAGGAAGCCTTCAACCGGTCCGGGCTGCGCCACCTGGTGGCGGTCTCGGGCTCGAATGTGAGCCTCGTCTCCGCAGTCACCCTGGCGCTCGCCGTCCCGGTCATCGGACGCCGCAGGTCCTGGATCCCTGCCGCATTCACCATCGCGGTCTACCTGCTGGCCGCGGGATTCTCCGCCAGCGTCGTCCGGGCCGGGGTGATGGCGGGAATCTATCTTGCTGGCGGAGTCGCGGGCCGCCCCCAGAGCGGTCTCCCGGCCCTGGCCGGGGCGCTCATCGTCATGACGCTCGTGTCACCGTCCCAGGCGGTTGACCCCGGCTTTCAGTTGAGCGTGGCCGCAACCGCCGGGCTCCTGACCCTGGCGCCATGGCTGAACCGCGCGCTGAGCGGTGGGGCCGCGCGCCTTCCGCTTCCAATCCCGCGCTGGGTAACCCAGGTGGCGGCGCTCTCCGTGGCGGCGAGCGCCGCCACCGCCCCCATCATGGCGGCCACCTTCGGCGAAATCTCGCTGGTGAGCCCTGCCGCGAATTTGGTCGTCGAGCCGGTGTTCGTGGTCGCGTTCTGGGCGAGCCTTGTTGCGGCGGTGCTCGGGGCGTGGTCGCACGAGCTGGGATGGGCAGCGGGCATCGCCGCCTACTATCCCCTCGCGTTCATCCATGGGGTTGCAGGCGCCGCGGCCGCGACCCCGTTCGCCTCGGTGCCGATCGGTCGAGTCCCGGCCGGGGCCGCGCTCGCAATGGCTTTGCCCCTGTTGGTCGCAGGCGCCATCGCCTACCGCTACGTGCCGCCCGTGGTCCAGCTTCCGCCGGAGCAGGAAAAGCGCAGGGCGCTGGCCAACCGCATCTTGCTGGCGGGCGCCGGCGGCTGCCTCGCCGCTGCGGCCCTGCCGCTCACGGTCCTGCCCGCCCGGGGCCCGGGCGAGCTCCGCGTCGACTTCCTCGACGTCGGGCAGGGCGATGCGATCCTTCTGACCACACCCCACGGGCGGCAGGTGCTGGTAGATGGCGGACCGAGCGGCGTACGGCTGGCGCGCGAGCTGGGCGACGTGCTTCCCCATTGGGACAGGTCGCTGGACCTCGTCTTGCTCACGCATCCCCAGGAAGACCACCTTGGCGGGCTGCCCGCCATCGCCGGCCGGATGAACCTCGACAGTGTCCAAACCACCGGCGCGACCAACGACACCCCGACGTTCGCCGCCTTCAACAACTGGCTCGGACCAACCGGCGTGCTGGCGGCAGGCGACCGGTTCACCGTCGATGGAGTCGAGTTCGAGGTCCTCTGGCCCGCGCCAGGGTCCGAGCCGCGCGAGCTCAACGACGGGTCGATGGTGGTCCGCGTTCGGTACGGGGCGGTCACGTTCCTCCTGGCCGGTGATATCGAATCGGGCCCGCAGCATGCGCTCCTGTCCTCGCTGGACGTGGCCGCGACCGTCCTGAAAGTGCCGCACCACGGGTCGAAGACCAGCGTTCCCGAGTTCCTCTCGGCCGTCCGGCCGGTGCTCGCCGTAATCCAGGCAGGCGCGGACAACCCGTTCGGGCATCCTCACGCGGAGACCCTGGACGCGCTTTCCGGGAGCCGCGTCTTCCGCACCGATGAGGATGGGCGAGTCACTGTCTCGACGGACGGACATGCGATAGCCTTGTCGACCGAACGTTAGAGCGGTTTTGCGTGGCAGGCGGCGCGGAATTACGGTAACCCGAGGGCCACGCGCCCTACCCACTCCCTGGAGTTCCAACTGTGACAACCCGCATCGACGGGCGCCGTCCCGACGCGCTTCGCCCCGTCCACCTCGCTACCAACGTGCTCGACTTCGCCGAAGGGAGCTGCCTGGTCGAGTTCGGGCGCACACGCGTCCTCTGTGCTGCCAGTGTGGAAGACCGCCAGCCGCCCTTCCTGCGCAACACCCAGAGTGGATGGGTCACCGCCGAATACTCGATGCTCCCGCGGGCGACCCATACCCGAAGCCAGCGCGAGGTCGAACGCGGACGGCCCGGCGGCCGCACCCAGGAGATTCAGCGGCTCATCGGCCGGGCGCTACGCGGCGTGGTCGACCTGGAAATGTTGGGCCCCCGGACCATCACCCTCGACTGCGACGTCCTCCAGGCCGATGGCGGCACCCGGACGGCGTCGATCACCGGCGCGTACGTCGCGCTCCAGCTGGCACTCCAGAAGCTTGCCGCCGCGGGCGTTCCCGGGTCCGCCATCCAGTCGCCGGTTGCCGCCATTTCCGTGGGGATCATCAAAGGCGTCCCGATGCTCGACCTCTGCTACGAGGAAGACTCGACCGCGGAAGTGGACTTCAACGTCGTGATGACGGGTGGTGACGACTTTGTCGAGGTCCAGGGGACAGCGGAGGGGAAACCGTTCTCTCGTTCGGCGATGGACGCTCTGCTGGACCTGGCGCGCGACGGCATCATGGACCTGTTCCAGAAACAGCGGGATGCGATAGCCGCCGCCGGCTAACCGACGTAGTGACCCAGGAACGTTCCGCCGAGGATGTGGAGATGGCCATGTTCCTGGCTCTGCATCGCATCGTGGCCAAAGTTCGTCAGCACCCGGAAGCCGCCGGGGCAGAGCTGCTTGCCGATTTCGGCGGCAATGCGGCCGACTTTCCCGATGTGGTGTTCCCAGAGTTCCGCCTGGGTGGTGTGTTCCTTGGTCATCGCCAGCAACATGACCGGCACCCAGTGCAGGATGTTCTGGATGACGATGATCTCCTCGTCTTCGTAGACGACGTTTGCAGGCTCTTGCCCGGCTACAATGTTGCAGAAGACGCAGTACGGACGCATGGGGCCGGACGATCATAGGTTCGGCCCGTTCCTCGGACAAACCGTCTCCGCCGTCAAGGGAGTTCGAATGCCCCAGTTCATGCCTTTCCGCGGGCTCCGCTACACCGCGGCCGCCGGCCCGCTGAGCGAG
>JAHDWR010000060.1:0-468 GCA_023382755.1 Dehalococcoidia bacterium
CAGCTGAGATAGCCCAGGGCTCCGGCCTAGAATTACAGGCTGGAGCAGTGGCTCTTCGCGACAATCGTAATTGCAGTAGTCCGACTCATTGGGACAGCCATGCTACATGCAGGCCGGGCTGTGCATGATTCGTGCGCCCAGTTCATAGACTGGTACAACCAGAAAAGGTGTTACTCACGTGTTGAATCAAATGATGACGCAATCTCCCCGAATGGCGGCTCTGTTGACAAATAAACGCTACGGAGAAGATGCGACAAAGGATCCGATGCTGATCCACCGGATGGGGCTCAAGAAGAAGTCCATGCCGGTGCAGCCAACCACCCAGGCGTCCGGGGCCGAACAGCTCCGCGAACGGCGCGCCTGAAACACGCACATGGAGGTGAACGAGATGTATCGCATGTTGACGCAAGTCACGCATAGACTGTCGATGACGCGTGATGGGCGGCTGTATGCGAGCGGGCAGCCCGA
>JAHDWR010000060.1:478-15257 GCA_023382755.1 Dehalococcoidia bacterium
TTCAGCACCGCTTCCGGGCGGCACAGGCGCTGCGCGAACTGCGCCGGGCGGAAGGGCGGGACCGGATCGCCGCAACTCCGCAGAGGGGACTGGTGGCGCGGCTCCGGACGGTGCTTCGCATTGCGTGATGTGCACCCGGTGGCCGCAGACAAAGAGGGGCTCCCATTGGAAGCCCCTCTTTGTTTGGCGCCGGACCACCAGGGTCAGGACTCGAGGAGTTCCTTGAGCCGGCCGTTGAGGTTCTTGCGCTGGAAGGTCGCCTTCTCCAGGTCGGCGATGTAGTTCTGGACCTGGAGCTTGCGGAGGGCCTTCAACTTCACCTGGCCTTCGGCGACGCGATCCCTGCCGCCGCCGAGCATGATGGCAAGGGGCTCGTTGACGGCGGCATCGGTCCAATCGCGGACCATGCGGGATTCGGCCTTGTTCAGGTAGAGGTTTTGTTCCTGCCGGCGGTCGGGGAGCTTGAACATCATGTGCTTCAGCCGCTCGATGTGGTAGTCCATCATGCGCTGGCGATCCTTGGCGACGAGCCGGTACATCTCACGTTCGAGCGGCGTCTGAGCGAACTGAGCGCCCTGGCTGAAGAGCGTGTTCAGCATGCTGTCCTGGACGAAGAGGATCATGGCGAGTTCGGGGAAGCTGCGGGCTTCCTGGGCTGCGCGGGAGAAGTCGGTCGGCGCCTGCAGGCCGAGCCCGCCGCCATTGGCAAGGGCACGCTTGCGGAACGCCTCGGCGTGCCGGGCGAGGTCATAAATGACCGTGGAGAGGAAGAGCTTCAGTTCGAGGTAGCCGTAGCTGATCTCCGGCAGCCACCCCGACCAGAGGGCGCCGGTGTAGTACGCGCGTTCGCTTTGCTCGGTGAGGAACTGGCAGACGGCCTTCTCCATCTCCGGGGAGATGGGCTTGAGGTTCGCCCAATCGAGGTCCGTGGCCGAGACCCAGCGGTCGCGAATGGCGTCTTCGTAGAGGGGGACGCAACAGTCGGCCCAGATGATGGCCTTGTCGAAAATGGTGTAGCCCATGTCCTCGACGACAGCCGCCGGGAAGGAGCCGCGGGCGATCTCGGAGCGGTTGAACCAGACATCGGGGATATCGCCGTAGGTCCCGACGTTGAGGTCGCCAATGGTGAGGCCCATCTCCGGGTCGCTGGCGCGGGCCTTGATGCCCCATTCAGTCGGGACCTGCATCCAGGAGAGGTCGCGCGGGACGGCGGCCTGGCCACCCTGGAGGAACTCTTTGGCGCGCTTGCCATCGACTTCCGCGCGAAGCGCCTGCCAGATGACCTGGAGGCTGTGGCCCTTGGAGAGCGCGACTTCGATGAGGCCGTCCTCCCAGCCGAGCTGGGCGGCCTTATCGCGGGCCTCCTGGGGGATTTCGACCTGGGTGGCCTGCGCGGCCTGGGCGAGAGCTTCTCCGGTGGACATGTGCTACCTCCGATGGGGTCGGGCGTGTTGGGAGAGCGCCCGGCGCATTGCCGGGCGCGTGGTGGTCGTTCGGAGAGCCGGCTCAGGCCGGATCGAGGAACTGGGCCATGAGGGGGCCAAGGCGCTGGCGGCGATCGCCGAGGCCGGCGACGGTGAGCCGGTGGACGTACTCGTTGATCTGGCGCTTGCGGAGAAGGAGGAACTTCTGGAGGCCCTCGTCGAACTTGTCGACGCCGCCACCGAGGAGGATGCAGAGCGATTCGAACACTGGCGGGAAGGTAACGTCGCCGGAGCCGCCGCCGGAAGCATCGCCTTCGGCCTTATCGAGGTAGTGGTGGATCTCTTCGCGGCGTTCCGGTTCGGTATCAAGCACGTACTTGAGGTGCATGACGCCGAAGGCGAGGTGGCGGGATTCGTCCTGGGCGCTCATGCGGAAGATGCGCTTATCGGCTTCGGTCTGGCCTATGAGCTCACCCATGCGGAACATCGACTGGACGAAGCCTTCGGCCTGGACGTGCATGAGGACGGACATCTCGGTGAAGTCGCGGGCCTCGATGAGGGTGCGGAGGCCGAGGCCGGCGCCCTGGGCGAGCAGGCCGCCGCCGTTGGCGAGGGCGCGCTTGCGGAAGACATCGGTGTGGCGCGCTTCATCCATGATCTGGGACATGAGGAAGAGGCCGGCTTCGAAGTCCTGGGCGCTGACGAAGGGCATCCACTGGCCGGGCACGTCGCCGGCGATGAACTCGACTTCGGTGAGCATGGTGCAGAGCTGGCACATGGCCCGCTCCATCTCGTCGGGGAGTTCTTCCAGAGTGTCCCACGGGATATCGCGGGCAGAGGACCACTGCCGCTGGGTGGCCTCTTCGTAGAGCATGATGCAGTTCTCGGACCAGACGTCGGACTTGGACATGTAGTTCGGTCCGAACCGCTGGGCGCCGGGGCGAGCAACTGCGCCGCGCATGCGGTACGTCATATCGCCGCCGCCGCGAGCGGCGTCAGCATAGCGTCCGAGATTGATTTCCTTGAGCGTCAGCCCCTTCTTCCCGGGGATAGCTGAGGTTGCGTCGTCGTAGAGGTTCAGCCACGAAAGGTCGAGGCCGGACTCGGTCGCGGGATTTGCGGCCATGGGGTGAACTCCTTCTGCTAGCGTCAATAGCCGCCATAGTCTACGTCGAATGCGAATCGGCTGGGAAGGGCGAATTACCGTCAGGTAAGTTTCCAGCGGGCTAAAGAAGTTAATTCGTGTAAAGAGCCCGCGGCCACCCCTCATCCACCGGGCGGCGGAGGTCGATACCTCTAGTAGCAACCGGGAGGTCACCGAAGTGTCACCCATCGAAGACGCTTGCCCCTTTGACGAGATGAGCCGAGCGCAGCGCTGCCAGGCCTGCTGCACTACCAGCAGCCCGGTGCCGCCGTGCGTCGCCGCCTACCTTGGCGGACGTGCGCATGTAGTTGCCGAAAACGTGATTCCGATCCGGCAGCCTGCCTCGCGCCGCAAGGCCGCCTAACATCCTGCGCAGGGTCGCCGGCCCGGGCAGGGAGCATGCTGCGAATGGCCGTGGGCGGCAGGACGTGGGATGATCGCGGCCATGCCGAAGCAGGTCTCGAACGTCGCGACCGACGACTATCTGACGGCGATCTACCGGTTGAGCCACGACGAAGGGCTCGACGTGATCGCGGTGCGATTGGCCGACCGGCTCGAGATCACGCCTCCCTCCGTCGCCGGGATGTTGAAGCGGTTGATCCGCGACGGCCTGGTGAGCCTTGATGCACGGAAGACCATCCACCTGACACCAGAGGGGCTGCGGCGGGCAGAGCAGATGGTCCGGCGGCACCGGCTGGCGGAGTGCCTGATCACGAATGTCCTGAAAGTGCCGTGGTGGCGCGCCTACGAAGAGGCGCACCTCCTTGAGCATGGCATCTCGGATATCACGGAGCCCCACCTGTTTGAGACGCTGGGGCGCCCGCAACGCAGCCCCTTCGGCTATCCCATTCCCGGGCACGGGCCCAATCGCAAACTTTCGATGACGACGCTGGCGGACATCGCGGAGGGCCAGCGGGCCGTGATCGACCGGGTGTTCGAGGAAGACGAGCAACTGTTGCAGTTCTTCGATGAGGAAGGGATCCGGCCCGGCCAGGAGGTGCGTGTCGAGTCGGTTGCGCCCTACCGGGGGACGGTCACCGTGGACATTGGGGGACGCTCGGTGGTGATGGGCACGCAGGTGGCCGGGAGGATCTGGGTGGCCCCGGCAAAATAGGCAGGGGCTGGCGGTGGATTCACGGGAAACGTACTTCATATCGGCGCGCCGCAGCCGACAATCACCACGTGGAACCCCTGCCTCTGCACCGCGGGCGTGGACCGTTGCGTGTCCTGGTCATCGAAGACGACCCTGCCCTCGGACGTCTCATCCAACTTGTGCTGGGACAGCACACGACCGACATCACGGTCGCGCGTTCGGGGGCGAGCGCAATCCAGGCGATCGCTTCAGCGCCGTTCGACGCCATTGCGTCAGACATCAGCCTGCCTGACATGTCGGGGCTCGACGTGATTGCCAAGGCGCGGGAGCTCTCGCCGGCAAGCGGCATCGTCGCCATCACGGGATTCGTGGATGTCGACGTGGCTGTGCGATCGATGAAGGCCGGGGCGGATGACTTCCTCGGGAAGCCGTTCGACGCGGAGATCCTGTGGCATCTCCTCAACAAGGCGGTCGACAGCCGGGAGCGCCAGATCGCGGCCGAGCAGGCGGCGGTCTACCGGAAGCTTGCCTATACGGATGCGCTCACGGGGAGCCCGAACCGCCGGTTCATCGACGAGTTCATCATCGATGCGGTGACGAGCTCGCAGCGCCACAACCGGCCGCTCTCGGTGGCGTATGTGGATATCGACAACTTCAAGCTGCTGAACGACTTCGTGGGGCACGAAGAGGGCGACCAGGTACTCAAGCGGGTCACTTCGGCGCTGGCGCGGCACATCGAACCGCCGGCCCAGTTCGCGCGCTTCGGGGGTGACGAGTTTGTGGTGGTGTTCCCCGATACGACGGCGCCCCAGGCGCGGAAGGTGATGGAGCGGGTGCGGCGGGCGGTGGCGGACATCGAAGTCGTGAACGGGGCGCGCATCACCCTTCCGACGCGGATCAGCTGCGGCGTCGCCGCGTTTCGCGGCGTGGAATCGCCGCGCGACCTCATCGCGGAAGCGGAAGATCACATGTACCTCGACAAGGCGGTGGCGCCAACGGTCGCGCCCGCGCCCGGGGGCCCCGCATCGGCCGAATCGCTGCTCAAGGTCGGCAACCTGAAGGCGTTGCGGAACCTGGTGAAAGCGATCGACCGGAGAGACAGCTACACACGATTCCACAGCGACCACGCGACGCAGATGGCAATGACTCTGGCACGCGAACTGCACTTCGACGAAGACCAGCTCAATGCGATCGCCATCGGTGGGCCAATCCACGACCTTGGCAAGATCGTGGTACCGGACGAGATCCTGAGGAAGCCCGGGCAGCTGACTCCCAGCGAGCGCCGGAGCATGGAAGAGCACCCGGTGATGGGGGCGGCCATCACGGCGGCCGTGACGGATTACGACACCGTCGTGAACCTCGTGCGGCACCATCACGAACGATTCGATGGCAACGGCTACCCCGGCCATCTGAAGGGGACAGAGACCTCGTTGCCGACGCGGCTGTTCACGCTGGCAGATGCCTACAGCGCGATGACCACCGACCGGCCCTATCGCAAAGGGCTCACCTTCGAACGGGCGATCCAGGAGATCCTGGACGGGCGGGGGACGCAGTTCGACCCTGACCTGGGGCTGGCGTTCGTCGCCATGATCGAGCGGGAAGTCCGGGCAAAGGAAGCAGCGGCGTGAGGCCGCGCGCGTATTTCCTGTTTGAGCTTGTCGCCTGGCCCGCGGCAGCCTGGTGCGGCGCCGAACTGGTGCTGAGGGCGGCTACGGGCGAGACCGGCGGGATCGGCGGCGCGGGGCTCACCGGGATGTGCGCGGCGCTGACGATCGTCGCGGCACGGTGGCGCTCGCGCGAACTGGCTCTCGCCGGTGTCGACGAACGGAGCAACTGAGCGGGCAGCGCCCTACACGTAGAACAGTTGGGCGATGGACGTCGCGTACGCCATCACCTGTTCGGGCGCCAGGGCGTAGGCCGGGGGCATCAGCGAGGCCGAGTCGGCAACGTCCCAGATCTTCTCGACACGCTTCCGGACCTCGTCGGGGGTGCCGCACACGACGAACGTCTGCGCCATCTCGTCGGTCACGAGGTGCTTGACGCTGGTGTAGTCACCACGTTTGACGCCCTCCTGGAGCATCCGCGCTTCGGTGGCGAAGCCGTGGGCCGCGAAATACGGCTCGTACTGCTCGACGCCGGCATAGAAGGCGACGGTGGCTTTCGCGTCTTCAATGGCCTGCTTCCGGTCGGCGTTCGGGGCCACGAAGAGCCATGCGTTGAACTCCACATCCGAGCGCTGCCGGCCAGCCTTCGCAAGCCCCGCGTTGACGTCATCCATGACCTTCGTGGTCGCCCATTCAATCGACCAGATCGGGTGGCCGATGATGCCATCGGCGACTTCGGCCCCCATGCGAAGGATGGGCTGGCGAAGCCCGGCAACCCAGATGGGGATGTGGGTGCGCAGGGGCCGGCGCAGGGGCTGGAACTCGCTGAAGTCGAGCTGGTGGTACTTGCCGTCGTAGCGCGTGAGTTCGCCGGTATGGCTTTTCTCGACGACGAGGCGGACGATCTCGATGACTTCGCGGAGGTGCTCGACGGGCTTGCCGTAAGGCATGCCGAAAAAGCCCTCGCTCCAGGCGCGGACGCTGGACCCCAGTCCGAGCGTGAAGCGGCCGCCGCTAACCATGTCCATGTCCATGGCAGCGACCGCCGTCTCGAACGGACTGCGAGCGAAGGCGAGGGCGATACCGGTCGCGAGCCTCATTCGGCTGGTCGCGCCGGCGGCGACGGCGAGGGGAATGAAGGGAGGGCCGTAGACCTGTGGCGCGAAGACGCCTTCGAGGCCCATGGCTTCGAGCTGCTGGGCCTGCGCGGCGATCATCGGGGCGGGCATGGGGCTGACGGTCCCCCAGTACTTCGGTGTGTTCGCCATGGCTTCGTCCTCTCTTTGACTTGGCGGTTGGACGGTCTGGCCCTGGCAGCACCTGGGCGGGCGCTCAATCTAACTGGCCCCGGGGCTGGTGCGAGCCCGGAGGCGGGAGATTAGCGTCCACAGGAGAGTTTTTCAAGGAAATCAAACCGAACGACACCCCTCCAGGGGCGATTCAGGGGCTGCAGGCCGGGTGGACGACAGCGGTTCGCGGGTCTCGGTTACACTCGCGCAAACCTCACCGGAGACATGCGATGGCCCGCCTTCCGTTCGCCCAACGCTCGGACATACCGGAAGACCTGCAGTATGTGTGGGATAGGAACGCCACCAACGATGTGCTGCCGAACATTTTCCGGACGATGGCGAACAACCCGTCCGTGTGGCGGTCGTACCTTCGGCTCGGGAACGGTCTCTGGAGTGGGTGCGGGCTGGATGTGCCGACGCGCGAGCTGGTGATTCTGCGGACGGCGATCCTGCAGCACAGCGCATACGAATGGCACCAGCACGTGCGTATCGGGCGCCAGACGGGCCTTTCCGATGCGCGCATCGTGGGGCTGCATCACTGGCGAGCGAGCACGCTCTACTCAGCAGCCGAGCAGGCGATCCTCGCGTATGTGGATGCACTGGTGGCAAGCGACCACCCGCCGGCAGACGTGCATGATTCGCTCGCGGCACACTTCCCGGCGGCGACGGTCGTTGGGGTCAACTTGCTGGTGGGCTACTACGTGATGACAGCGAAATTCCTCGGCGCGATGGAGGTCGAGACCGAGGGCCCGTTCGTCGGATGGCAGCTGGGGGCCTGAGGGAACGGCGCCGGTGAAGGCCGGCCGCGGATGCTAGGATCCCGCGACGACCGCATCCGGAGGACCAGGTGACCGCAGCGAGCAGCGCCCCATCGACAGAGTGCATCGGCCCAGAGCGGCCCGGCGGACAGGGCCTGGACCACAACCAGGAAGAGTCGGGCAACCTGGCCATCCACAAGCTCCTGACCAGCGACGACGGCCGTGCGTGGACCGACTTCGTGGCCACGGCCAGGCAAGCGCAGGACGGCAGCTGGGCGTACGAGGCGTGGGCGCTTCGGGGAATGGTTCGCTGGGTTCGCCGGTACGCTGAGCATGGTTACACCTATGAGGTTGTGGAGGTCGTGGGGGAGAATCCACTCGAGGCCCAGGACCACCGCGCGCTCAGTACGCTTGAGGAAGAACTGGCGGCGGCGGGGGACCCGGTCGACATCCAGCGCGCGTTCGTCGAACCGGCCGCGCTAACGTACCCGTATGCCTACGAGCGGATTTCGCAGCTATTCGACAGCCCCAACGCGCCCGACCTGGTGGTGAACCCGAAGAGCTACACCTACGGGCGCCAGCCGGGCCAACACGGTGCGCTCGATGTGATCCAGTCGCGGTCGCCGCTGGTGTTCTCGGGACCGGGAGTGCGGAAAGGAGTGGTCGTGAGCGCCGAGGCGAGGCAAGTGGACATCGCGCCCACGATTGCCCGCCTGATGGGGTTCCCGCTGATCGACGGCAGGGACCAGACAGGACGGACGAGCAGCGAGCGGGGCCTGGCGCCGGATGTATATCTCCAGCGACAGGACGGGCGCGTATTGGAAGAGGTGATCGACCCGCCAGCAGTGAAGCCGGAGCGCGTGTACATCATGCTGCTTGACGGGCAATCGCACGCTGAACTCCTTTACCGCCTGGAGGACCTGGGAGCCATCCCGAACCTGCGCCGGCTCATCGCGAACGGGACGATGCTGGAGCACGGGAGCATCACCAATTTCCCGAGCATCACCTGGCCGAGCCACAACGCGATCGGCACCGGGGCGTGGTGCGGCCACCACGACATCGTGAACCCAAGCTATTACCTGCGGGAAACGCGCGAGACCGTGTCGCCGCAGGGCCAGCAGTTCGACACGGCGCGCTTCCTCGGACCCGGCGTGGAGACGCTCTATGAGGCGTTTCACCGCGTATACGGCAGGTGGGACGGCGAGACCGGAGCATTCACTGCCTCGATCAACGAGCCATGCACGAGGGGTGCCGACCACGCTTCGCTGGAACGCCGGCTGGTTGGTGACCGGGGGGAATTGATCGTGCTCACGAAAGAGACCGAGCACGAGATCAGCCCGCGCTGGTACAACGAGCTGGAGGAGGACGGGCACAGGCTCCAGGGGCAGATCGACAACCGGGCGCTTGCCCAGGCCCGCCAGCTGTTCCTGGACGAATCGCACCCGGCGCCAACATTCACCTTTCATGAGTTTGCCCAGCCGGACTCATCCGCGCACGACTACGGGCCGCACCACGAAGGCGCCCGCGAGGCGCTGGACGAGACGGACGTGCGCATCGGGCACGTGCTCCGCACACTCGAGGCACGTGGGCTACTTACGTCGACCCTCTTTGTGGTCACAACCGACCACGGGATGGCGACCCAGGACGTCTCGTTGCGGGCGAACCCGGCGCGAATCCCCCAGCGCGACGGCATGGCGGCCGTGACCACGGAGCCGTTGGTATACCTTCGGGACCTCCACGTAGAGGTGGTTGTGCACGGTGACGGGCGCACCGCCCAGCTGACCGTCCTCGACAACGACGCGGAGCCATCGGGCGAGAAGCCCCCGGTCGCCGATGCCGAAATCCTGGTCTCGGACCACCGGGACGGCAAGGTCGCCCGGGTGATCACCGACGCGAACGGTGTGGCGGGCATCTCCATCCCGGCGGACCTGGAACCAGCCGACCTTCGGCTTGCCATCCACTCCGAGGGCATCAACTCGCGCCACATGCGCATGGATGGAACGAACTTCGCGCTGGACCTGCGGGACGTGCTGTACGGGAGCTGATACGCCGGGCCGGAGCTGCCGGCCAACCGAGGACGTATACTCACGATATGGCGTTTCAGGTCGACGATTTGCGTGACTTGATCGAGCTGCT
The DNA here is from genome assembly GCA_023382755.1 of Dehalococcoidia bacterium. Classification (GTDB taxonomy): domain Bacteria; phylum Chloroflexota; class Dehalococcoidia; order Tepidiformales; family Tepidiformaceae; genus Amarobacter. Next base: position 9,927 of record JAHDWR010000060.1, read on the forward strand.
CGCGGAGAAGCCGGAGTGGCGCGCCCAGTTGCGCCCGTTGATCCTTGGCGATGAGTTTGACCGGCTCCCGCGAATCGTGGAGGAACTCGCCGAAGCGCAGCAGCGGACTGAGGCGCGGGTCGAGGAGTTGGCCGAAGCGCAGCGGCGGACCGAGGCGCGGGTCGAGGAGTTGGCCGAAGCGCAGCGGCGGACAGAGTCGCGCATCGAAGGGCTCACGGGCCGCGTGGAAGACCTGACCGAGGCCCAGCGGCGGACAGAGTCGCGGCTCCAGGAGATGGGCGAGAAGATCGACGCGCTCACCGCGAGCATCAAGATGCTCAGCGATCAGTTCACCGACGACACCGGGGCGCTGTACGAAGTCCGGTTCGAACGGAAGGCGCCCTCGTTATTTGGTCAATGGCTCAGGAAACCACGGGTCATCACACTGAACGAACTCGAACGGGTGGATGAGGCTGAAATGAGCGGGGCACTGTCGCCGTTCGATGCCTCGCAGCTGCGCGCGCTGGATATCATCATCCAGGGGCTGGACAAGCGAGAGAGCGGATACCCGGAGACGCTCCTGGCTGTCGAAGTATCGCGGACCCTGGATGATACCGGCCTCGACCGGGCGGAGGCGAGAGCCAGGCTGCTTGCGGGCCTCGGATACCGCGCCCTGCCGGCCGTCGGCGGGAAGTTCGCCACCGAGCGGCTCATGAATGAAGCGGAGCGCCGTGGCATCCTGTTGCGGCTCATCGATCAATTGAACTGAAGCGTACCGAAACTTGCCCAACCCTCACGCGCACGGTAGATATTGATGTGCATTTCGAGCCGGTAACCCTCGTTGGGGCCGGACTCCAGCACAAAGGCAGGCAGCTCTTGCACGACTATTCCAGGATGGTCCCTCAAGCCACGCCCGAAACCAAACCGTATTGGGACGGGCTAAGAGAGGGAAAGCTGATGATTCAGCGCAACAAGGCGACGGGGCAGGCGTACTTCCCGCCGCGTCCATTCGACCCCCGCGACCCGTTCGCGGAAGTCGAGTGGTTCCAGGCGAGCGGCAAGGGCACGCTCGCGACATACGTGATCAGCCATCGTCCGCCTCCCGGTTACGAGGCGCCGTTCTCCATCGCCGTTGTCGAACTCGCGGAGGGCGTGAAGATGATGACCAACATCGTCGAATGCCCGCAGACGCCGGAGGCGCTCCAGCTCGACATGCCGGTCGAGGTGGTGTTCCACAAGGTGAACGACGAGATCACGCTGCCGCTCTGGCGGCCGGCGAAGGGGGGTTAATCCAGTGGTGAAGCCAGGAAGTGTCGCCATTGTTGGCGCGGCAGAGATGGTGAGCCCGCTGGGCGTGTTCCCCGAATTCTCGCAGCTCGGCCTCCATGCCGAGTCGGCGATCCGGGCGATGAAGGAAACGGGCCTCAAGCCGTCCGACATCGATGGAGTTGCCTGCGCGGGCGCGAGCCCGACCGAGGTGGCGTATTACCTCGGGATCACGCCGAAGTACGTGGACGGCACATCGGTCGGCGGTTGCTCGTTCATGATTCACGTCCGCCACGCGGTCGCGGCGATCGAGTCCGGCCTGTGCACGACAGTGCTCGTGACGCACGGCGAAAGCGGCAAGTCGGGCATCGGCCGCGGCGGGTTCCCGGGCGGCAGGCAGGGCTTGAACATGCAATTCGAGCAGTGGGCGGGCCCCACGGGTGCGCCCACGATGTTCACCGTCCCGGTGATGCGGTACATGAAGAAGTACGGCATTACCGAGGAACAACTGGCCATGGTTGCCGTTGTCCAGCGCGAGTACGCGGCGAAGAACCCGAACGCGATGATGAAGGACCCGATGACGGTCGAAGACGTTCTGAACTCGCGGATGATCGCGTACCCATTCCGGCTCTTCATGTGCTGCCTGGTCACCGATGGCGGCGGCGCGCTCATCCTGACTTCGGCCGACCGGGCAAAAGACTTCCCGACGAAGCCTGTCTACATCCTGGGCACTGGCGAGTCGGTTGAGACGCCGATGGTGAGCCAGATGGAGGATTTTACTTCCTCGCGCGCCTTCAGCGTGGCAGGGCCGACGGCCTTCGCGGAGGCAGGCATCAGCCGTGACGACGTGGACCACTTGATGATCTATGACGCGTTCGCGCACCTGCCGCTCTACGGGCTCGAGGACCTCGGGTTCGTGGGGCGGGGCGAGGCCGCCCGGTTCATCTGGGATGGCAACACGCGGCCGGGTGGCAAGCTGCCGCTGAACACCAACGGCGGTGGCCTCAGCTACACGCACTCGGGCATGTACGGCATGTACGCGCTCCAGGAGAGCGTGCGCCAGATGCGGGGCACCGCTCCGGCGCAGGTCGAGGGTGCGAAGATCAGCGTCGCCCACGGCGTCGGCGGGATGTTCGCCGCAAGCGGCACGATCATCATGTCGAACGAGCGGCCGTAAGAAGGGCTGAGCCGAAAGGGCTTAGGACTTAGGATGGCCGGCATCTCGGTCCGGGAGGATGGGATGCCGGTCATTCAACGATTTGAGGAGCTGGTCGCCTGGCAGAGGGCGCGGGAACTCACGCGCGAGGTCTACCTTGTGACAGCAGAAGGGAAGTTCGCCCGTGACTACGGCCTCGCAGGGCAGATCCAGCGTGCCAGCGTTTCGATCATGGCGAATATCGCCGAGGGGTTCGAACGCGGAAATCGGGCCGAATTCCATCAGTTCCTATCGGTGGCCAAGGCGTCATGCGCGGAGGTCCGATCTCATATCTATGTCGCGGTCGATGTGCACTACATCAGCCCGGACGAAGGTGCGCGTCTGCAGTCGATCGCTGAGGAGGTCACGCGCATCGTCGCCGGCCTTCGAAAGGCAGTTGAGAAGCAGCGAGACGAACAGCGAGGGAAGAAATGACTGAGTCCGAAGTCCTGAGTCCTAAGTCCTGCCTTGTCATTGGCCTGGCGGGCACGATAGCCGCAGGTAAGTCGACCGTGGGGCAGCTCCTGGTGGAGCGCGGGGCGCACCACTGCGATGCCGACAAGCTCGTGCACCGGCTGTACGACCCTGGGACGCCGGGGTTCGACCGGGTGGTGGAGGCGTTCGGCCGGGAAGTGGTCGGGGCGGATGGTTATGTCGACCGGAAGATCCTCGGCGCGAAGGTGTTCGGGAAGCCAGAGGAGATGAACAAGCTCACCCGGGCGATGGGATCGATCACTGAGGCGATCAAGGGCGAAATCGACAGGTGGCGGGCAGAACTTGGCCCGGATCAGATCTGCGTGATGGAGGCCGTGAACCTGATGGAGCCGGGCTATGCGCGGTGGTGCGACCAGACATGGCTCATCGGCGTGGACAACGATGTCGCGCGGGAGCGACTGCTGGAGACGCGCGGGATGTCGGAAGAGGAAGCCAACCAGCGGCTGGCGAGCATGATCCCGCTCGAGATCCGCGCTCCCGGGGCCGACTGGCTTTACAGGAACAACGGGACGATGGAGGACCTGCGAGATGCGGTGAACGCCGAACTGGACCGCATCCTTGCCGTTCGGAAGGCGGGCGGGACGCTTGAATCGAAGTTCCCCGCGTGGTGGGCAGCGTTCCTGGAGCGGAACAAGGAGCGCCTTGCGAAGACGGGCGTGACGATCGAGGGCGGGGCGAAGAAGGAGAGCTAGGTCGCGAGGAAGCGATCGACGAAGTCCCGCGGCGACAGGATCCGGCCGGGGAAGTCGCGACTACCCAGCAACGGTGGGTCGCCGGTGACCAGCACGAGTTCGGGATAGGCAGCGAGCATATCCCAGACGTGTTGATCGTTGGCATCGGGCGCGGCCACCAATGAACGCGGCGGGTTGAGTTCGATGGCGAATCGCCGCACCACCTCGACCACCTGATGAACCTCCGAGGACGAAAGCCCGTGGCGTCGTGCGACCGACGGACGAAGCAAGGCACCGCGGTACTCATCGAGCAGCTGCCGTGAAACGTGGTTCGGTACCGGGCCTCCAAGGGCAGCGACGAAAAGCTGAAACGGTGGCGCGAGCGGATGCTGGACCAGTTGCGCGCTGACGATCACGTTTGCGTCCAGGATGACGGCGCGCGTCACGATGCCGATCGAATGCCCCGGCCGGCGCGATAGCTGCGGACTTCTGCCGCGACCCACCGCTCAACGTCGTCATCCGACATGCCAGCCATGGTTCTCGCGGCCGTAGTCCGGGCCTTGTCGGCGAGCGCGAGAGCCGTTCGTCGTGCGGACTCGTCCCGCTCTTCGAGCGCCGATTCGATGAGCTTCCCGATGGTCGTCCCTTCGCGGGCTGCCCGGAGCTTGAGCTGCTGGTGGCGCTCGTCGGAGAGCGTGATCGTCAGACGTGCCATGAGGCGATTGTACACCACCACACCAGCGCACCATCGCACCAGGACACCGCGTTGCAGGGATGTTCGTCTGTGGCGGACTCAGGAACCCTCCAGTACCATCGGCTGCGCAATTCCCTGAATCCAAAGGAGAACCTCATGGCAGACGAGGGATATGAATTCCCGGTCGACCGCACGCAGGTGATGCTGTTCGCGCGCTCGGTGCTGGACATCCGCCCCGAGTACTCGGACCCGAACGACCCGGCCACGAAAGCGGTCGGCGGCATGGTTGTGCCGCCGACGTTCGTCCAGTGCAGCGCGCACTGGCAGCCAAACTATCCGCTGGACCTCACCCGGCCGCGCAAGGATCCGGCTCCGCAGCGCCCGGAGGGCGGTGGCGGTGGCGGCGGGCTCGGCCGCGGGCTCCACGCCGAGCAGCACTATGAGTACCACCACCCGATCCACGAAGGGGACACCCTGACCGTGACGAGCCGCCCCGGCAACCGCTGGGAAAAGGAGGGGCGCCGCGGCGGCAAGCTGCTGTTCTCCGAGAGCATCACCGAGTACCGCAACCAGGACGGCGTCCTCTGCGTCACCGCCACCAGCGTCGGCGTGCAGACCGAACGCGCCGTGGATCAGTAGGGAGGGCACGAACATGGCACTGAAAGTTGGCGACAAGCACGAGCAGGTCGTGATCGAAAACGTGAACCGCACGCACATCGTGAAGTACGCGGGTGCGAGCGGTGACTTCAACCCGCTGCACCACGACGAAGGCGCGGCCCAGAAGATGGCGGGCTACCCGTCGGTGTTCGCGCACGGGATGCTCTCGATGGGGCTGACCGGGCGGGCGCTGACAGACTGGCTCGGCGTGACGGCGCTGAAGAAGTACGGCGTCCGCTTCACCAAGCAAGTCTGGCCTGGCGACACGCTCACGGCGCAACTCGAAGTCACGAAGGTCGAGGATGGCCTCGCGACAATCAAGGTCGTGACGGTGAATCAGAACGGCGAGTCGGTGGTCGAAGGCGAGGCGGTAG
>JAHDWR010000061.1 GCA_023382755.1 Dehalococcoidia bacterium
TTCCGGCAATCGCGCTCTGGCTCTCCGGCCTCAAGTACCGGAGCGGCCGCGACTCGGAGGTGGTCTACCGCGGGGGTGTCCTCGTGGGCATGGGCCTCACCCTGGGCGCTCTCTGGGCAACGAACGACCGGTCTTTCGGCGCCTGGACATTCATCCTCACGCCGATCCTGGTCGCTGTGGTGAGCGCCCTTATCCTGATGGTCCGCGCCTTCGTCGAGGGCGAACTCCCAAAAAAGCCGGCGCCTACCGTCTGAGCCGCGGGTCCCAGATGTCCCGCAAGGAATCGCCCAGCAGGTTCGCTCCCAGCACCACCAGGCTAATTGCCAGGCCGGGGAACACCACCACGTGCCAGTAGCCGGTCCGCGCGATCGAGAGGTTCGTGCCACTCATGTCGCGCCCCCACGAAGCCTCCTCCACCCCCAGGCCCAGGAACGCGAGCGCCGACTCTGCCAGGATCGCCGCCCCCAGCGCGCCGCTCATCAGCACGATCACCAGCGGCAGAACGTTTGGCATAACGTGGCGGAGGAAGATGCGCCACTCGGAGCACCCCATCGCCCGCGCGGCCTCCACGTATACCTGGTTGCGTTCGATGATGGTCGCCCCCCGCAGCACCCGGTTCCCCCCGAAGAGCGCGCCGATGGCGATGGCCGCGATGATGGCTTTCATCCCCGGCCCCAGTGCCGCGCGCAACATGAAATACAGGACCAGCGACGGGAAGGCAGCGAACGCCTCGCCCGAACGCTGGACGACATAGTCGATCCACCGCCCGAAGTACCCGGCGAGGATCCCGAGGAACGACCCCAGGGATGCGCCGATGAAGATGGCTGCGGCCGAAATGGTCAGCGACACCCGCGCCCCGGCGATGATCCGGCTGAAGATGTCCTGGCCGTTCTGGTTCAGTCCAAACGGGTGCGACCACGACGGCCCCGCCAGCGGCGTGCCCACGCTCAGTTCCTCCGGGTTGTATGGGGCCAGCGTCGGCCCGAACACCCCGGCCAGCACGAATACCACCAGTACGACCAGCCCGAACACGCCCGCAGGGTGTTGAGACGCTGTCCGCAGGAGCCTCCGTCCCCGGCCGGGCCTCCGGGGCACCGCGCCCCACGCATACGGTTGCGCCGCCGTTTGTGTCGCCATCAGGTGTACTTCACTCGCGGGTCGATGAGGGCGTACGACAGGTCCACCGCGAGGTTCATCAGCATCACGATCAGTGCCGTGTACAGCACGAGGAACTGGATCACCGGGAAGTCCGCGGTGATCGACGAGACCAGGAAGAACTGGCCCAGACCGTTGATCGAGAAGATCTGCTCCAGGATGAGCGACCCGAAGAACAGGGCCGTGACCTGTCCCCCGATGAGGGTCACGATCGGGATCAGCGAGTTGCGGAGCCCGTGGTCAAGCACCACGTGCCGCCCGGCAAGTCCCTTCGCCCGCGCCGTCCGCATGTAGTCCTGGCGGAACACTTCCAGCAGCGTTGACCTGGTCAGGCGCATCATCGCCGCGGCCCCGCCAACGCCCAGCAAGAGCGTCGGCGGGATGTACAGGCGCAGGTTCTGCCATGGGTCATCGAAGAAGGAGATGTGTCCGCCCACCGGTGGCGAGTAGTTCCACCAGATTGAGGGCAGCACGATGAGGAGGATCAGCAGGAAGAAATCCGGGATGGACTGCCCGAACACCGCGAATACGCGGAAACCGTAGTCGACCGCCGAGTCTTGCTTCACCGCGGTGATGACGCCGAATGCCACTCCGAAGAACGTGCTGAAGGCCACGGACAGCACCAGGATCTCGATGTTCACGGGCAGCCGGCGCTCAATCTCCTTCCACACCGGCTGGTTGCTCCGGAACGTCTCGCCCAGGTCTCCCCGGACCACCTCCCCCATCCAGATCGCAAACTGATGGAGCATCGGCTTGTCCAGGCCAAGCTCCCGGCGGATCTCCTCCTCCTGTTCGACGGTGGTGGTCTGGTTGACGTACTGCAGCACCGGGTCCGTCGCCCAGGGCAAACGCAACGTGAAGAACGTCACCAGCGAGACGACCAGCATGATGAGCGGCAGATAAGCAAGACGGCGCAGGGCGTATTGGCGCATCGGCGTCGATCAGCCCTTATCGATGTAGACCTTGCCGTTGAAAGCCCCGTAGCTCCCCCGGCCGGTCACTCGCCCTTTCACGAACCCCCACGTCGCGGAGTTCGTGATGGCGATGAATGTCGGGATGAACGGGACGCCATTAGTCCAGGCCTTGCGCTGCAGTTCCTGGATGGCCGCCCGCCGCTCCTTGTCGTCCAGGATGCGCTTCTGCGCCTGCACGGCAGCGTCCATCTCCTCGTTCACGTAACCCGCCCAGTTCGGGCGGCCACCGTAGGTCTTCGCATAGGGTGTGATGTATGAACTCGGGTCGTCGTAGGCGAGCGATGGGAACGCCACGAACCCGTCGTAGTCCGACCCGTAGAGCGACTGGCTCAGCCATCGGCCGAAGTCCTCCGGCACGAGCTTGATCTTCAGGCCAAGGTGCTTCTCCAGCTGCGACTTCACGATTGTCGAGAACTGCTGGTAGCGGTCCCCCAGGGTGGGGTACTTGATCGAGTACTCTTTCGACGTGTCGAATGCGGATGCCGCGAGCAGCTTCTTCGCCTCGGCAGGGTCGTGCTTGCTCCAGGTCTGCTCGAGTTCGGCCGGTGGCAGGGCCTCGCCGAAAGCCGGCGGGACAGGTCCGCTGAGCTTCCCCTCGCCGAAGTTCATCAGGTCGATCATCTCTTTTCGATCGAGCGCGTAACTGATCGCCTGGATCACCCGCGGGTCCGCCCACTGGCCATCGCCACGCGGCAGCAGGATCCACACGGCGCGGCTATCGTCCGTGTCAATCACGACATCCTTGCCGTGCTTGTTCGCGATGTCTTCACGCTCGAGCTTATTGTTCAGCCCGACCGAGTAGATCTCCTGTGACGAGAACGCCGCGAGCGCCGCCGCCTGCTCCTGGATCAGCTTGTACTCCACCCCGGCCAGGTAGGGCTCCCCGGCGACCCGCCACTTCTCATGGCGCTTGAGCTTGAAGTTCGTCCCGTTTTCGTGGCTCACAAACTGGTACCGCCCGCTGCCCACCAGGTCCTTGTCCATGAAGCTCGGGTCGGCCGCAATCTCTTGAGGCAGGATCGAGCTCCCGATCGGACTGCCCCCGTTCGACGAACTGAAGGTCCACGCGTCCACCTGCTTCAGGGTGAAGTTCAGCGTTTTCTCGTCCGGCGTGGTGATCGTATCCAGCACCTGCGTCCACCAGGAAGTGAGCGAAATCTTCGTTTGCTTCGCCGCAGTCTCGAAGCTGGCCTTGACGTCCTGTGCCGTCACCTTCCGGCCGTTCGCGGGAGCCTTGTCGTGGAAGGACGACTCGCCGATGACCACCGTGAAGTGGGTCGGGTCTTGCTGCTCGATGCTCGTCGCCAGGAAGTTCTCGCGGATGCCCGTGTCGAGCGGTGTGTACCAGAGGTGGTCGAAGATCGTGAACCCCCACAGCAGCCCGCTATCGAGGCCCCCGTACGGGTTGATGGTTGCGAAGATGGCGCTCTGCCGCGATTTGCTTATCCCGTCTTTCTTGATGACCTCGCCAGCTGGCGTCGGTGTCGGGGCGGTTGGCGTGCCGGGCTGCACCCCGGACTGCGTTGGCGTCGCGTCGCCACCCGCATCGTCACCGTCATCGTCATCGTCGCCGCAACCGGCCAGCGCCCATGCTCCCGCGCCAAGCGCAGTCGCCATCGATCCAGAAAGCAGGCGCCGTCGCCCGAGCGGCCTTGTCCAGTAGTTGTCCCGTTCCATGCTCTCCCCCTTCCGCTTGCGCGCCGCGCACGCGTTGCGGTGCTGTATACCCGCGTCCCATTCATGGCGTCAATACCTGCGATACGCCCCCCGTGCCCCTGACGGATGTCCCGGCCGCAACCGCGCCAGAGCTCTCCCGTCCGTTTGCCGCGCCTCCGGCGGTTTGCTAGTCTGCCTCCGTCCTTTCACGCAACGGATAATCTCTCCCATTGGTACGGTGACGCATGCCCAGGAGGCTTGCTGTTGGTGTCGGGTTCACCGGCAACCCGGAACAGAACCGCGAAACCATCGCGCGCATCAAAGTCGCGGAGGAAGTCGGCGTCGAAGCTGTCTTCACCGCCGAAACGTGGGGACGCGACCAGTTCTCGCTCCTCACCCAGGCCGCCCTCGAAACCAGGACGATCAAGCTTGGCACGGGCATCGCGCCGGTCTTCGGACGCTCGCCCGCGGTCCTCGCGATGACCTTCGCGACCCTCGACGAGCTCAGCGGCGGCCGCATGATCATCGGCCTCGGCACCTCGGGCGCCCGCGTCATCGAGCACTGGCATGGTGAGAAGTTCTCCAAGCCGATCCAGCGCACCAGGGAATACGTTGACATCATCAACATGATCATCAGCGGCGAAAAAGTCTTCTACGACGGCGAGATCTACAAGCTCCAGCGCGGCTTCAAGCTCCTCTTCGAGCCCGTCCGCAAGCACATCCCCATCTACGTCGCCTCCATCTCCCCGAAGAGCATGGGCTCGCTCGCCACCGCGGCCGATGGTTGGATGCCTATCTACTGGCCGAAGTCCAAATTCAAGGAAGGCAAGGCCCGGATCAGCGAGGCTGCAACCGCCGCCGGCCGCCCTGCCGACGCTGTCGAGTGCGTTGCCTCCCTCACGGTTGTCATCAACCCCGACATCGAAAAGGCCAGGTTCCAGGCCGCCGGCCCCATCTCCTGGTACGTCACCAACATGGGCGACTTCTACCACGAGATGCTCACGCGCAACGGCTTTGGCGAAGAAGTCGCCGCCATGCGCAAGGTGGCCGAGACCCACAAGCCGCCTCCATTCGGCACCAACCCCGAACTCATGGCTGCCATGGGCGACCGCATGCTCGAAGAGACGGCGATCTTCGGCGACCTCGAGACGGTCGCCGCGGGCCTCGAAGAGCGCCGCCAGCTCGGCGTGGACCTCCCGAGCATCAGCATGCCCCAGGGCTCGCTCAAGGATGTCGAGCGCATCCTCGGGACGCTCGTCAGCTAACCCCCGCGCACCCGCGGATAGCAGACGGCCCCTCCATCCGGAGGGGCCGTCTTCGCTTGCCACAAGTCCCGTTACCGCGACCCTCGCAGGCGGGGGTCCAGCGTGTCGCGCAGCGCATCGCCGAACACGTTGAAGCCGAACACCGCGAGGGCAATGCACAGGCCGGGCCAGATGGCGAGCCCGGGTTGGACGCGCATGTACTCCCGCCCATCCACACTCAACATCTGCCCCCACGACGGCTCGCCGGCCGGCCCGAACCCGAGAAAGCTCAGGCTCGCCTCGGCAAGGATGACCCCGCCGAGAGCGACCGTCATGCTCACCAGCATCAGCGGAAACACGTTCGGGACCACGCAGTTCCAGATGATCCGCGCGTTGCCGGCGCCCATGCACCGTGCGGCCTCGACATAGGGCTGGTTCTTGATGGTCAGCACCTGGGCCCGGATCACCCGCGAACTCCCCGCGATGCTCAGGATGCCGATCGCCAGCACCATCGCCAGCAGGATGTTCACGTTCGGCATCCGCCGCGCGATCCCCAGGAACGTGATCAGGATGATCAGGCCCGGCATGGCCTGCCATGCATCCACGAACCGCTGGATGACCTTGTCGGCCCAGCCGCCAAGGAACCCGCTGACGATGCCCAGGAAGGCCGCTCCCGTCGTGCCGATCGCAACCGCGCCGAACCCGACCATCATCGAGATCCTGGCTCCGTAGACCAGCCGCGAGAAGATGTCCTTTCCGGTCGCATCCGTTCCAAGCCAGAACTCTCCGCTCGACCCTTCCAGCCGGTTGCGAAGGTGGATCTGTTCCGGGTCGTGGCGCGCGATCTGGCCGGCGAAGACCGCCGCCAGCACCAGCACGAGCACGATCAAGAGCCCGAACGTGCCCAGCGGTTGGCGCCGGACAAACAGCCAGCACCGTCCCGCAATCCGCACGGGCAGGGGCCGTTCCACCGCCACCCGCGGCCCAAAATCAACCCTCGGTGATACGCGACTCGCCATCTCAGTACCTCACGCGCGGGTCGATGAACGTGTACGACACGTCCACAGCCAGGTTCGAAAGCACAATCAAAACGGCGAAGATGATGTTCGTTGACATGATCACCGGATAGTCCAGGTTGCCGACCGACGAGACCAGGTACTGGCCCATGCCCGGCAGCGAGAAGATTGCCTCGAAGATGGCCGTCCCCGCGATGAGCCCCGGCAGGCTCAGCCCGATGACCGTCACCACCGGCAACAGCGAATTGCGAAACGCGTGCGTGAACACCACCGTCCGGGCCGGGAGCCCCTTCGCCTGCGCCGTCCGGATATAATCCTGGCGGAGCACCTCCAACATCTGCGTCCGCACCAGCCGTACCAGCGAGCCGCTCGGCGTCAGGCCAATTAACAGCGCAGGCATGAGCAGGATCTTGAAGTGCGCCACCGGGTCCTCGTGGATGTACTTGAAGTTCAACGGTGGTGCCCAGTTAAACCAGAGCGACCCGAACGTGATGATCAGGATCGCCAGCCAGAACCCCGGCATCGCGTCGATCAGGATGGCGAACGCCCGCAACGAGTAGTCCGGGAAGCGGTTCTGGAAGACCGCCGCCGCCACCCCCATCGGCACCGAGAGGATCACTCCGGATACCAGTCCGATGAGCCCGAGCTCGAACGAAACCGCGAGCCGGTTCTTCATCTCGGTCGTGACCGGGCGGCCGTTGAAGAGCGACTCTCCAAGGTCGCCCCGCAACAGCGCACCCACCCACTTCAGATACTGGACCGGCAGGTTCGCGGAGAGCCCGTACTCATCCTTGAGCGACTCCATCAGCTCGGGGTCTGTCCGGCCGTACTCCGCCGCGATGATGTCTACCGCGTCGCCGTACACCAGCGGGACCACAACCCGCAGCAAGGTGAAGACAATGATCGAGACCAGGACCAGCGTCAGCCCGGCCAGCGCCAATCGCTGCACCATGTAACGGCCCATGTAGATTCCCCTCCAGGGCGGTCGCGCCTAGCCGGTGTATTTGCTCTTGTCGAACCAGAGCTTGGTCTCGTTGGTATTCCTGGCCGACTCGCCGTCCCACGAGCGGAACACGCCCGCGTTACCGATCCACGGCCAGAACAAGGAGAACGTCGGCGACTGCCCGGGGTAGGGGATGAGCGGCATCGTCTCGGCCATGTGCTTCTGGATGTCCTGGATCATGGTCTTGCGTTTCCCGGCATCGAGCTCCTGCCGTTGCGCCTCGATCATTCCATCGAGCTTCGCGTCGCTGGCTTCGCCCTGGAACGCCACCTTCTGGCGGGCACCCTTGGAGTGGTAGTAGCTGTACAGGAACTGGTCGACCTCCGGGTATTGCGTTGATGCGCCAACGGCGATGCCGTTGAAGTTGCCCTTTGCGAAGTAGTAGTTCGGCAGGTAGTCGGTCTGGTAGTCCGGGTTCACCTGCTTCAGCTTGAAGAGGCCCGATTCCTCCAGCATGCCCTTGAACACTTCCGCCTGCTTCGGGAAGGTTGTCCCGTACTGGCCCGTCGAAATCCAGGCGATATCCGTCTCGATCCCGTTCGCATGCCCCGCGGCCTCGAGCAGTTTCTTCGCCTCGGCCACGTTGTACTCGAAGTTCTTTCCACCGGCGCCCATGGCCGCGCTCTTCGGGTCGACCCACATCCCTTCCCACCCGGAGGAGATGTGGCTGTGGTAGCGCACGTCTGTCGGGTAGCCTTCCTTTTGGAACGCGGACACGTTGTTGAACGTATCGATCCACAGGTCCCTGTCGATCAGCATCGAGACGGCTGCCCGGACCCGTGGGTCGATGAACGGCGAATCGGGCTTGAGCCCGAAGTACATGTTCCAGCACGTCCGCCCAAAGGCGTTGGCATCGACGGCGAGGTCCGGCACATCCTTCTTGGTCGCGATCACGTCCTCTTGCCGCACCGCGAACGACCACACCTTTTTCGCCCGGAACTGCGCCATTCCTGCCGCGTACTCGGGGATGATCGGGATGTCGAATCCGTCCAGGTACACGTTGTCCGCGTCCCAGTAGTCCGGGTTCTTCCGGTACTGGAAGATCACGTTCCGCTGGTAGTTTTGGAGGATCCACGGCCCGCCCGAGCGCGTTTCATTGCGCGGGTCATACCCGCCGGCCTCGCTTTCGCGCGGCATGATCTGGAGGTAGCGGCTGTATGCCATCGCGCTCAGGAACGGCGCGTAGGGGTAGGCCAGCTTGAACTCGACCGTTGTCTTATCGATGGCCTTCACCGACTCGACAGGCCCTCCCGGGTTGTCGGCCAGCTTCGCCAGGTCCTTGCGCGAGGTGCTCTTCGCGGCGAACTTCTCCCACGAGAACACCACGTCTTCCGCGTCGATCTGCCGCTTGTTCAGCGGAGCCGCGTTCTGCCACACCGCGTTCGGGTGCAGTTTGAACACGACGCGCGTCGGCTCGGGGAGCTCGAACGATTGCGCGAGGTACCCCTGGACCTCGCCCGTGGCCGGCACCCGGTAGCCCGGCTTGTACGAAAGCAGCCGCGGATAGACCCACGAGCCAACCACATTCGCCGTAAACGACGGCGAGGCAAGCGGGTCCAGGTTCGTGACGTCCGCCGTCGTATAGGCCTGGTAGATCTCGCCCTTGACGGCCCGCGACGACGAGTCCTCCCGCGGCCAGAGGAAGCTCTGCACCTGTTCCGCTTTCGTCGGGTCTGCCGTCGGCGTCGGCTGAGGTGTCTGGCCGGCACCCGAGGTCGGCGTCGCATCATCGTCATCACCGCCGCCGCAGCCCACCAGCCCGAGTGCGGCGAGGCCCGCACCAGTTCCGAGCGCTCCCGCCAGCGTCCCGCGGCGGCTCATCCTGCGATTCCAGTAATTCGAACCAGGCATTGGGCCTCTCCTTCACGTTCACGTAAATATTGGGGGCCTTATACACAGGTCAAATCGGGCACGTCAATGATTTCAATCCTTGCCGCACAAACTCTGAAGCTAATCCTGGCGTCCGGGCCTCTCGCCACGGGCCAGGCCCATCACACGCCGAGCGCCCGCGCGAGCGTCTCGAGGCCCTCGAGCGCCTCCTCCGTCGACCGCAGCACCACGTCTGCAAGCTCCACGATTTCGGGTGGCGTTTCGGGCCCGCTGGCCACTCCCGCCAGCACCAGGTGCATGCCCTCGTCGCGCGCCAGGGCGAGTGCGGCGCGGAACATCGCGACATCGGTCGCGTCGTCCCCCATCACCAGCATTGCCTTGCAGCGCAGATGGCGCGCCAGGGCCGTCAGCGCTGCATCCTTGCCGCCCCGCGCGTCCGGGATCACTTCCAGAACCATGCGCCCGTCGCGCAGCCGCAGTCCCTCGGGCAAGGTCGAGAGCACGTGCCGCAGCTGCGACTCCAGGTCGGGCGCGGCCCGGTAGTGGAAGGCGGTCGAGATCGCCTTCCGCTCGATGTGCAGGAACGAACTCGGCACCGCCGAGATGACCTGCTGCTCCACTCGCTCGAGTGCCGCGCTCAGGGCCACCCGGTCCACTCCGGGAATGAGGGGGTCATCGAACGATGCCTCCAGCCCGTGGCTGCCAATCACCACCACACCCTCGACCGGGACCATCCGCCGCGCGGTGTTTAAATCCCGCCCGGTGATCACAGCCACCTTCGCGCTCGAAGTCAGCCTTTCGAGCACGGCCAGCGCGCCCGCCGGTACCCGGGCTTCCGAGGCATGCGGCACAATCGGCGCCAGCGTCCCATCGAGGTCCGTCGCCACCAGGAGTGGCCCGCGTGCCGCCGCCAGCCCGCGGTACTGTTCGATTGCATCCATTGACAGCATGCGTCCTCCAGGTCCTTCAAGAAGCGGGTCGCCCAGGCAAGCGCGTCGCGGGCCCGGACCTCTGCGATCAGCCGGTCGCTGATCCGCCCGGGCCGCGCTTTGAGCGCCTCGCCCAGCGCGCGCACCATCTGGCCCTCATCCAGCGGGTCTACCACGGCCAGCCCGTCGGCCTCGAAACCCGCATAGGCACTCGCCACGCCGGCGTCGCGGCCGGTAATGATGACGCCCCGCTCCCGCGCCGGACGGACCGACTGGGCGATGGCCGCCTGCAGCGGCACCAGGTTCTGGCCGTCCGCCAGCGACGAGGTGAACACGACATCGGCCTCGCGCATCACCGCAACCACGTCCCGCCACCCCACGTTGGCGCGGACATGCGCGAACGGGCACCCGGCTGTGTAGGCCGCCTCTTGCGCCCGGGCCGCTTCGCGCTCGATAGCGGCATCGAGCGCCTCATAGGCGCGCACCCCTTCGCGCGTGGGGGCGGCTATGCCCACATAGGCGAACCGGGCTCCCGCGCGATAGGCCGCGGCCATGGCCCGCAGGCGCTCCGGTATCCCCTTGGTGAAGTCGCCGCGTTCGAGGCCGACAACCAGCGGCAAGCCCGCCTCTCGCGCCGCACGGATGCGCTCGGGTGGCCCGGCCGACGTGGCTACGGAGAGCACATCATCCACATCGATCCCCACAGGGTAGGCAGCGCAGCGCACGAACCGTCCGTCCACCAGCACACCGCCGCGTTCCAGCGTCACACCCGGGAGCCTGGTCGCCGCCGCGACAAACCGCGCCAGGTCGTTCAGCGATTGCACGCCCACAAGGTCCGCCCCGAGCATCCCCCGGATCACCTCGCCGAAATAGGCGCCCGCGGCACCGCCAAGGTACGGCTGCGCCACCTCCAGGCTCGGGAACGGCGTGTGCAAGAAGAACCCGACGCGGCCGCCGAACCCGCGGTCCCTCAACATCCGTGGGACCAGCGTCAGCTGGTAGTCGTGCACCCATGCAGTGGCGGCGGTTGCCTCTTCGGCCGCAGCCTCGGCAAATGCCGTGTTCACTGCCACGTACGAAGCCCAGTCACCTCCGGTAGGGGGCGCGGGCGCCGGGTAATACCCGGTCACCTTCGGCAGGTCCTCCCGCACCAGGTGCAGAAGCGGCCAGAGGAAACTGTTGGCGACCTCGCCGTAATGCCCCGCCCAGGTCGACGAACCGAAGTAGAGGCGGCGGTGGCGCACCTGGCCCCGGCTGGTCTGGAGCATTTCGAAGCCGCGGGCGTCGGTCCACTCCCGGTCGTAGCGGCCGAGCCCGGCGCCGATCCACGTGGTCCCACCTGAGCCGTTCCAGGGGGCGATGATGGGGCGAACGGCCGCCAGCAACCCGCCGCTCGCGGCCGGTGAAGGCGAGTCAGCCCAGCGCGGCGCCTCGTGGTCCAGGTAGGCGCGGTTGGCGAGAATCAGGTCTGCGCGGATCGGCATGCCCTACCAGTAGGCACCACGCCTGCACTACGGATCAACCGCCATCGCGCGGGTGGCCGCGAACTGCAACGCGATCGCAAGCATCGGAGCAATCCCGGCGGCCGCGGGCGTCCATCACTCTAGCAGCGCGCTCGCGGTCCCGGCGATCGTTTTCGTGCCGTCGTCTTTCTCGGCCCACACATCCAGGTGCGCGCGCCGCCGCCGCCCCTCGGGAGTCACCTGGCGCACCACCCCGCGTGCCGTCACCGCCTCGCCACCCCAGAGTACGCTCGTCAGGTTGAGCGACATCTTGCCGCCGGCCATCCAGCCCATGCCGAAGCGGTTCGTCAGCATCTCGGAGATGAAGGTCGTGCTCATGGTCCCCTGGACCACCACGTCCGGGAAGCCGAGCTTCTTCGCCTCCTCCCGGTCGTTGTGGTAGTTCCTGTTCGGGCCGCTGAAGGCCATGCACAACTCCAGGTCCGCCACTTTGCGGACGGGCTCCAGGACTTCGAGTGGTTCGGCCTTCGGCTCCTCGGACCGCGGCGCCTTCCGCGCCGCCTGGTCCTTTTCCACTACGGTCGCGGCCGGGTCCACATCCAGCAGGAACGACTGGTGGCAGCGCCCCCGCGCCATCATCACGTCCTCGGCATCGAAAACCGAGAACTCCATCACCACCACGTCCCGGTCCTTGCGGATGTACCGGTCCGTGATCATCCCGTGCGTCCAGAGCCGGGAGCCCACCGGCACCGCCCGGAACAGGTCCCACTCCTGCTTGATGTGCAGGTTCCCGAAGAGCTTTGGCAGGTACCAGTCGCGCAGCCGGAACGCATATTGCTCGCTGTGCAGCAGCAGCGCCGGCGCAAGCGGCCCACCAAGCGGCGACTCGCCCGTGTACCACGGGTGCGCATCGCGCGTCGCCGCCACGTGCTGCGCGATCATCGCCTCGTCGACGACGTAGTCATGCCGCCCCAGGTACTTCCCAACGTACGAGTCATCTATCCACTCAGACATCCCGGCACCTCCGCGCTCAGTGCCGGGATTCTACAGCCCGTGGCCGAATCACCAGCGGACGCCTCAGCCTGCTCCGGCGGCGGCCCGGCTCGCCTGCTCTTCACAGGCGTAGAAATCGGAGATGTCGTCCCCGGGCTGGCCCACCGCCTCGCCAAGCTGGCGCCGGTTCGCCCCTTCGGGGACGGTATAGCCCCGGGCAGTAAGGCAACGGCCGATCGCGTCCATCAGCGGCTGCTGGACTGCTCCGGAAGTGGCAATGCCCCACGCCGCCAGGACCTCGTTGAAGTACGTCTCGACGCAGTCCATGTGCGCGTCGCCGGCCTTACTCAACGCGGCCGGGTTGTCCGAATGCATCCCGCCAAACTGCGGTTCGGCGCCGGTGAAATTCGGCTCGTGGACCACCACTCCCCCGATGGCTTCCCCCGCAGCAACCGAACAGGCGTGGGCAGCCATGAACGCGCCGAGGAACTCGTCCCGGGTGATGACGCCGTCGGCGATCACTGCCAGTTCCTCGGGAGACGCTCTCCGGAGAAGGACATCCACATCTCCTGGCGGGATTGTTCCCCACTGCGGGGGCTCCACCGGCCGGGTGTCGAGCCCCCATGGCTCCGGTTCCGGGTCGCGCGGGAGGTACACGTTCATCAACGGCTTCGGGGATGGGGGCTGCACCGCGCTCACGCGAGACTCTGGCGCGGATTCTCCCGCGATCCCGCCCCCGTTTGCTCGAACCAGTGCAAACCCCGCGCCCACGACAACGAGCAGCGCCAGGCCCGCCGCCACCGGCCAGCCAATCCACCTTCGATTCATGCTGACCGCGCCAAAATCCCCACCCCGCGCTGGGATTGCGGTGGCTGGCCGTTCCGTCCGGCCGCGCCACCTGCCGGGACTATGGCGATCTTCGTCCGGGGCGTTCAATCCCCCGCCGGGGGATTTCAGGTGCGCCTCCCGGTACCAGGCGGCCACCTGGTGCCTGCTCCGCAGTTCCAGCTTCCGAAGGATGTGCGAGACGTGCGTCTTGACGGTCTCCGGCGACACAACGAACAGGTCCGCGATCTCCCGGTTCGTCCTGCCCTCGGAGATGAGCCGCGCGACTTCGCGTTCCCTCGGTGTCAGTCCATTGTCGTTCACGTTGCGAGCCCCCGCCCTATCAACTCAAGGGCTACCACACGGGTGCGCATGCCGCAACTGCTCCGGTGCGAACGCGGCCGAACGTACCGCGGGGGATCAGTCAATCCTCCTCCGCCATCGGTTGACTACTGGCGCTGGCCTCACAATCATGGAACTCGGGAATGGCATCTCCCGGCCTTCCGACAGTCTCGGCAAGCTGTCGGCGATCCATGCCGTGTTTCGCCGCATACCCCCTGGTCGCCAGACAGTCGGCAATCCTATCCCACAGGGGTTGATAGGCGGTGTAGGTGCGCTCCATGTCCCAAGCCGCAAGCACGTCATCGAAGTATCGCTCGACACACATCTGGTGCGCGTCGCCCACTGCGTCCAGTGCAGTCTTCGATTCCGATCGGCCGGGTGCAAAGCGGACGGCGCCGTCCGGATCGAACATGGGGGTGGGCCCCAAGATCACTCCGCCGATCTGTGCTGCAGCGCTCCGGGTGCAGACTTCCGCCGCCACGAATGCGGCCTCTATCTCTGCACGAGTCACAACGCCATCCTCGATCAGTGCCCACTCATCCGGGCTGGCGGACGCTCGCAAGCGCTCAAAGGCGGCAGCCGGGACTCTGCGCACCGACCTATCGAGCGGGGCGGCCGTGGGGGTTGGCTCGGCGGTGTCCATCACCGCCACAGCCGACGGAGGAGGCTGGTGCTTCCCGGCCGCCGCCGTGCCAGCGGTGTTTGCGCCGACGAACCCACCGATTACGACACCGGCGATTGCCACCATGCCCAGGATGCCAGCAACCCTCCGTCGAGCCATGGTTGGTTGTCTCCTTTTCATGGTTGGTTGTCTCCTTTCGGGATACTGGTGATGTTGAGCTGCAGGTCGGGTGGCCAGCCACTTCGAGTTTAGGGCTCCTGCGTTCCGCTCCAATTGCTGTATCCCCAGCCAATGACATGGATCTGGTGCGTCCCAACCAGACTGTAGGCTGGTGAGCCACCCATTTGGTTCCAATTCACGCCCCACGCGCTGTAGACGAAGCCCGTGTCATGCCTTTGCGACCCGTCGTACCGTTCAAGCCGGAGCACGGCGCGATCGGCGCAGGATGTTGGGCCTTCGGTCTTACCCCAGCCCACAGTAGATGGGTTGAACCACGTGGCTCCCACCCAGTTACATGCTGGCCACCCGTCGGACCAGTAGCCCGCATCGGCTTGAGCCGGGAGCGGGCTCCGTACGATCAGAGCCGTTAGCACCAACCCCAGAAGGCCCGTCGCCACCGTCCGCCACCCGATCTGCCTGGTCTTCATCGCAATCTCCCTCACGTCAGGATGTCGAAGACCGTAGGCCCCCATCGGGCTGGAGTACATCCCCCGATGGGGGATTCTTGTCATGCCGGCCTTCGACTCAAACGAAAGAGCTACAGCGCCCCCAGCCGCTCCCGCAACCCGGCGACCCGGTCGCGCGTCTCCGCCAGCGTGCCTTCCATCCCCGCGATCACGTGCTCCGGCGCCTTCGCGCGGAACGTCTCGTTGCCGAGCTGCTTCTCCAGCCGCTCTCTGTGGCACTCGCTTCAGCCAGCTATGCCCCGGCAATCTCCACTTCTTCCACCCACGCCGTGGGCGCGGGCACTGGCTGCCCGGTCAGGCCGAGGCCCTCAATGTGAAAAGCGACGGCCTCGCGAATGTTCCGCTCCACGTCCTCGCGCGTCTTGCCAGTCGAAACGCAGCCAGGCAGGTCGGGAACGTATGCCGCGTAGTTGTTGTCGCCCTTTTCGAACACCACCGCGTAGCGGACCTTTGGCAACTTACA
>JAHDWR010000062.1 GCA_023382755.1 Dehalococcoidia bacterium
TGCCGGAACGGGCGAGTCCGATGATGCCGAGTTGCATGGTCTAAGGGTGCCCCAGGCGGCAGCTATCAGCTATCCCCGGGCGGGGGAAAGCCGTGGAGCGCGGTGCGGAGGCGGTGGAGCCAGTCCTGGCGTTCGCGGTGCCACTTCGAGGCGAGCCCGCTGGAGGACGGGATGACCCAGGGGATGGTGGCACCGATGCGCTCGGGCTGTTCGCCGTACGGGCGGGAGGCGAGTTCGCGGGCGGGAATGCCGAGGGCGTGGCGCCCGAAGAGCTGGTAGATGCCCCGTCCGGAGAAGCAGGCGACGGCCGGCTGGAACTGGAGGAGCTCGGCGTGAAGCCGCTGAGCGCCTTCGATGACCTCGTCGCGAGAGAGGTGTTCGGCGCGGACGGTGGGGCGGCAGCAGAGGTCGGTGAAGCCGATGCCTGCTTCGTCGGGCAGGAGGTGGTCATCCTCGGGGCCGACGTCGCGGCCGGCCAGGCGGCTCTGGCTGAGCTGACGCCAGAAGGTGTTGCCCGGGCGGGCGTAGTAGTGGCCGGCCTCGGCGGAGTAGATGGCCGGGTTGTAGCCGATGAAGACCAGGCGCAGGCCCGGCTGGAGGTAGTGCGGCAGTGTGGAGACGGAACCGGCGCTCACTGGAGGGCGAAGCGGACGCGGGGGTCGGCGAGGTGGAGCGCCTCGGCGAGGAGGGTGGCGGTTGAGTCCCGGGGGACCTCGACGATGAAGTGGAGCTGGACGGTGACCTCCTCGCCGAGCGGGATGGTGAGGCCGGGAGCGCCGTCGGTGGTGGCTTCAGCGGCCTTGACCCAATCCTTGACGCCCTCGAGTTCGAGAGTGAAATCGGTGACCAGGAGGGACCAGGTCTTGTTGGAGCGGATAGTCAGCTCGACGAAGTAGTCTTCGCGGCGCATCCCCGGGGAGGGTTCGCCCAGGGGTCCGGATGCACGGCCGGCGGAGCTGACGCGGATAATCCGGGCATCGCCGCGGTAGAACTCGTCGGCGGCAACTTTCGTTTCGCCGTAGATGTTGCGGAGGATGGGGGGGAGGGCGTAGATGCCGACCATGATGCCGACGAGGACGCCAAGCACGGCGCCGGTGACCAGGCAGCCGGTGCGGCGCTCCTTTTCGGCGGAGGGTTGTTCGAGGCGCCGGCGTGGGGGCTGCTGGGTCACCTCCCCATTGAGCAACGGTGGCCGGGGACGCGCAATGTGCACGCGGCCCGGCGGCATGGGTAGAATCCGCCCGTGGCAGAAGAGATGAGCCGGGAAGAGGTCCTGCGCGCGGCGGCGGCGATCGCGGCAGACCAGGCCGGCGGCACGCTGGCGACGACCCACGCCGAAGACGGGACGCCCTACGTAACGTTCGTGTTGTGCCACCTGCGGGAGACCGGCGAGGTGCTGTTTGGCAGCGGGATGCGCCCCCAGCACACGCGGAACATCCTGGCCACACCCGAGGTCTCGTTCTTGATCGACAACCGGGAGGTCATCCGGGGGGACTGGACGGCCTTCAACCGGGTGGTGATCGAAGGCCGTGCGAAAGAAGTCGCGCAGGACGATGCGCGATATCCGGAGCTGCTGGCGGAGCTTTCGGGCAAGAACCGGATGGCGGCGGTGTTCACGGACCGGGGCAAGCTCTTCATGGTGGTACCGCGGCGGCTGATCCTGATGAAGGGGCTCGAAGCGGCGCGGCACATCGTGGAGTTCGAGTGACTTCCGCCAGGCAGCGCGGCCTTCGGGGCAGGTAAGATTGCCGCGTGGAGTACTCGGAGGCCATCGATTACCTGCTTTCGCTGAGCGATATGGAGCGCGGCTACCAGGCATCGCCCAACCCGGTGATGAACCTGGAGACGATGCGATCGTTGCTTTCCCGGCTGAACGACCCGCAGAAGGGGCGTCCCACGGTCCACGTGACCGGTTCGAAGGGTAAAGGGAGCACCGCGGCGATGGTCGCGGGTATTTTGCGGCGGGCGGACCTTTCGACGGCGCTGTACACGAGCCCGCACCTGCATTCGTTTACGGAGCGGATCAACATCGGTGGCGACGCGATCTCGCCGGAAGAGTTCGCGGCCGGGATGGACGCGATCCGCGCGGCGGTGGAGGCGGAGCGGGCGAGCGTCCATGGCGATGTGAGTACCTTCGGCGTGCTGACAGCGCTGTTTTTCTGGCTGGTGCGGGCGCAGGTACCCCGGATCGACTGGCAGGTCGTGGAGGTGGGGCTCGGGGGCGCCTTCGACGCCACTAACGTGATCGACCCGCCAGAGGTGGCGGTCATCACGCCGATTTCGCTCGAACACACGGCCATCCTGGGGAACACCCCCGCGGAAATTGCGCGGGATAAGGCGGGGATCGTCAAAGCCGGGACGACGGTGGTGGTTGCTCCCCAGCACGACCCGGCCGTACTCGAGGTGGTCCGGGAGCGCTGCGCGGAGGTGGGAGGGACGCTGGTGGACGTGGGGGCGCTGTTCGAAGTCGTGGTGCAGGAAAAGTTCCCGTTCGGCCAATCGTTCCGGTTGATAGGGCCGGGAGGCGAACGGACGATGCGGACGCCGATGTTGGGCTATCACCAGCTGCAGAACGCGGCGACGGCGGTTGCCGTGGCCGAGGCCATCCGGGCGAAGGGACACGACATCCCGGAGCAGGCGATCGTCGACGGCATCGCCCACACGCGCATCCCCGGGCGATTGGAAGTGATGGCGCAGAAACCGCTGATCGTTGCGGACGGCGCGCACAACGCGGAGAGCGCCGAGGCCCTTGGGAAGGCGCTGAAGGAATACTTCACCTGGCGGCGCTGCTTCCTGGTGATCGGGTGTACGCGCGACAAAGATGTGCGGGCGATGGGATTCAAGCTGGCGCGGTTCGCGGAGCTGATCGTCTGCACGCAGTTCCGCAACGCCCGCTCGATGGACCCTTACCAGATGATCCAGGAGATCGGTTTTTTGGGGCCGCCGGCGGTGGCGGAGGAGAGCGTGCCCGACGCGATCGACACAGCGCTGGCGCACGCGGATGAGGAGGACCTGGTGTGCATCACGGGGTCGCTGTACGTGGTGGCCGAAGCGCGGGAACACCTGCTGGGCGAGAGCGTCATCCGGAGGTAGGGCGGCGGGCGGCGGGGCAAGGCCGGGACTCTGTGGCGCTCGATCGGCCCAGCAGATCTCGACGGTGAAGTTCCAGGCCGTGCTCTGGCCGGGGATGTGCATCGCTCTAGCGGTGTTCAGCTTTAACATGTTTGGCGATGCGCTTCGCGACATGCTCGATCCACGCCTGCGGGGCGCCCGCGGGGGATTCAACTAGCCACCCTGCGCCACGTTGCCCGGGGCCGGGGGCAACCGCTTTGGGCGAGGTCCAGCGCGGGAGATGAGCGTGCCATTCGCCGAGAAGCTGGAAGCCGGGGGGTTCGCGGTCGCGCTCGAGATCACGCCACCCCAAAAAGCCATGCCGAAGGTGCTGTTGCGGCGCGCGCGGCTGCTGGGGACCGCGGCCCAGGCCATCAACGTCATCCAGCGGCCCGGAAGGCAATCGAGCCTCGACGCCTCGCTGGAGTTGAAGGCGGCAGGCATCGAACCCGCGTGGCACCTGGTGACACGGGGACGGAGCCGGAGCGACCTGGAGGCGGACCTCCAGCGCGCGCACGCCGGCGGCATCGGGCAGGTGCTGTGCATCCTTGGGGACCACGCTGCCGGCGCTACGCCGGACGCCGTGACCATCCGGGACGCGGTGCAAATCACCCGGGCTGCGCTGCCTGGCGCAATCGTGGGGGCGACACTGAACCAGTACGGCCGGGACGAGGCGGCCGTGCTCAAGAACCTCCTCCCCAAGCTGCGGGCCGGCGCGACCTACGTCCAGACACAGCCCGTGTTCGAACTGGAGCCGGTCGAACGCTACGGGCGGGCCATCACCCGGGAAGTACCCGGGACACGGGTGATCGCCATGGCCATGCCGTTGCTCTCGTTCGATGCGGCGGTGCGGATCGAGGAGCGGCTTGGCGTCAGCCTTCCGCAGTCGTTGAAGGACGTGCTGGCCGGGGGTGACCCGGAGGCGGCGTGGGGGACTTTCGCGGGCATCATCCGGGCGCTGGTCGATTCGCCCCGGGTCGACGGCGTTGCGATCATGACGTTCGAGATGGATGCGCCGCCGGAAATGGGCGAGCGCATCCTCGCGGCCCTGCGCGCGGCGGGAGTGGCTTAGGATCGGGCGGATGCAGATTCGCCTGGCTACCTTCAACATCCGGAACGTGACTGACCGGTACGAGGAGCGACAACCGCTTCTGGGCCAGGCGTTCGCGGAGATCGATGCCGACATCATCGGGCTGCAGGAAGTGATGTTCAGCCCCCCGCGGCAGGACGACTTCCTTTCGGCCCAATTACCCGGACGGCACTACCGGGCGTTCGGTTCGCGGCACGAGAAGTACACCGGGTTCGGCAACGCCATCCTCTGCGGTTTGGGCGACGTGCTCGCGCACGAGGAATTGCGCCTGAGCCGGGGGCGTTCGGTGCACCGGGTGCTCGTGGCGTTGCCCGGACAGTTCACCATGTGGTTCGCGAACACCCACCTGCACCACAAGCCGGAGGAGCCAGGGGTCCGCGTCGAGCAGGCCCGGGCGATCGTGGGCTGGATGGACGGCGCCCCCGCGGCGGACCTGGAGGTGGTGGTGGGAGACTTCAACACGCCGCCGCACGAGCCCGCGTACACAGTGATGACCACCGCGGGTTACCGATCCGCCTACGCCGAGGCCAATGGAGCGGAACCGGCTGTGACCTGGCCCTCCGGCATCCAGGCGCCGACGATGGACACCGAGGGCGACCCCAACTGCCTCGACTACGTGTGGTTGCGGGGGCGGGGACGGGCCGTGCGGGCATGGCTCGGCGCGGACGCGCACCCGGCCAGTGACCCGACCATCTACCCGAGCGACCACTTTGCGGTCGTGGTGGAAGCCGAGACCGGCGCGTAGCGTCGCTCAAGGTGGGCGGCGAAGGGCCCGATGATCGATGGAGATGGAGACAGGATGCCCGTGCTGCGGACGGCCGGTTGCCGCCCCGTGGAAGCTGACGATCCAGCCGCTGCGGCTGTACCGCGAGTGGCGGCCAGATGGGCAGCGCCATGCGGCCGAGCACCGTCTCTGCGATGCGTGTAGCGAGTGGTTGGGCGGGCTGGTGGCGATCGCCTGCGGCGAAGGCGCCGGGACGGCGGTGTTCGGGAGCCCGAACGGCGGGGGACGCCGCGCGGTATTCGACGACCAGTGCCAGGTGTGCCGCGAAATGCCGGCCGACCGGGCCGCGCGGATCGCCTGGGTGAGTCCCGGCGGCGCGACGCTGGGGGTGTTCGCGTGTGCGGGGTGCGAAGCGTGGATTGCCTCGCTGGCGGCCGACGGGCGGACGGTGCGGGGAGTGGCCGACCGCGAAGTCGACGGACCGTATGGGACATGGCCGCACCCGAACCTGCGCGGGATTCGCGTACGGCTCGCGGTGGAGGACAGCGCCGCCCGGGCCGTGGCCCTGGAGACCTGCGAGCGGATGGCGGTCGCCGTAGTACGGGAGCAGGCAGACATTGCGGTGGTCGAGGCGACAGCGCGGGGAAGTGCGGCGCGGGCACTGCGGACTGGGATCCAGGGCGGGCGCGGCAGCGTGGTGCTGGCGGGGCTGCGGGCGCGGAAAGACCTGGCGGCGGCGCTCCAGGCGGGGGCGCGTTGCTGGATGACGGTGCCGCTGACCCCGCAACAGCTGACCGCGGCTCTTGTGGCGGCGCTCCGTCCGGCGGGGCGGTCCGGCTGGGAGCCGGAGACCTGTCTGCCGATCGCGGACCCGGCGACGATGGACCGCCCGGTGGTGCTGTTCACCCCGGCCGCGGGGGCGGACCGGTTCGAGGTGGCGTGGCTGTTACGGCGGTTCGCGCGAGGGTACGACACCGTGGAGTGGCTGGATGGCCGGATCGCGGTGACTCCCCGGGTGCACGCAGACCAGCTGCCGCAGGTGGCGGCGCGCCTGCGACTGTTACTGGAGGGGAGAGCCACGGCAGAAGTCGTGGGAGTCCGCGCGTTACCGGGGCGCGGGCGGTTCGAGGCCGCCGGCTGACCGGCCGCGCGCAGGAATAGGGAGAACACCCGAGTGCGGCGCAGGCCATCCCGGAGCACACTGGCGCCGACATGTACGTCATACGGGCACGCCACGGAAACGTGATCGAAGCGGAGCTCTCCGGGCGCCTGACCACCGCGGAGACCCTCCGGGCGGTATCGCAGGCCTTCACCCTGGCGGAGGCCGACGGCATCAACCGGGCGATGTGCGACACGCGGGGCATTGAGCGCGGGCCGGGAAACCTGCTCCTCGTGGCGGCTGCCTTCGCGGCGCGCAACCGGAAAGAGGTCCGGGTGGCGCTCGTCTCGCGCCCGGAACAGTTCGCGCTGGTCCAGCGGTTCGCGCGGTACACGGGTGCCCGCACCGGGGTGGGCGTGTTCACGACGCGGGAGACCGCGACGGCGTGGCTGAACTCCGGGGAGGCGCCAGCGCGGCTCTCGTCAACCGAGCTGCGGCACCTCACGGAGCTCGCGCGCCAGTGGTCCCGGGCGGACGCTGGGCCGGTGGAGGAGCAGGGGCGCCACAGCGGCGCGGCCTGAAAGCAACGTCAGGCCTGGGGCGGGATGACCGTCGCCTCGCCATCGACGACGAGTTTGCCATCCTGGTTGGTGATGGTGGTCTTGAATTTCACCCACTTGCGCTGATCGAGCTTTTCGGTGGCCTCGACGCGGGCGGTGATGGTATCGCCGATGAAGACGGGACCACGGAACTGGAGGTTCTGGCCCACGTAGATGGTGCCCGGGCCCGGGAGCTGCATCGCGAGGACGGTGGAGATGAACGAACCGGTGAGCATGCCGTGGGCGATGCGCTGCTTGAACATGCCCTCAGCAGCGGCAACGGCGTTGACATGCGCGGGATTGAGGTCCCCGGTGATGCCGGCGAAGAGGTAGACATCGGACTCGCCGATGGTCTTGGTGAAAGAGGCGGAGTCGCCGAGGTTGATCTGTTCGAAGGTAGCCATGTGGGCAGGATGGCGGTTCCGAGGCGTGAAGGAAAGATGGCAGGGAAATGCGACGTGCGGGGATGCCGCTCACGCTAAAGTGCGTTACGTCAAGAATCTGAGCGAAACGGGGAGGCGCGAAGCCCCTTGCGGCACCGCCAGTAGGCTAGGTGGACGATGGCCGACCGACCACTTCACGCGCTGCTCGACCCGGTACGGGAAGAAGTCCTGAAGGCAGTGAAGTTCCTCGGAGCGGCGGCATCGGACGAGGTGGCGGCGATGTGCCACCTCTCCCACGGGGCGGCGCGGATGCACCTGGTGACGCTGCGGAACCTGGGCCTGGTGGAATACGGGCGCGACAAGGCGCTCCGGCCCGGGCGCCCCCGGCACCTGTTCTGGCTGACGCCAGAGGGCGATGCGCTCTTCCCCCGGGCCGAGGCCGGCATTGCGGACGCGCTGCTGCGGAGCCTGGCGGAGGTGGTCCCGGGTCAATCGGCCGACGTCGTCGCGCACACGGCGGACGTGCAGTTCGAAAAGGTGATGCGGTCGCTCCCGGAAAGCCGCTGGCTCCCGGTTGTGGAACGGTTCCGGGTGGTCCTCGAGCATTGCGGGTACTTCCCGGAGACGGGCCGCGCCGCGGACGGCCAGCACGAGGCGGTGTTGCGGCATTGCCCGATCTGGGCGCTCGCCCGGGAACACGAGAGCCTTTGCGAGGCCGAACAGCGGTTCTTCGGGCTGGTGCTGGCGAACGATTCGCTGGGGCTCGCACGGCGGCAGCACCGGCTGCGCGGCGAACAGGTGTGCAGCTTCGTGTTCACGGTGCCAGGGGACGAGACCACCGCCGCCGAGCAGGCGCCTCGGCGAGAGGTCAGGGAGTAGGCAGAAACAGCTGGTACTTCCCGGCGACCGGCGTGCCGCCGGAAAGGGGGGCCTCGACGACGAGGGTGACCGGCCCCGGGGTTGCGCCGACGGTGTTCCGGACGGCGATGACGAGGGTGACGTTGCGGCCCTGGCCCGAGGAGACGACGACTTCGGACCGGCCGCCGAGGGTGGCGATGGGCGAAAAGGCCTGGCCGGCCGCGGCGACCTGGGCCGTGCGCAGGTTCACCTGGCCGAACTGGCGCGATGAGTTCGCGATCCAGAGGTCCACCAGAAGGATCGTGGTCATGTCCTCGTTCGCGGCCCGGGCGACCGACGAGGCGAGGGTGTAGGCCTCGGTGCCCCCGGTGGCAACCAGGATGCAGCGGAAGTAGTCGATCGGGTAGATGGCCGCGCGCGTGGCTTTGAGCGAAACGCCCGAGATGGCCTGTTCGACCGAGAGGGAGACGGCCGTTTCCTGGAGTTCGCCGCACTGGGTCGGCTCCGCGGCGAGCGACGGGTCGAGTGTTGGCGTGGCGGAGGGCGTGGACCGGGCGCCGGCGACCTCGGAGTCCGGAGTGCTCGCCGTGCCACCGCCGGTGGCGCTGGCCGTCGCCGATGGTGTAACCGGGGGCCGGGGGGTGGGTTCGGTGGTGGCCGGGGAGGGCGTTGGAGAGGCGAGGGCGGATTCGGTGGTCCTGGGGACGGCGGTGAACGAGTCGCGGGCGCTGGTGGGGGTCGAACCGGGCTGGAGGCCGAACGCGACCCCGAGCATCGCAACGACGATCGCCGCGGGGAGGGCGTACTGGGGCTTCTTGAGCTTTTCCAGGAGTCGGTTCGGCTCGAAGGCAGCGGCAGGCTGGCGCGGAGAGCGGTCCACGCGGAGACCCTATCGTGCGACCTCCGGGGTAGACGATGCGGAGATCCCTGATTCGGGCTCGTTCGTAGACTGATCTGGAGGGAGCGTCTCTCCAGGGGTGGTGGCGGGGAATCCGCGGCGGCTGTGCCTCTCGTCCGTCGCGTCCCGCACCCAAAGACCGTATGGCGCCGGGAGCGAACCCGGCGCCATACGGTTCTTCTATTCCAAACTCTTGATGTAATCAATACTGTTTCGGCCGCGTAAACTTGTGCCATGGCTGTCTTCAATCCCTTCCGGCCGGCATACGTCCAAGACCCGTACCCGATCCTGGCGCGGCTTCGGTCGGAGGAGCCGGTGCACTGGAGCGCGGACCTGGCTGCCTGGGTGCTGACCTCGTACGGGGAGTGCCACCGGGCGCTTTCGGACGACGAACACTTTTCCTCGAACCCGATCCACGCCCGGAACGAGCTGGGGAGGTCGGTGGCGGCGACGCGCGCGAACGCGCCCATGGGCGCGGCGGCGATCATGGGCAACTCGGACCCGCCTGAGCACACCCGGCTACGCGGAATCGTGAACCGGGGGTTCACGCCGAAGGTGATCGCCTCGGTGCGGCCGCGCATCGAGCAGACGCTTAACGAGCTGATGGAATCGTGGCCGGAGCACGGGCCAATCGACCTCGTGCCCAACCTGTGTGAGCCGCTGGCGATCACGACCGTGCTGGCCCACATGGGGCTCCCACCGGAGCGCTGGAGCGAATTCCGGGACCTTTCGGGAGCGGTGATGCGTGGGCGCGTGGAAGGCATGGGCGACGCGGCAATCGCGCGGGAGACCATCGAAGCGCGCGACCGGATGCTGGACATGGTGGCGCAAGTCGTTGAGGGCCTGGAGTCGGGCGAGCCCGGCGCCGGGGAGCGGAATGTGCTCATGGCGCTGATGGATGCCGCCGGAGATGGGGGAATCAGCCCGGACGAGCTGGCCGTGATGCTCGTCCATATCTCGCTGGCGGGGAACGGGCCGACGATCATGTCATTCGCGAACGCGGTCGCTGCGCTGGCGGCACATCCGGACCAGCGGGACCTTCTGCTGGAAGACCCGGAGCTGGTACCCGCGGCGGTCGAAGAGTGCCTGCGGTTCGACACGCCGACGCATTACGTCAACCGGTTCTGCACGAAGGATGCGCAACTGGGGGAGCGGTTGGTGAAGGCCGGGCAGATGGTGTACGCGATGGTGGGAGCAGCCAACCGCGACCCGGCTCGTTTCCCCGAACCTGATGTGCTCGACATCCGGAGGAAGGACAACCGGCACCTGAGCTTCGGCATGGGGATCCACTTCTGCCTGGGCGCCCCGCTCGCCCGCCTGGAGCTGGAGGTTGTGCTGCGGCGAGTGCTGGAACGCTTCGGACGTTACCGGGTGGTGCGGGCCGAGCGGGGCGGGACGTTCCAGGTCCGTGGCTTCAACCGGCTGGAGATCGCGGCCGGAGACTGACCCGCGCGCGCCGGGAGGCCCGACAACTGGCCGGGCACTCCCCCGGAGACGCGGGGGAGTGCCCGAAGAGCGCATTCAGGCGGACGGCTCGGGCGTGGTGGTTGCCACGGGCGCCGCGGGACGGCGGAAGCGGCGGGCGGCGACGAACACGACACCCAGCGGGACGGCGAGCCAGGCAAACGCGACCACCCCAACCATGCCGGCGGCGGCCACGTAGCGGGCGGCCTCGAGCGATGTGGCCCAGCTTTCGGTCCAGACCTCGGTGAGCTTGAGCCCGCCACTCGAAGGGGCTTCCGCCTTCGCGACGACGGGAGTGATCGACAGGTCGACGGTGGCGAACTCGGTCAGGCTGTCGAGGACCTTGAGGCGGCCCTGGATCTGCTCGATCTGCGAGCGGACGCCGGAGAGGCGGTCCTGGACGGTGAGGATCTCCTGGATGGTCTTGGCCTCTTTGAGGAGCGACAGGTACTGCTGTTCGGTGCTCTGGAGGTTGCGGAGACGGCTCTGGAGGTCCGTGTACTGTTCGGTAACCTCGGTCGACTTCGAGCCTTCGGTGAGGACGCGGACGCCCTCGATGCCGCGCAGGTTGGCGATGAGCGACTCGTAGTTCTGGACCGGCACGCGGATGGTGAGCGAGGCGGTGCGGTCCTTCTCCTCGGCGGCGTTGGCAAACGAGGACCGCTCGAGGTAGCCGCCGCTGCTGCGGGCGAGGGCCGAGGCTTCGTTGAAGGCCTTCGAGACATCGCCCGCTTCGAGGGACATCGTGGCGTTGAAGATGATCTTGCGGTCGAACTCGGCCGAGGACGGGAGCGGCTCACCTTCGCCGTCACCGGGGGCGAGTGCTTCGGCGCCGCCGCCCGACTTATCGGCGGGTGCCGCGGCGTCCCCGGCTTGCGAAGCCGAGTACAGGTTGACTCCCTGGCCTGCGCGGGCGCCGCCGTCGTCGTCGTCGCCGCTGTACGCGTCGTTGTCGCCGCCGCCGCCACAGCCAGCGAGCGTCGCGGCCAGCCCCAGGGTGGCCGCCAGAGCGAGATTCCGGATACGCATTGGTGTTCCCTCCACCGGGCGCCGTGCAGGCGCCTCTGTTCCACAGAACGCCGGAACGGTGCCCGCGGTTCCATCGCGAAGGTAAAGGCCAGGGTTACAGGGCCAAGCGGCGGACAGCCCCCTGGAGGCCGGTCCCTTCCAGGAGTTCGAGCGCGGACACCCCGATACAGGGGAGCGCGCCTCGCGTGATATCGGCCAGCGGCGCGAGGACGAACGCGCGCTCCGTGAGCCGCGGGTGTGGGACCGTGAGCTCCGGCATCCCGATGCGCTCGTCGCCATGGAGGAGGATGTCGATGTCGATGGGCCGGGGGCCCCAGTGGGGGCCGGGGCGGCGGCCGAGGGCGTGCTCGATCGCCTTGAGCTCCCGCAGGAGCGCCAGGGGGCCCATGCCGGTCTCGGCGGCCACCGCCGCGTTCAGGAACGGCGGCTGGCCGGCCGGGACGGGGGGCGTCTCCCAAACGGACGACCTGGCGGTGACGGCGATGCCGCGTTCCTCGATGGCCGCGACGGCGGCGCGGAGGTTCGCGAGCCGGTCGCCGAGGTTCGAGCCGAGGGCGAGGTAGACGCGGGTCATCGCGGCGCCCCGTGCTTCCAGTTGTCCCGGACGACCGCGTCAGCCATCCTCGCCACCTTCTTCATCCCGGCCACGTCGTGGACGCGGACGATATCGGCCCCGGCGGCAATGGCGAGCGCGACGGTGGCGGCGGTACCTTCGAGCCGCCCTTCGACCGGCGCATCGAGGACGAAGCCGATGGTCGACTTGCGGCTCGTGCCGACGAGCAGCGGGAGCCGGAACTCCCAGAGCTCGGGAAGGCGGCGGAGCATCTCGAGGTTCTGTTCGGGAGTCCAGCCAAAGCCGAAGCCGGGGTCGAGGATGACCTGGTCGGGGGCGATGCCGTGGCGATGGCAGAGGGCAAGGGTGGCGTGGAAGCCGTCGGCGATGTCGCTAACCACGTCGTGGAAGTCGCGGCCGCGCTGGTTGTGCATGGCGACAAGCGGCACGCCGTGGCGGGCGACGACGGCCGGCATTCCGGGGTCGAAGCGCATGCCGCAGATGTCGTTGATGATGCCCGCTCCCGCCTGGACGGCAAGGTCCGCCACGGCGGCGTGGAAGGTATCGACCGAGATGGGGAGGGTTGAGGCGGCGCGGGCAGCCTCGACGCACGGAATGACCCGGCGGGCTTCCTCTTCGGGCGAAAGGACCAGGGCGCCCGGGCGGGAGGACTGGCCACCGATGTCGAGGATGTCGGCGCCGGCGGCTTCGAAGGCGGCGGCCTGGCGGGCGGCGGCCGCGGGGTCCGCGCCGAGGCCGTCGCCGGAGAACGAGTCCGGGGTGACGTTGATGACGCCCATGAGGTAGGTGCGCGCGCCCCACGCGAATTCGCGCCCGCGAATGGCGAGCGATGGGGCCAGGTAGTCCCGGCGAATGGGCCACGAGACGGTGGTGGGCATCAGGGGATGACTTCGAACTCCTGTTCCCGGCGTTCGGTGCCATCGATGTACCAGGCGCGGACCTCGGGGTCCTCGCGGTCGGCGACGCCGATCACGAAGTGGACGAAGGGCGGGCCGAAAAAGGGCCCCATCATGCGGATGTCCGTCGGGCTCGGGATGGGGGCGCTGCCCGTGTGGGAGTGGTAGAAGCCGGCGAGCTCGGCGCCGGAGTCATCGATGGCCTGTTCGTGCCTGCGGGTCTCGAGGGGGTCGATGCTGAAGCGGTAGGGGCTGGCCTCGCGGTTCTTCGCGCGGCGGACTTCGACGACAATCCCGTCTCTGGCTGCAAGGAGGCCGCAGGCCTCGATGGGGGCGTCTTCGAGGGCGTGCTGGATCATGGCGTCGATGTGCGCCTGGGAGAGACGGATGGCGATGGCCAAGCAGGGCTCCGGGAAACGATGTTGTGACTCCATTGTAGGGGAGGAGGGAGGAGGGAGGAGGAAGTGCCAAGTGCCAAGTGCGAAGTGCGCAGGCCAAGGGCGACGTGCGCGGTTCCAGTTCGACGTAAGCTTGTTGGTGGGAGGCCGCATGAACCGCGACGAGAAGATACGGGAACTGGTGGAGCGAGAGGACGATGGCGTGCGGCGGCCGGCGCTGGACGTCATCGACGATGAGGCGCGGCGGACGAACACGTTCGGTTCGAAGGAGCACCGCGCGGCGCGAGAGCGGGTGGAATCGCAGCACGAAGCCGCGCGGCGGGCGTTCGAGGCGTATTCCGAAGTGCAACTGGACGCGGCGATCGCGGCCGTAGGTTAGGGCGGACTCGCCAACCACACCACGCCCCCAGAACCGCGACGGGCACGGAGCGGCACCGGGGCCCGCGTGGCAGCGCGATACGCCGTGGGTGGGCTGACGCGCGGCGTTGGTGGTGGGAATCGAGTGCCGCTTCCTGCCGGTGGCGGTCCGGACGTTGGCCGGGGTGCAGCCGGTGGCACTCCAGCCTGACGTCCCGCGGCGCTGCGCTGGCTGGGAGGGCCAGCGCGCCATCCCTGGCGCGCCTCGGATATTGGGGGTGGGCTGCGGCAGGGCGTTGTCGCTCTTGCACGATCCGCTCCCTTGCCGGTCGCGGTTCCCTGGTGGGGGCGTTCGGGTGCCCCTCCCGGGGCTTAGCGGGGGCGGAGCCCCGCGACTCCGGGTGGGGGCGGGCCAATCGTGAATCGTGAATCGGGAATTGCGGCGCGGGGCGGGGCGTGGGCCGCTAGGGGCGGTAGCCCCGCTGCCGGGGGCCGAGCTGGGTGGCCTCGATGGCGTAGGCCTGGTGCACCCATTCGCAGAGGATCGGCCGTGTGTCGCGCGGGTCGATCATGTGCTCGATGCCGAACGCCGCGGCCGTGCGAAGGGGCGACCGGACCGCACCCAGGCGTTCCATGAGCTCGGCGCGGAGGGCGTCCGGGTCTTCGGCGGCGGCGAGGTCGCGCTTGTAGGCCGCTTCGATGCCGCCTTCGAGGGGGAGCGATCCCCAGTCGCCGCTCGGCCAGGCGTAGCGCAGGTTGAGGCGGGCGGTGTTGGCGTGGGCGGCCCCGGCGACCCCGTAGGCGCGGCGCATGATGATCGTGACCCAGGGGACGCTCGCCTGGAAGACGGCGGCCATGGCGCTGGCGCCCTTGCGGATGGTGGCGGCTTTTTCGCCCCAGGTGCCGATGACGAAGCCGGGCTGGTCGAGGAAGTTCACGCAGGGCAGGTGGAACGTGTCGCAGAGGTCGACGAAGCGGGCGAGCTTTTCGCTGCCCTGGGCGGTGAGCCCGCCGCCGTAGAAGTAGGGGTCGTTCGAGACGACGCCGACCGGGAAACCGTCGAGGCGGCCGAAGCCGGTCACGACTGACTGTCCCCAGCCGCCGCCGATTTCGAAGAACGAGTCACTATCGAGCACCGCCTCGAGGACCTGGCGGACCTTGTAGGGGCGGCGGCGGTTCTTCGGGATGGCGCCGATAAGCCAGTCCTCCCTGCGGGCCGGGTCGTCGCTTGGGTCGGCGCGGCGAGGCTGTTCCCAGGCGTTGGCGGGGAGGTAGGAGAGGAAGCGGCGGATCTGCTGGAAGGCGTCTTCCTCGGTTTCGGCCAGGTTATCGACGACGCCGTTGTGGTAGTGGATCTCGGCGCCGCCGAGGTCCTCCTTGGTGACTTCCTCGCCCATGCCGGCGGCGACCACGGGCGGGCCGGCGACGAACACCTGGGCGGTGTCCTTGACCATGATGCTCCAGTGGGAGGTGACGACGCGGGCGGCGCCGAGGCCGGCGACGCTGCCCATGGCGGCGGCGATGACGGGGACCTCGGAGAGCATCTGGACGACGGTGTCCCAGCCCGGGTTGGCGGGGATATAGGTGT
>JAHDWR010000063.1:0-11032 GCA_023382755.1 Dehalococcoidia bacterium
TGCCCGCTAGACTCAGGCACATGATTTCCGCGATTGTGCTCGCCGGCGGCGCCTCCAGCCGCATGGGCTCGAACAAGGCCCTCCTCGATTGGGCCGGCGAGCCGCTCATCTGCTACCAGGTCCACCAGCTCCAGGAAGCCGGCTGCGATGAGGTCATCGTCGTCCTCGGTTTCAAAGCGGATGACGTGAGCCGCTGCATGCGATCGCTCAACTGCCGAACCATGCTCAACCCGCGCCACCAGCACGGCCGCGCGGGCTCCCTCCGCATCGGCGCCAAGGCTGTCAACCGCGACGCCGAGGCCATCGTCGTCATCGATGTCGACCAGCCCCGGCCCGCCTCGTTCATCCGCGCGCTCATCGAAGGCCGCCGGCCCGGAGACCTGGTCACCCGGCCGGTGCACGATGGCCGCCATGGCCATCCAGTCGTCGTCGCCGGCAGCCTCCGCGAAGAGATGATGGCCGCGACCGACGAGTCCGAAGGCCTCCACGGCGTCCTCCGCGCGCACGCCGCCGAAACCGGGGAGGTTGATGCCGGCGACCTGCTCGACCTCGGCTTCAACACCCCCGGGGAATACGAGGCCGCGCGCCGCCGGGCCGGCCTCGGAGCCTGACCATGCCCCTCGCGGGCAGCGGCAAGCCCCGTCCACGTGCGATCGTCTTTGACCTCGACCGGGCCTTGATCGACCCCCGCCCGGCCTGGCGCTACGCCGTCGAAGAGTCCGTGGCGAGCGTCACCGGCCGTCCCGTGCAGGCCGCCTCGCTCGTGGAGGAATACCACACGCGCCCGTTTCGCCACGCCCTCCAGGTCCTCCTCGCGGACCCGGCCCAGGCCGACCGATGCGAACAGCTGTGCGGAGAAATGTATGCGCGCAGCGCCATGAAGCGGCTGCTCGTCCACGACGGCACCGGCATGGCCATGGATGCGCTCCGGGGCGAACTCATCGACCTCGCCGCGATCAGCCGCCTCCCCCACGCGATCGCCATCAAGCAGGCCCAATCAACGGGGCTCGACCGCTTCCTCGCCATCCTCGCGGCCACGCCCGAAGGCGAACCCTGGGAACCCTCGTCCCGCTTCGCCGCCTGCCTCCGCTTCCTCGAATGCCAGCCCGAAGAATCTGCCTTCGTCAGCCCCGAAACCCAGGACCGCGACCGGGTCGCCGCGCTGGGTGCCCATGTCTTTTCTTCGGCATGGTCGCCCGGCGCCGGGATGGAGGCCAGATCGGCAATCGCGTCGCCCCGCGAGCTTCTGCCCCACCTGCAGCGCTGGTGGGCCGGGGACCGCTAGGAAGCAGCCTGCGGCTCGATCAGCAGGTGACATCCCGGGCAATACGTGCGCTGGCGCCCGGAAAGGAAGCGCAGTTCGCAGGACGGACAGATGACCATGCGGCGGTTCATGGCAGGCTCCTTCTCGTGTTCTGCCTTCAGAGTCGCTCCGGGCACACCATTCAGGTAGCGCGACTTTCCGATGCATTTCGCCAGATCGATAGCGCAGGCGTATGTATCGACTCTCCTGGGCTATGTCTCCGGCTGCCCGGGCCCACTCCAGCCGGACCCCACACTCCGCCTTGCTCCCGCGTTGGCTAGACTGGGAAGCAACCACCCGTACAGGAGCACCACCGTGGCACTGATCGTCACGACTACGCCCACCATCGAGGGCCGCACCATCGCCGAATACCACGGCATCGTCGCCGGCGAAGTCATCCTCGGCGTCAACGTCTTCAAGGATATCGCCGCCGGCTTCCGCAACATCGTCGGCGGGCGTTCCGGCAAGTACGAAGAAGAGCTCCGCAAGGGCCGCGACGGGGCTATCTCGGAAATGGGCGAGCTCGCCGCCCAGATGGGCGCCGATGCCGTCGTCGGCGTGAAGATCGATTACGAGACCGTTGGCGGCCAGATGCTCATGATCACCGCCTCTGGCACCGCGGTGAAGCTGGCCTAGGCCTGCCCGGCCCGGTAGGCTGTCCTTATCTCTTTTCGGCGGGGTTCTCATGGTGACGAAGGTCGGCATCAACGGTTTCGGGCGCATCGGGCGCCAGGTCCTCAAGGCAATCACCGATCGCTACGACGGCAAACTCGAAGTCGTCGCCATCAATGACCTCGTCGCTACCGACGTCAACGCCAACCTCCTCAAGTACGACAGCAACTACGGCCGCTGGGACAAGGAAGTCCGCGCCGAGGGCGATACGCTCGTGGTCAACGGCCGGGCCATCAAGGTCTTCGCCGAACGCGACCCCGGCGCCATCCCCTGGGGCTCGGTCGGCGCCGAGATCATCATTGAGTCGACCGGCTTCTTCACCGATGCCACAAAGGCTGTCGCCCACCGCCGCGACTCCGCCAAGAAAGTCATCATCAGCGCCCCCGCCAAGAACGAGGACGTCACCGTCGTGCTCGGGGTCAACGCCGAGACGTACGACCCGGCGAAGCACCATGTCATCTCCAACGCCAGCTGCACCACCAACGGCCTCGCCCCCGTGGTCAAGGTCATCGTCGACAACCTGGGCCTCGTAAAAGGCCAGATGACCACCATCCACAGCTACACCAACTCCCAGCAGATCCTCGATAAGGCCGCCGGCACCGACCTCCGCGAAATGCGCGCCGGCGCCATGAACATCGTCCCCACCTCCACCGGCGCCGCCCGCGCCCTCCGGCTCGTCATCCCCCAGGTCGATGGCAAGCTCGACGGCCTCTCCTACCGCGTCCCCACACCCACCGTCTCCATCGTCGAAGTGGTCGCCCTCACCGAAAAGGACACCACGAAAGACGACCTGAACGCCCTCCTGAAACACACGGCAGAGACGAAGATGAAGGGCATCCTCGGATTCACCATGGACCCCGTCGTCTCCATGGACATGAAGGGTGACGAACGCTCCAGCATCGTCGACGGCCAGTCCACCAACGTCGTCGGCGGCAACCTTGTCAAGGTCGCCACCTGGTACGACAACGAGTGGGGCTACGCCTGCCGCATCAGCGATCTCTGCAAATACCTGGTCGACCGCGGCCTCTAGCCACTTCCGACCAAACCCTGAGAGGCCCCGGCAAACGGGGCCTCTTGCGTTTCCATGGTAGAAGTGGTGGTCATGAAGCTCGATGACGCGACCATCGCCAGGCTCTCGGAATTCGTGCCCGAACGGGACCTGCGCAGCGCCCGCATGGTCACGGGCCGGCCGTGGTGCTGGCTGCCCGCGCTGATCGGCATGGGCGCAATCACCTTCGCCCCGGTCGTCATCTTCCGCCCCGGCCGCTACCACCCCGATACCCCGAGGGGCCTCGCCCTGATCGCCCACGAAACCATGCACGTCGCCCAGGTGCGCGAACTCGGCCGCGTCCGCTTCTACTGGCGCTACCTCGTCGGACAGCTCCGGTGCGGCTTCCGCCACGACCGCCACCCGATGGAAGTCCCGTGTATCGAGCGCCAGCGCGCCGTCCGCCGCGCGCTCGAGGCCCGCAGCGGCGGCGGCGCCTGGTAGCCCGCCTCAGCGTGACCGCGCTCCCCGCACCACGTAGGATTACGTCAAATTCTCGCGGGCCGGCTCTCACGAGCCCGGCACCACCGCACTGCCACCACCAGCAACACGCATCTGTGAGGTATCTATGAGCCGGGAATCCGCGCGCGCAGTCATCGCCCAGGCCCTGGGCCAGGGTCGCACCAACCTCACCGCCGATGAGGCGGGCGAGATCTGCCGCGCCTATGGATTGCCCCTCCCGGCGGAGCGCGTCGCCACCGATGCCGCCGCCGCAGCCCGGGCCGCCCGCGAAATCGGCTACCCCGTCGCCCTCAAGGTCCTCTCCAGCCAGATCACCCATAAGTCCGATGCCGGCGCCATCGCCCTCGGCCTGGCCAGCGACGCCGCGGTCAGCCAGGCCTACGACCGCATCATCGCCTCCGCCCGGGCCTACGACCCCTCCGCCACCATCGATGGCGTCCTCGTCCAGCAGATGGCCCGCCCGGGCCGTGAGGTCATCGTCGGCGCCGTCACCGACCACACGTTCGGCAAAGTCGTCATGTTCGGCCTCGGCGGCATCTTCGTCGAAACCTTCAAGGACGTGACGTTCGCGCTCGCCCCCACCTCCCCCGAACGCGCCCGCGAAATGCTCGGCGAAATCCAGGGCGCGGCCATCCTCCACGGTGTCCGGGGCGAAAAGCCGGCTGACCTCGCAGCCATCGCCGGCGTCATCGAGACCGTCTCCCGGCTCGTGACCGACCTCCCCGAAATCGACGAACTCGACCTCAATCCCGTCATTGCCTACGACGATGGCGTACTCGCGGTCGATGCCCGGATCGCGCTGCGCACCACCGAGCACAACGGCCGCCCGCGTCCCCCGCGCGACGAAGTCCTCGCCTCCATGCGGCGCATCATGATGCCGAAGGCGATCGCCGTCATCGGCGCCTCCAACGAAGAAGGCAAGATCGGCTACTCGGTCGTCCGCAACATCCTCGACGGCGGCTACCAGGGCCGGCTCTACCCGGTGAACCCCCGCGGCGGTGAGATCCAGGGCCTCCCGGCCTACACCTCCGTCACCGAGATCCCCGGCGAGGTCGATGTCGCGGTCTTCGCCGTGCCCGCCGCCCGCGTCGCCGCAGCCGTCGACGAGGCCGGCCAGAAGGGCGTCGCGGGCGCCATCCTCATCCCGTCCGGCTTCGCCGAGATCGGCGAGCAACAGCTCCAGGACGACATGATCGCCGTCGCCCGCAAGCACAACATCCGCGTCATGGGGCCGAACATCTACGGCTACTACTACACACCCGCCAACCTCTGCGCCACGTTCTGCACCCCCTACACCGAACGCGGCACGGTCGCCCTCTCTTCCCAGAGCGGCGGCGTCGGCATGGCCATCATCGGCTTCAGCCGCTCCCACAGGATGGGCGTCTCCGCCATCGTCGGCCTCGGCAACAAGAGCGACCTCGATGAGGACGACCTCATCGAGTACTACGGCGAGGACCCCAACACCGATGTCATCGCCATGCACGTGGAGGACATCAAGGATGGCCGCGCCTTCGTCGATGCCGCCAGCCGCGTCTCGAAGCAGAAGCCCATCGTGGTCCTCAAGGCCGGCCGCACCGCCTATGGCGCCCGCGCCGCTGCCTCCCACACAGGCGCCCTCGC
This sequence comes from Dehalococcoidia bacterium, assembly GCA_023382755.1. GTDB lineage: Bacteria > Chloroflexota > Dehalococcoidia > Tepidiformales > Tepidiformaceae > Amarobacter. The sequence goes on from JAHDWR010000063.1 coordinate 5,106, forward strand.
CGGCACCGACCGCATCTACGATGCCGCCCTCCGCGAGGCCGGCGTCGTCCGCGCCCGCACCCTCGAAGACCTCCTCGACTGGAGCCGCGCCCTCTCCATGCTCCCAGCGCCGAAGGGCGAAAACGTACTCATCGTCACCGGCGCCGGCGGCTCGGGCGTGCTCCTCTCCGACTCCTGCTCCGATTACGGCCTCACCCTCATGGAGGTCCCGGAAGATCTTGGGCTCCAGTACAAGGAGCTGATTCCCCCGTTCGGCGCCTACGGCAACCCCATCGACATCACCGGCGGCGAACCGCCCGAGACCTACCGCAGGGCCATCCGCCTCGCCCTCATGGACGACCGCGTCCACGCCCTCATCCTCGGCTACTGGCACACCATCATCACCCCGCCCATGGTCTTCGCGCGGCTCCTTGGCGAAGCTCTCGATGAGGCTAAGGCCGCCGGGAAGGTGAAACCGGTCGTCGCCTCCCTCGTCGGCGATGTGGAAGTCGAAGAAGCCTGCCGCTACCTGGAGGAGCGCGGCGTCCCGGCGTATCCCTACGCCGCCGAGCGCCCCGTCGCCGCACTCGCCGCGAAATACCGCTGGGCCCGCCAGGCCGGCAAGCTCGGCTAGCCCTCCCGAGTCTCTCCGGCTGTCACGAGAGGAATCGTGCCGGAGTTCCTGTCTGGGTTGTGTTAGGCTACTAGCTAGCCTGTCTAGATGGAGTTCTCATTGATCGCCCGCAGCCGAACCTGGCAGCTCCAGGAAGCCAAGAACAAATTCAGCGAGCTCGTGCGCCGGGCTCGCGAGGAAGGCCCCCAGGTCGTCACCGTCAGAGGGGAAGAGGTGGCAGTCGTCGTGGATGCGAACACCTTCCTTCGGCTTGAGGACGGTATGTCCCAGGGCGATGCGATCCTTCGGTTCATGGACCTGTGGGCGTCGGAGAACGCCGACATCGAACTCGAACTTCCCGCGAGAACCGTGGACCTCTCTCCTCCACTGAAACTGGACGATGAGCCATGAACCGGTTCCTGCTCGATACCGTTACGGTTTCGGCTTCCCGACGCCCACTCGACAATCCGCAGGTCGTTCGCTGGTTTCAGGCCGAGCGCAGCAGCCAGTTCTTCGTCAGTGCGCTCACGCTCGGCGAACTCCAGCAGGGTGTCGAACTCGCGCGCGACTCCCGGTCGAGGCGCATATTGCAGCGCTGGCTTGTCGCAGTCCGGGCGTTCTACCAGGACCGGCTCATTCCTTTTGGGCCAGAGGAAGCCGTCACGTGGGGCACGCTGTATGCACCGCTCCGAATCGCCGGCAACCCACCCGCGGTGGTTGACTCCATGATCGGCGCCACCGCAGCCCTTCATGGGCTCGTAGTGGTCACCAGGAACGTGTCCGACTTCACGCCGCTCGGGGTTGAGGTAGTTAATCCCTGGGGCACCTAGCTTCGCGTTCCGATTCCCACCCGGCCTGCACTTGCAGTACTGTCGCAGGAGCCTGACCGCACCAGCGGTACTACGGTCCGAGGAGAGCGCCCCTTGAGCGATACCCCCGAATCCCATCCTCCCCAGGAGCCGCAGCCGCCGCCACCACCGGCCGCCGCCATCCCCCCTTCCACACCAACGCCCCCGGCACCCCAGGCCTGGTACAGCGGCCCCTATCCCCCGCCCGGCATCGGCGCCGCCCGCGAAAGCACCTGGCGGATGGTCTGGCGCACCGCCCTCAAGTCCACCGTGGCCGCGGGCTGTTTCGGCGTGGCCACGGTCCTTGCCTTCATCATCCCGCTGATCGCCATCATCGCCATCATCGGCGCCGCCGCCGGCGATGACGGCGACGACTACAAGTTCGTGTACGGCGACGAAGGCAACCGCAACAAGCTCCTCTCCGTGCCCATCCGCGGCGTCATTCTCGGCGAAGAACCCGGCGAGACGAGCATCTTCGGCAGCCTCGGCGTGGTCTACGGCTACTCCATCAAGGAGACCCTCCGCGAAGCCGCGGACGACTCCTCCATCGACGGCATCATCCTCGAGCTCGAAACTCCCGGCGGCACCATCTTCGGCTCCCGGGCCATCGCCGATGGCGTGCGTGAGTACCAGGAGCGCACCGGCAAGCCCGTCCTCGCCTTCGTCGCCGGCATCTCCGCCTCGGGCGGCATGTACTCCATGGCCGGCGCCGACCTCATCCTCGCCGACCACGGCAGCCTCCTCGGGAGCATCGGCGTCACCATGGGCGCCTTCGAATACTGGGACGGCCTCATCGCCACCGAAGGCGGGCTCTTCGGCGGCGGCGTCACCACCAGCGATGGCATCGAGTTCCAGCCCATCACCGCCGGCCGCGGCAAGGACATGGGCGCGCCCTACCGCCGCCTCACCGAAGAAGAACGCCGCATCCTTCAGCAGGGCGTCGACAACGCCTACACCGACTTCGTCCGCCTGGTCTCCGAAGGCCGAGACATCCCGGAGACTGACATCCGCCAGAAGATCGGCGCACTCGTCTACGACAACAAGACCGCCGAGGAACTCGGCCTCATCGACGGTACCGCCAACCGGCACGAGGCCTACGCCGAGGCCGCACGCCTCGCGGGACTCGACGGGGACGACTGGCAGGTCATCCGCGAAAAGGGCGGCGCCGGCCTCTTCAGCGGCCTCTTTGGCCTCGGCGATGACGACGAGCCGGAAGCTGCCGCAACCGGCGCGCGCGGCATCTGCTTCCCCGCCAACACCATCCTCGCCTACTACGGCGATGTCATCGCGCTCTGCGCGGGACGGTAGCCCGTCCTGTCGCCCCGGGGCGCAACAGCAGAGGGGGACCGTCCGGGTCCCCCTCACTCATATGCCTTCGAGTAAGCCCGCGGCTACCGCTCGGGCGTGAACTTCACCGGCAAGTGCTTGATGCCCCCGATGAACGTCGACCGCAGCCGCTCCGGTGGCCCCGCAAGCTCGATATCCGGGAACCGCCGGAACAGCTCCTCGAACAGCACCTTCAGTTCCAGCCGCGCGAACCCTGCCCCGAGGCAGAAGTGCTCGCCGATGCCGAACGCCAGGTGGTCGTTCGGCGTCCGCGTGATATCGAACACGTCCGCATTCGGGAACACGTCTTCATCCCGGTTCACCGCCGGATACCACATCACCACGCGCTCGCCCTGCTTGATGGCCTGGTGGCGGATTGCCGTGTCCTGCAACGCTACTCTCGCCATATGCGTCACCGGCGAGTTCCACCGCAGGATCTCTTCGATCGCGCCGGGCAGCAGCGACATGTCGTCCAGCAGCTTCTGCTTCTGGTCCGGGTGCTCGCAGAGCGACAGCAGCCCGCCCGACATGCCGTTCCTGGTCGTCTCGTTCCCCGCGAGGATCAGCAGGAAGCAGAACCAGAGGATGTCTTCATCCGTCAGTTGTTCGCCTTCGAGTTCCGAATCGACCAGCAGGCTGATGATGTCCTCGCGCCGGGCTGTCTTCCGCTCCTGCAGCGCCTGCGCGAAGTAGCCGAACATCTGCATCGTCCCGATGTTCCCGGTGATCCGCGCAGCTTCCTGCGTGCCCCGCTGCACCTCCGGCACGTCGGTCTGGTATTCCGGGTCGCCCGGGCCCAGCACCTTGTTGGTCAGCTGGAACATCAGCGCCCAGTCCTTCTCCGGCAACCCAAGCATCTGGCAGATCACCGCCAGCGGGATGTTGCAGGCGATATCGAGCACGAAGTCCGACTCGCCCTTCTTCGCGATCCGGTCGAGGAGCGTGTTCGTCGTCTCGCGGATTTTGGGCTCCCACAGCGCAACCGCCCGCGGCGTGAAGCCCTTGTTCACCAGCCGGCGCATCTTCACGTGCCGCGGCGGGTCCATCGTGATGATCATCTTCCCGTTGCCGGCCGAAGCGGCCGACGCCTCGTCCGCGTTCACGGGCTCGTACTGCACGATGCCCCGCTCCGAGCTGAAGATCTCCGGGTGCCGCGAGACGTGCAGCACGTCTTCGTACTTCACCAGGTTCCAGTGGCCCTTGACCTCGTCGTTCCCCGGTGTCCAGCTGATCGGTTCCTCGCGCCGCAGGATCTTGAACGCCTGGTGCGCCAGGCCGCGCTCGAACAACTCCTCATCGTTGAGGTTGATGTCCGCGAGGCTGAGTGCTGCTTCTGTCGTCACGAGTCGGCTCCGTGTGTTTGTTCGGTAAGCTATGCGTAACCGAGGCTATTTACCGTTCGGTCGATAGCCTACGGCAATCGCCAGCCCATGCGCTACCGTTCCCGCAAAGCGCCCTTTATCGCCCGCTGTTCAGCCGGACCGGCAGGTGCTTCGTCCCGTTTATGAAGTTCGACCGCAGCCGCTCCGGCTGGCCCGCCAGTTCGATGTTGGGGAAGCGCCGGAACAGTTCCTCGAACATCACTTTCAGCTCGCGCCGCGCGAACCCGGCGCCCAGGCAGAAGTGCTCGCCGATCCCGAACGCCAGGTGCTCGTTCGGCGTCCGCGTGATGTCGAACGTGTACGGGTCCGCGAAGATGTCCTCGTCACGGTTCGCCGATGGGTACCACATGAGCACCCGGTCTCCCGCCTTGATCTGTTGACCCCGGACCTCCGCATCGGCCGTCGCGGTCCGCGCCATGTGATGCAGCGGCGAAACCCAGCGCAGGATCTCTTCCACCGCCGGTTCCATCAACGACATGTCCTTCAGCAACTTCGCTTTCTGGTCCGGGTGCTCGCAGAGCACCCGCAGGCCGCCCGAAATCCCGTTCCGGGTCGTCTCGTTGCCCGCCAGGATGAGCAGGAAACAGAACGCGAGCAGGTCGCCCTCCGAGAGCTTCTCGCCATCGATCTCCGACTCCAGCAGGATCGTGGGGAGGTCGTCCTCCCGCGGGTTCTTCCGCCGGTCTTCCAGGACGTTCCGGAAGTACTCCATCATCGTGCCGACGCCCCGCATCGCCGTCGCCCGCGCAGCTGCGCTCGTGCCGCGCTCTTCTTCCGGTACCTCGGTCTGGTATTCCGGGTCGCCCGATCCAAGCACCTTGTTCGTCAGTTCGAACATCAGCGCCCAGTCCTTCTGCTCCAGGCCCATCATCCCGCAGATCACGGCCAGCGGGAGCTGGCTCGCCACCTCGAGCACGAAGTCCAGCTCATCCCGGCCATCGATCTTGTCCAGGATCTCGTTGGTGACCCGCCGGATCTCCGGCTCCATCGCGTTCACGGCGCGCGGCGTGAAGCCCTTGTTCACGAGCCGCCGCATCTTCACGTGCCGCGGCGGGTCCATCCCGATGATGCTGATGTTCGCCCCGGCATTCTGCTGCTCCGCGCCAACGCCCAGGTTCTGCAGCGCTTCCGGCCGCAGCCCCGGTCCCGCGATCCCCTTGCTCGAAATGAACAGTTCCGGGTTCCGCGAAACAAACCGGATGTCCTCGTATTTCGTGATCGACCAGAACCCGTTGGCCACTTCGCCCGGCGGGTTCCAGTGCACCGGGGCCTCCCGCCGAAGCATCCGGAGTACTTCGTGCGCGCCTTCACGCTCGAACAGCTCCGGGTCGTTGAGGTTGATGTCACTCAGTTTCAGGGTAGGGGCACTCATTTCATTGTTTCCTTATGCAAACCTGACGCGCGGTGCGCGGATTGTGTCGCCGGTGTCGAGGTCCGGGAATCGGCCTCGCCGGGAAAGGCTAGCTGTTCGCCCAGGAGATCGCCTGGCGCGGGCACATCCGGATCGCGCGCTCGACCTTCTCCACCAGCTCAGGCGCAACGTCGTCCACGAGCACCACGCTCACATCGTCATCGCCGACCTTGAAGACTTCCGGCGCGGCCTTCTCGCACTTCGCATGGCCTTCGCACATATCGGCGTTCACTTGAACTTTCACGGGCGGTTCTCCGGGTTTGGATTTGGCTGCGGCGGGGCACACTCCGCCCGCAAGTCCCGGAAGGATACCGGTTTACCGCCCGGTAGGGTAGCAGCCCCCCCCCCCCCGCCCCCACCCCCCCACC
>JAHDWR010000063.1:11042-14728 GCA_023382755.1 Dehalococcoidia bacterium
GGGCGGGGGGTTTGGGGGGGCAGCGGCCGCCATGGGGGGGCGCGGAGCGTGTGGGATCGCGGCGCCGCCCACCCCGTCCCCATCGCGCCTACCATATCCCCGGTGGCAGCCGATACCGACATCGACGACTGGCTCGCGAGCGAGGGCATCCTCGATGCGCCTGGCCGCATCGAGGCGCGCGTCGTCCTGGCCGCCGCCGGCCTGACCCGCGCCGGCAAACAGCGCATCGCCACCCACAAGCTCACCCGCGCCCGCGAAGCCCTCTGGGCCGGGATCACGCCGGTCTGCGCCAGCCCTGCCTGCCTCGCCGCAGCCGCCAACCCGGCGAAGCCCATCGTCCGCACCGGCCGCGACCGCTGCTCCATCTGCGGCGGATCCAACACCCGTCGCGCCGGCCGTGAGATGGTCGCGGCCTGCGTCCGCACCGGTCTCGAACGCATCGTCCTCCTCGGCGGGAGCGGCAATGCCCACGCCGAGCTCCGCGCGCTCACCACGGGCACGCCGATCGAATGGCGCATCATCGACGGCCGCAACGACCGGCCAACGAAACGCCAGGCGCTCCCCGACCTCGCCTGGGCGCAGCTCCTGGTCGTCTGGGCTTCCACCGAGCTCCCCCACCGCGTGTCCCAGGTCTACACCGAGGACCGTCCCCCCGGACTCCCGCTCATCACGGTCGCGCGGCGGGGCGTTGAGGCCCTCTGCCAGGCTGTCACCCAGTTCGCGCAAGGGTCCGCGCGCACCTCCGGGTAGCCTCCCCCATCTGCTAGACTCCCCCCCTCACACACCCGGGAGACCTGCCACATGGAAGTACCGCTGCTGCTGAACGATTTCCTGCGCCGAGCCGCAAAGCTCTACCCCAACAAGGAAGCCGTCGTCGATGGCGCCCGGCGCTTCACCTACCGCGAATACCAGGAACGCTGCAACCAGCTTGGCCACGCGCTCCTCGCCCTTGGCGTCAAGAAGGGCGACCGCGTCTGCATCCTCAGCCCCAACAGCCACTACTTCCTCGAAAGCTACTACGGCGTCACCCAGATTGGCGCGATCCTCGTGCCCCTCAACTTCCGACTCGTCGCCGCCGACCACGAATACATCATCAACCACGCCGGCGTGAAGGCCGTCCTCGTTGATTACGAATACACGCAGGTGGTGGACCAGATCCGTCCCAACCTCAAGACCGTCGAGCACTGGATCGTGGCCGACCCCCGCCCCGGCCACACCACCCCCGCCGGATGGACCGACTGGGATGAGTTCGTTGGCGCCCAGCCGAAAACCGCCACGCCCCACGTCGACCAGGACGAGAACGACGTCACCTCCATCAACTACACCTCCGGCACCACCGCCCGCCCCAAGGGCGTGATGCTCACCCACCGCAACGTTTACATCAACGCCTACAACTTCATCGCCCACCTCCGCATCCGCCACGAAGACCGCGAGATCTGGACGCTGCCCATGTTCCACGCGAACGGCTGGGGCGGCCCCTTCGCCCTGACTGCCATGGGCGCCACCCACGTCGTCCTCCGCGCCGTCGTCGGAGCCGACCTCTACCGGCTCCTCCAGGATGAGAAGATCACCTTCGGCTGCATGGCCCCGGCCGTCCTCAGCACCATCCTCAACTTCCCCGACAAGGCGAACTACACCATCACCACCCGCCCGCGCTTCACCATCGCTGGCGCCCCGCCCCCGGCCGCCTTCATCCAGCGCCTCGAACAGGAGCTCGGCTGGGAGTTCATCCAGATCTACGGCCTCACCGAGACCTCCCCCATCCTCACCGTCTCGGGCCCCGACCACCAGAACCCCGGCGGCGCCGACTACACCCGCCGCGCCCGCGCCGGCGTCGAAGCCATCGGCGTCGATATCCAGGTCCTCGACGACGACGGCAACCCCGTGCCCATGGACAACAAGTCCATCGGCGAAGTCTGCGCCCGCTCCAACGTCGTCCTCAAAGGCTACTGGGAGCAGCCCGAAGAAACCGCCAGGGCCATCTACGGCGGCTACTTCCACAGCGGCGACCTCGCCGTCTGGGACGAATTCGGCAATATCAACATCGTCGACCGCAAGAAGGACGTGATCATCTCCGGCGGCGAAAACATCTCCTCGCCCGAGATCGAGGACGCCCTCTACAAGCACCCGGCCGTCCTCGAATGCGCCGTCGTCGGTGTCCCCAGCGAGAAGTGGGGCGAAACCCCGAAGGCCCTCATCGTCCTCCGCGAAGGCGTCACCGCCACCGAGCAGGAGATCATCGCCTTCACCCGCGACCACCTGGCCCACTTCAAGTGCCCGACGAGTGTCGACTTCGTCGAAAGCCTGCCCCGCACCGCGACCGGCAAGCTCCAGAAGTTCGTCATCCGCGAGCAGTACTGGAAGGGCATCGAACGTCGCGTGAACTGATTGCGCGGCGCGGCTTCCGGACCACCGGAGTGAGGGTTCGGGCGGACTTCGCACTTCGTCCTTCGAACTCTTCCCGGGTTCGGGGCCGGGTTGGGGGCGGCGCTGGGGTGCCCCTCCCGGGGCTTAGCGGGGGCGGAGCCCCGCGACTCCGGGGTTTCCTCTTTCCTCTTTCCTCTTTCCTCTTTCTTCCCCGCCCCATCGCTCGACACGACCCGCGGGTTTACCCTTCGACCATGTTCCGCAACCGCCTCGCACTCCTCCTCCTCGCCGGCGCGCTTGCGCCCGTGGCCTTCGCTGCATGTGGCGGCGATGGCGACGACGACACGGCGGATACCCCAACCTCCTCCGCAACCTCGCCAACCACCGGGGGCTCGCCTTCGCCGGCCGCCACCGCCACCGAAGGACCAATCACCTTGCAGAACCCCACTACCACGCCCAGCGGCCTCAAGTACGAAGACATCGTCGTCGGCACCGGCGCCAGCCCCCAGCAGGCCGGGCGCGTCACCGTCCACTACACCGGCAAATTCCTCGATGGCAAGAAGTTCGATAGCTCGGTCGACCGCGGCCAACCGTTCACATTCGTCATCGGCGTCGGCCAGGTCATCAAGGGCTGGGACGAAGGCGTTGCGACCATGAAGGTCGGCGGCAAGCGCAACCTCATCATCCCGGCGGCGCTCGCCTACGGTTCCCGTGGGCAGGGGCCTATCCCGCCGAACACCGACCTCTACTTCGAAGTCGAACTCATCTCGGTCCAGTAGAACGCGGTCACTCCCGGGCCCAGGCGCGCACCACCCGTTCGCGCTCGAAGGCGGCGACCTCGTCCGGGCCGTAGCCCAGCTCGCCGAGGAACTCGCGCGTGTGCTGGCCCAGGGCCGGCGATGACATCCGCGAACCGGTCTCGCCGCCGCTCATCTTCAGCGGGCTGTTCGCCATCTTCACCGGCCCGAGGATCGGGTGCTCGACCTCGACGATCAGCTCGTCGGCGACCACCTGGGGGTCATCGAACAATTCGGCCGTGAGCCGGACCGGCCCGCACGGCACCCCGGCGGCATCGAACAGCGCGACCCACTCATCCGTCGTCCGGTTGGTGAACGTCGCCACGATAAGCTCGCGCAGGATGAGGGCGTCGTCCGGCGCAAGTTTGTCGAAATCGAACTCGTCGCCCTCGACGCGGGGGTCCTCGACCTCGAGCACGCGCGCGGCGGCGCGCCGGAGGCGGTTGTTCAGGCAGGCCAGCGCGATATACGAATCCTGCGTTTCATACACCTTGTAATACGGGTTGTTCCGGCGGAGGACAT
>JAHDWR010000064.1 GCA_023382755.1 Dehalococcoidia bacterium
ATCGCGGCGGTCCCGCCGCTGCCCGAAGGACACCGTTACCCGAAAGAGCAGGCGCTGCTCGATCTCGTCGAGGCCGAGAAGCGCGAAGGTCGGCGGGTCTTGGTCTACATCACGCACACTGCGAGCCGAGACATCACGATTCGGCTGGCATCCGTGCTCAACGACGCAGGCCATCGCGTCGCCTGCCTGAAGGCCGACACCGTCACTCCTGAACGCCGGGAGGACTGGGTCGCACAACAAGTGAGGGCGGGCCTCGATGTCCTCCTTGTTCACCCGAGGCTCGTCCAGACAGGCCTCGACCTGATCGACTTCCCGACCATCGTCTGGCAGGAGGTCGAGTACTCGATCTACACGATGCGCCAGGCTAGCCGTCGCTCCTGGCGCATCGGCCAACGACTTCCGGTCCGCGTGGTCTACCTCGCTTACCGGGGAACGCTCCAAGCGCATGCGCTCACGCTTGTCGCGAAGAAGCTGAAGGCTTCTCTCGCAGTCGAAGGTGAGCTCGGCGATGACGGTCTCGCGACCTTCGGAGACGACGGCGAGGACCTGCTCATGGCGCTCGCCCGTAGCCTGAGCAAGCGGGTCGGGGCGGGCGACGAGTCGCTGGAGGAGTTGTTTGCGGACCTCCGTCACTCCGAGCGGGAATTCAATGAAGGGTTCGGTCAAGCGCTGGACGCGGACGCCGAGATCACTCGGGTATCCAGGTCGAGCCCTGAGGACGAGGCACAGATCCTTGATTCGGTAATCCTCGCGAAACCGGGGGCGGCCGATCGGCCTGACGGTGCTGATCCTCAGGCCACACGCTCTGCCGGCCAGCAACTTCGGCTTTTCTGAGGCGGCGAAGGGGGAGGAGGAGTCCTCCTCCCTCGCCCCTTTTTCGACCGTTCCTGAAGGACGGCTTCTTTTTTTTGCCCGAGAGGATCGTGCCGCGGTAGCTCGACACCTGGCGGCCCTCTGCCTTTGGTCCCGCCTGTCGCCTGGGCAGTCCCACCGTGTGTGGGGCTCATGGGGGACTACGACCGACGGCGGGTCGGCCCATTGGGAGCACTCGCACGAGCTCGACGGACGCGCGCCTCGGCCCCGGTAGCATTCATTCGGAACCGAATCATCTGACGGCTCACGCCCAGCCTGCGTGCGGCCTCCTCGGCGCTGGGCTGACCTCGGGCAATTGCTATGGTCATCTCCTCCGTAATCAGCAGGATTCCACCCAACCAGCCGGCCTCGTCTTCTATGTCCTGGTTCCAATTGCGGCAGCCTCGGTCGTCGAGCGCAGGCGTAGGCGGATGGAGAAGGAGTCCGTGGGCAAGCTCGTGCGCCAGGTTGCTATTCTGCCGAGTTGCTGCATGGCCGTCGTTATGGACGATCGTTCGTGCGGCGCCGCAGAAGACGGTGACGGCGGAGAAGGCTTCGGGCTCGACCACCATCAGGTGCCTGATCGCGCTCGCCTCATTCGCGAGTTCCGAGAGGCCCAGGATAGGGATCTCGAGCTGTTCGGCGAGCCTCCAGGGGTCTAGACGGTCGAACGGATCGAGACCGAGCTCCGCTCGGACTTCGCGAGCGAGGTCGTTCGCCTCCGTCTTGAATCCCCAGCGGTACGCCACTGCTTCACCTACTCCTTGATCCGGAGCCGGTGGTATGTGGCCTTGATTAGCTCATCGAGTGCCGTGGCCGCTTCCGGCGATAGGTTCTTGTCGCCGCGAAGGTGCGTTGTGATAAGCGCCAGCGGCTCGGGCGTTGGTCGCGCTTCAGCGGAGCGAACGTAGTCGTCCGCTGAGAGTCCCGACCAGGCTGCCAGCGCCGCGAGCCCATCGACGTCGGGGCGCTTGCCCTGAGCCATTCGCGTCAGGGTCGACGCGCTCACTCCCGATTGGCTGGCGACCTGTTTCCACGTGAGCCTCCTGGCCTGCCGCACGGCATCCAGTGCCTCGTAAAACGCCTCGGCGTCGAACCATCCCCTCTTCTCCGTCGTGTGCCTCCTGTCGCGCCGCGCGCGCGATTGCGATATTGCAATCGCAGACCGTCTCTGCAATGCTAATCTTGCAATCGCGCGTCGCACGCGCAACAGGAGTGTAACACGATGTCAGAGACAAGCGTCGAAGTGGCGGAGGAGCGGCACGACCGCACTGTCACGGTCACCGTCAACAACCGAGCAGTCGAACTCGATCGCCACAGGGTCACGGGTCTGGAGATCAAACAAGCGGCCATCGCCCAAGGCGTGCCGATTCAGCTTGACTTCCAGCTCGCGGAGATCCGCCCCAACGGTGAACACCAGATCATCGGAGATGGCGACGTGGTCACCGTCACGCGGAACTCGAAGTTCGTGGCAACCGCCGCCGACGACAACTCGTAGGACAAGGACACGTGACGCCCGAGGTCAGTCGCGCCATCGAGGAGCTCACGGCGGCCTTCCCGGCCAGCGTGGTCGAAGCGCGCGCTCTCGGGGATGGGGGCGCTAGCGTGACCATCGATCCCGTCGACCCGGGCGAGCCGTACATGCAGCGGGAGACTTGGATGCGCTTCGGCATCAGCTTCCAGTACCCATACGCCGACATCTACCCGCTTTTCGTCCGGCCGGACCTCGCCCGCGCCGACGGCGCTCCCCTCGGGGAAGGCATGACCAGTGCGTCATTTGAGGGCGTGCCGGCAATCCAGATCTCCCGCCGCAACAACAAGCTCGACCCGGCGACGGACACAGCCGCCCTGAAGGTGGCCAAGGTGCTCGAATGGCTGCGACTCCGATGACACGCCCGTGGACCCTTCGCATTCCCGCGCCGATGATGCGTACGCTCCGCGGACATCTGTTTCCCGGAGACCACGATGAGCACGGCGCAGTCATCGGAGCGGCCGTCGTCCCAACTCCTCGGGGAACTCGTTTACTGGCTCGCCGCCTGTTCCTGGCCGTGGACGGAGTGGACTATGTCCCCGGACAGCGAGGATACCGGATGCTCACGGCGAGCTTCGTCCGCGAATGCGCCCTGAAGTGTGCCGACGAAGGACTCGCGTACCTTGCAATCCACTGCCACGGAGGCGAGCGGACCGTTTCGTTCTCGTCCGACGACCTTGCGTCTCACGAGCGAGGGTATCCAGCGCTGCTCGACATCCTCGCCGGGCCTCCCGTAGGCGGAGTTGTCTTCGCTCGCAACGCAGTGGCGGGAGACATCTGGATTGGCGGAGGACGGCGGTTTAGCCTCGAGTGTACCGACGTGGTCGGGCGCGTGCAGGTGCGCTCGTTCCCGCATCCGACTCCGGTCCCCACCGGAATCGCCGAGGAATGGGATCGCCAAGTGCGCCTGTTCGGAGATGCGGGTCAGGCACTCCTGAGTCAGCTCAAGGTTGGGGTCGTGGGCGCCGGCGGGGCGGGATCGCTCGTTAACGAGTACCTGTCCCGACTTGGGGTGGGCCACCTCGTCGTCGTCGATCCGGAACGTCTGGACCCGACCAATCTCCCGCGGGTCGTCGGCGCGCTTCTCAAGGATGTTCGACCATGGCTAACCCACCGCCGGATGCCTGGCTTCATCCGCTCGATCGGCCTCCGCCGTCGCTCCAGCAAAGTGTCCATCGCTCGGCGGGTTGCGCTTGCGGCGAGCCCGGACATTATCTTCGAAGGAGTACGAGGCGACATCAGCGACGCGTCGGTGCTCGCCCACCTCATCGATTGCGACTTCGTCTTCCTCGCAGCCGACACGATGCAAGCTCGCCTCGTGACTAACGCTCTCGTCCACCAGTATCTAATCCCTGGGATACAGGTCGGTGCCAAGGTCGACGTCGACCGGGAGACCGGCCAGGTGCACGACGTATTCTCGGCCGTTCGGCACTTGGTGCCCGGGGAATCCTGCTTGTGGTGTAACCAGCTGATTAACCCGGCGCGTCTCGCCGAGGAAGCAACGAATCCGGAGCAGCTCCGGAGGCAGCGGTACATCGACGAGATCTCTGCCCCGAGCGTCATCACACTGAACGCCGTTGCTGCGGCTCATGCGGTCAATGACTTCCTGTTTGCCGTAACGGGACTGGCGACCGATGTCGAGTTGCGCTGGCGCAAGTTCCACCCTCTCACGGACTCAGTAGTGAGTGAGGTACCGCGGCGCGACGCCAACTGCTCCGAATGCGCCGGCCGGCTCGGCGCTGGTCCTCTGCTGCGAATGCCAGTTCGCGGGAATTGAGGTTCAAGCCTTTGGGTGCCGCCTTCCGCGGACGTGATGTAGTCGCACGCCTGGATGCTTGGCCCGTGAGGGCCACCGTGTCCGACGTTTCGGCTATCATGTGCCCCATATGTCGGACACCGCGCACGACCAGCTCTACGAGATTGCCGAACAGCAGGCGGGCTACTTTACAGCGGGCCAGGCGGAGTCTGCGGGCATCGACCGGAGCACGCTCCGCCACCACGCGCGCCCGGGAGGACGGTTTGAGCGAGTCCGACGCGGCCTCTATCGGCTCCGACACTTCCCCTCCAGTCCCCACGAACACGTTGTGGCGGCATGGCTGCCGCTCAAGGCCACCGGGGCCGTGGTCTCCCACGAGAGCGCTCTCGAGCTTTACGGGCTCTCCGATGTAATCCCGTCAGCTGTCCACGTCTCGGTCCCACGAGCTAAGCGTGGCGTGCGTCCGCGTTCGGGCGTGCGAATACACACAATCGAAGGGCAACTCGGGACGGAAGATCTCCGGACCATTGACGGCGTGCCGGTAACCAGCCCCGAGCGAACGCTCGTCGATGCTCTGGAGGATGGTTCGCCGCCTGAGCAAATAGAGCTTGCTGTTCGTGAGGCCGTGGACCGCGGCCTCACGACACCTCGTCGACTCCGCCGGGTGGCAGAGGGCCGCTCGACCCGTACACGCCTGTTTATAGAAAGCGCCATCCGGCGAGTTCCCGCGTGAGGTATCAGACTGCCGCCGCGTTTCGTCGGGCGCTTGAGGATCGGCTGAAAGAACGCAGTCGTCGGGACGGTGCCCTGCTTGCGCGACTGCGCAAGCAGGTTGCATTCGATCGGCTCCTCGCTCGCCTCCTACGCGTCGCGCCGGATCAGTGGGCGCTCAAGGGCGGGTTCGCTCTGCAACTGCGCATGGCAGGCCGGGCTCGCACGACTCGCGACATCGATCTCGCCTGGCAGGTCCAGGAGGACGAACTGCTCGAAAGGCTGATCGAAGCAACCATCCAGGACTTGGGTGACTTCTTCTCGTTCCAGGTGGAACGGACGACCGCTGATCCCGACCGCATGGGCGGTGCTCACCGGTTCCGAGTTCAAGCCTCGCTCGCTGGTCGGCTGTTCGAGACCTTTCTCATGGACGTTGGGGAGGGGGACGGCGTTACCGTCAGTCAGCCCGAGGCACTGACAACTCCAGACCTGCTCGGGTTCGCCGGCATCGAACCCGTCACGGTTCCCGTGATTCCGTTGACGCGTCAGGTTGCTGAAAAGCTGCACGCATACACGCGACGCTATGAAGGGGGCAGAGTCAGCAGCCGTCCCAAAGACTTGGTTGATCTGGCGCTGGTCGCTCAGTTGTTCTCGCTG
Source organism: Dehalococcoidia bacterium (assembly GCA_023382755.1). GTDB lineage: Bacteria > Chloroflexota > Dehalococcoidia > Tepidiformales > Tepidiformaceae > Amarobacter. Next base: position 5,508 of record JAHDWR010000064.1, read on the forward strand.
GACGCGGCTCGACTGCTGCTCGATCTTCGGGAGGTCTTCGCCAGCCGCGGAACCCATGAACTCCCATCGGATCTCCCGAGCCCACCGGCGGAGTGGCGTGTTCCATATCGCCAGCTTGCTATCGAAGTGGGCTTGGACACTGATCTGAATGCCGGTCATACGGCTGCGGCGGGAATGCTCGATTCCGTTCTGCAGGGCAAGGTCCAATCGGGTGCCTGGAATCCGCAGGCACAGCGCTGGGATGGGTGAGCCTACGCTGGCTCTCACTGCCGGAGCACCTCACTTTTGCCGACATTTTGCCGACCAACTTGCCGACATGGGGTGGTACAGCGCCCCACTCCGCCGGATCGGGTCCCGCGTGATCAGATTCAAACTGGAACATAAGTGACGATTTGGGACGCCTCCAAACAGGGTGGGATGGGCCTGAACGGACTTTTAATCCATTGGTCGAGAGTTCGAATCTCTCCGGGCCTACCATTCCTGCGGCAGTGCGCTGCCCTGTCTGGCAGCGGAGCGTTCGGTCGGTGAGAATTGCACCGGCCATGCACGGTACGTTCACAAGGCGCAGATTCCTTTCGGGCACCGCTGCTGCCTTCGTGGGTGGGATCGGTTCTTCGGTCGTGGGATGTGGATCGGGCCCCCGAGACCTTGCCGACGCCACCGAGGCCGCCCCGATTGCATCGCGCCCGCCAGCCGAGGCCGCGCCGACGACGATCACCCCTCGGCCCCCGCGCCCGGCTCTTACTCCGGAGCCGCACTGGGCGCCGGATTCCCTTCGAACACTTGCCACAAAACTCGGATTCATCGTTGGAGCGGAGGCTCACTACGGCTACCTCTGGCCTGGGCGCGAAAAAGTCCCTTACGACCCTTACACGGAGCTCCCGAAGCAATTCAATGGGGCGATGATCAGTAGCATCCACATGGCGAATCCATGGAACTTTTCACTGATGCCCGAGCGCGGGACGTATAACTTCCAGCCGTACGATTACGTGGTGAACTGGGCTCGACGGAACGACATGTCGATGTACGGTCAGCCGCTGGTATGGGGGCGAGGTGGAGGCGACGAACATGTGTTCCTCCCACGCTGGTTCCTTGACGAGGTGGAACCAGGCGCGGACGCCAGTGCTGTCCTGAAGGAATACGTCAGCGCTGTCGTAAGTCACTTCAAGGAGGACATCACCGCGTGGGGCATCGTCAACGAGCTCTTTCAACCGTTCTCTGCCAGTGATGTGTGGCTGGAGAAGGTCGGACCCAACTATCCGGACATTGCGTTCGCTGCTGCGCGCGAAGCCAATCCGGACGCCGTCCTGGTCCTGAACGGCGTCGACAACTTCATCGACGCGCGTGTCCCGATCGATATCCCGTCGGAATACTTTGCTCTTGCCAGAAGGCTGGCGGGAGACGGCCTGCTGGATGGCGTCGGCTTCGAGCTGCACCTCCAGGGTCACAGGCCACCCGGCAAGGATGCGCTTCGAAACGCCATCGCTCCATTCCAATCGCTCAAGAACGGAAGCATGAAAATCTACTTCACCGAGGTCGACGTCAACCTTCAGGAAGTAACGGGAAACCGCGACGAGCGCTGGAGAAAGCAGGCCGAAATCTACGCAGATCTGCTGGAACTGGCGCTGGAAATCGGCGTGAGCGGGTTCTACCTGTTCGGGAATAGTGATGAGCTGTCATGGCTCACGGGAGCCTTGACCCCGCCGTGGGGAGGGCCGCTCGCGGAGGGGACGATCTTCGACAAAGACGGCCATGCTAAGCCGGCTTTTGGTGCGATGCAGGATGTGTTCCGAGCCGCCCTTATGAAGCGGGGTATCAACTGAGGCACTTCACTGACCTGACCTGACCTGACCTGACCTGAAAGCGGAACCATGCGCGAGCCACCGGTTACGGCGAACGAGCGGCGTTGGCTGTCCTCGTGCATGTCGTGGCATCCCCGGTGGAGGCTGTCTGCGCCATCTCGACCGGTACCACGGCCGACTGCTACGACGCCGCGCCAGCCGTCTCACCCTTCCGGCACCTTTGGCCCCGGGGCTGCGCGGTGCGGGGGAGGCCCCTTGTGCAGGCCGAGCACCAGGATGGGCCGGTCAGCTGAGGTTGCGGCGGATGGTCTCGAACTCCTCGGTTGTCAGGTCGCCCGCGGCGTACCGTCGCCGGGCCACATCGAGCGGCGATTCCTGCCCCGGTTGGCGATGGTCGCGACGGCCCCATCCCCCGGTGATGATCGATGCCAGCAGGGCCGCGAGCACGACCCACACCACGCCTCCCAACACCATCCACAATGCCATCCACCAACCCATGTCGTGTGTTCCATTCCACATTGGCGGCCTCCTTCCGTTCAGGTGGCGATGACAGGCCGGCCTGTCTTCAGGGCGTATTCGTGGGCTTCCCCAGTCCGGAGTACGTTGCATCGATGTGGGCGCGGGCTGCCTCAACGCCTTCGCCCACATCGAGGATGCGGCGCAGGTCCGCAAGTTCGTCGAGGCAGACGGCACAGGCCGATGCGTGCGGTTCGTAATCGCCCCTGGGAGTGACGAAGCAGTCGAGGAGGTTGCCGTGTCCAAGGTCCCGGCATCCGCAGTAGCAGGGGATGCTGGCGGCTTCTGCGCGATGGGAGCCAGCGTACAGGTAGGCGGAGATGACGGGCGCCTCCTGCGCCGAGAGCGCCCAGTGGTCGCCGCCGGCTTCGAATGACCCCGGGAGCACCCGGCTTACTCGCCAGGATCCGGCTGCCCCGGCGACAACGATGAGCGCCACTACGATGGCCACGACTGGTCTTTTCGACACCAGACCTCTCCCTTACGCCCGGAGGCGGAGCTACTGTGCCCCGGGCCCGGGGTGATGCTGCTCGTGATCCGCGGGGGCCACGTCCTGCGGGCGCATCGCCATTCCTTGCGCGGTGCAACCGTCCGCCATGCGCGTCAGCATCGCGGCAAAACCGTCTTCGCCCAGGGCTTCGAGCATGTAGCCTTGCATCGCGGCGAACCCCTCGTCGCCCATCATGGCCCGCATGTGGGCGTCCATGGTGGCGGGGTCCATGGGCATCGTGCCCGCCATGGCGTCATGGTTGGGTCCGCCATCGCCGCCGCCCAGGCCGAAGGCAACGCCAACCCCACCGGCAATCGCCGCGGAGACCGCAACCGCGGCAACCCCGGTTAACTTTGTGAACCTGTTCATCGTCGTTCTCCTTTTGGATCGGTGCTCAGCCGGTCAGTGGTGCGGGCTGTGCTTCATGAACTTCATGTGGGCGTACATCAACGCGACGCCGGCGCCAACCGCGACGATGACACCGGCCGGCAGGCCGAGCGCCGGGATGAGCAGGACGAGCGCGAGCACGGTGAGGCAGCAGACGGCCATCATCGCCATCATGGCTACCATCCCGATCCGGGTGGTCTCACCGATGCGCCCGGCAGGGCCCTGGATGGGGTCGCGCATTGCTACTACCTCATGTCGTAGTAATAGGACTGTCGCGCCCGGGAGATGCCGCTGGCAGGGCCATTCGGCCGTCCGGCGGGGACCGGTCGTCCCTTTCGGCCCGGCCTTTACGCGCTCCGAACTTTGAGGGCCAAGCGTCCGGCCGTTCAGGACCTCCTGGGCCATCCCTCCTACTACAACGGGAGTAGACTGACACGCAGGAGGCCAGCTTGAGCCGAGACATCTCCCAACCGGGCGAACTGGAGGCTGCGGTCCTGGAGGCGCTCTGGGCTGGAGAGGAACTTTCCACTCCCGCCGTGCACGAGCGCGTTGGTGTGCCTCGAGGGCTCGCCTACACGACCATCCTGACGGTGCTCCAGCGGCTCCATAAGAAGGGGCTCGTGAAGCGCACGGAGGATGGGCGCGCGCACGTGTACGCGCCCGCGCTTTCCCGCGACGAGTTCGCGCGAAGGCGGGGGCACACCCTGGCTGCCGCCCTCACCGGCCTCGGTGAGGCGGGACTGGCGGCCTTCCTGGCCGAAGCGGAGCGGTTGGACCCCGCGGCGGTCGAGTCGCTGCGAGCGAGATTGCGGAGCAGCCAGTGATGGACACGAGCAGGGCTGGTGTGGCGGCAGCGCTCGTGGCGGTCGTGGCGGTCCCGCTCTTCACGCTCCACCCGCTGGAGGCCCACCTGCACGATGCAGGGGACGCGGCGATCCCGGCGCAATTCCACGAGGTGACGCTCATCGGGCTGCTCACCGTGGTAAGCCTGTCGTTCGTGCCGCTCCTCCTGGTGCTCGCTTTGGGAGTGCGGTGCCTCCGCCGGGCCACGACGCTGCGGCTACTCCACGCCTCCGCGGACGGAGAGTGCACCGAGGGCGGTGTGGCCTACACGCTCGTGGAGATTCCGGGAGTGCACTTCTTTACTGCCGGGGTGCTGCGGTCCCGGGTGTATGCAACCACTGACGCGCGGCAACAACTGCCCCCCGGGGTCTTCAGGGCGGCGATCCTGCACGAACGGGAGCACCAGAGGCGACACGACGTGGCGTGGAGGTTTGCCCTTGCGGCGCTGGAGGCTGCGTTCAGCCCTCTTCCCGGTGGTCGCCGGCTCACCCATCGAGTCGCGCTGGAGTGGGAGCTTGCCGCCGACAGGGCGGCACTACGCGCGGGGGCACAGCCTGAGCATCTCTTCGAGGCGCTGGTTGCGGCATCCAGCGGCCAACACGCCGCCCCCGGAGTGGCCCTTTCGAGCCTGGGCACCATGGAACGGCTGGAGGTGCTGGCGACGCGGCGGCCGCCGGGTCACCCGGACCCGTCCGTGCGCATCGCCGGGTACGCTGCCGCGCTGGGGATTGTCCCGCTGGCCGTACACCTGGCCTTCTGGGCCGGCGCCGTGTGCCTGTAGTTCCACGGCGCGCGAGGCCAGCCAGGGCGACCCACGAAATTCGATAGTCAGCCCGCCTGCCTCCCGCGAAACGCGATGCCGCGGCTCACGGCGGCCGGAGGCGCAGCGGGGTCCCCTTTATCCCACGCAGCGCGAGCCGGGTCTCCTAATCGCCGCTGCCTGTTGGCGTCAGCGATTCGTACACCAGCGCCACTTCCTCGTGGGCGACCTGCCGCAGCTCCTTGGTGAGGTGGAGCAAGGGGCCCAGCAGCGCCGCGCTGGGTGGTACGGCGGCATTGTTCGCTACTTCGAGTTCGGGCAGGAGGTGCTGCAACTCCGCATCGATACGGTCCATGCGCGAAATCAGCCGCGGCTCCTGCCGCCCAAGCACCTCCTTGATGCCGCCATCTCCATCGAGTTCCCGCAGGTGAAACTCCACGGCGAGCACGCACGAATCCAGCGCCCGGCGCACTTCGTGGTACCAGGGGTCGATCATGGGGGCCGAGGCGATGACTTCCTGGAGACGTTCGACGGCCGCAAAGAGCGATGCCGATATGGGGTTCATGGGTGGTCGTTGATCGGTCGTCATCCCGGTGCCTCCTGTCGGTGCGCGTCCGCCCCCCGCAAGAATTCGCTGATCCGGTCGTAGAGGATTCGGGCCTCCTCCTCCGGAGTCCCGCTCACCACCTCGCGCCGTCTCCCGCTTGCTGAGACGGCCTCGCGGAGGCCGGCAACGGAGGTCGGCGAGCCGGCCAGGCCCAGCCGCTCGCGGTCTTCCCCGAGGTCGTCGGCGGTCCAGGTCGTGACCGCGCCGGCGCCGTCCAGCAGTTCGAAGCGGGCGGGGTGGATAAAGCGCGGCTCGTTGCAGCTCACCTTGAGCGAGACCACCGCCGGAAGCGGGATGTCCAGCACTTCCTCGCCGTCGCGTACCTCGCGTGTCACGACCAGGTGCCTCCGGCCCGGGTCGAACTCGATCTCCATCCCGTAGGTCGCCTGGGGGACATCCAGCCAGGCGGCAATTCCAGGCGGTACCTGCGCCGTCGCTCCGTCCGACGACTCTTCCCCGCAGAGCACGAGGTCCACATCGCCCAGCTTTTCGATGGCGCGGGCGAGCGTGAGCGATGTCGCCAGCGTGTCCGCGCCGCCGAAGGCCCGGTCACTCAGCAGGTAGGCATGGTCCGCACCCATCGCCAGGCCAACGCGCAGCGTGGGAATTACGAATGGCGGGCCCATCGACAACAGCGACACACGCCCCCCGAACCGGTCTTTCAGCGCCAGCGCCGCCTCCAGCGCGTTCATGTCGGGCGGGTTGATCTCCGAGCGAGCATTGCCGCGATCGAGCGTCATCGTCTCGCGGTCGACGCCGACCTCTTCCGATTTCGGCACCACTTTGAGGCAGACCACCGTGTGCAGCTCGCTCGTCATGACGCACCCCCGGCGTGTGATTGCAGTTCGGCCACCAGGGCATGGATGACCGGTGAGACATCGTCGACGACGCAGAGGTCGGCCTGTTCGAAGATCGGGGCCTCGGCGTCCTGGTTGACCGCAACCACCAGCCCCGCCTGTTCGATGCCAACGGTGAACTGCGAGGCGCCGCTCGCGCCGCAGACCACGGCGACTTTCGGGCGGGCGATCACGCCGGTCTGGCCGATCTGGCGTTCCCGTGTGGCCCACCCTTCGTCCACGGCCACTCGTGTGGCCCCGATTTCCGCGCCGAGGGCCACGGCCAGTGCTTCGATGCCATCCATGTGGCCACGCGCGCCCGCCCCGGCGACCACCAGCCGTTCGGCTCGCGAAATGTCCACGCCGGCCCGGTGGCGACGGTCCACCACGTGCACCGGCCGGCGGTGAGCGGGGATGTCCACGACCATGCGCACGACGGACGCCTTGGGACGAGGTGTGAGCACGGGCTCGGGGAAGACGCCCGGCCGGACCGTTGCCATCTGCGGCCGGTGGTTCTCGCACCGGATCGTGGCTACGACTCCCCCGCCGAAACCGCTGACCTCCCCCAACAACAGTCCCGTCCCGGACTCGAGAGCAAGCCCGGTGCAGTCCGCCGTCAGGCCCGTCCGCAGGATCACGGCAAGCCGCCCGGCGAGATCCCGCCCGTAGGCAGTCGCTCCTAGAAGAAACATGTCGGGCTTCTGTTCCAGGATGACCTGGGCGACCGCGTACGCGTATGCCTCGGCAGTGAACTGCGCGAGCAGCGGATGCGAGACCGACACAACACGATCGAGGTCCAGCCCCGCGGCTTCCGTTTCCGTGGCCGGAATGTCGCCGCCGGCAAGGAGCCCCGTGAGCTCGGCGCCCGATTCGGAGGCCAGTTCCCGCGCCCTGGCGAGAAGCTCCAGGCTCACGGGTGCCAGGATGCCGTCATCCTGCTCGAGGAACACCCAGATGCCCCGTGCTTCATGAGGCGGATAGGCAGGGACAATCATTGGTCGGCCTCCGTTGGAGCCGCGCTGGCAATGCCCGCCAGTACGGAGAGTTCGGCAAGATCGAGGACCTTGAGCTGCCGGGCGCCCGCCACGCTCGCTCCATCCTCGAGACACGAAATGCAGTGCGGGCACGTCGTGACCAGGTACGAAGCCCCGGTGGCCGCGGCCTCCCGCGCGCGTGCCGTGGCGAACCGGTCTTCGGGTGCCGTCTCCATCCACATCCGGCCGCCACCTCCGCCGCAGCAGAGCGTCTCCTCTCGAGACCGCTCCATCTCGACAAGCGCCAGCCCGGGCATCGCGCTCATCACAGTCCGCGGGGCTTCGCTCTCGTCGTGGTGCCGGGCCAGGTAGCACGGGTCGTGGAAGGTTGCGTTCACAGCGTCGACTCCGGCGAACGACACCTTGCCCTCGGCGACGAGGTCCCGCAGGAGCTGGCTATAGTGGTGCGCCCGGAACGCCTCTCCGGCGCCCGGGTAGCGGGAGAAGGTGTCGTAGCAATGCGGCGAGACCGTGACTATGTCGGTGACGCCCTCGGCCGCCAGCCTCACGGTGTTCTCCCGGGCGATGCGGCCGAAATAGGCCTCGTTGCCGAGTGACCGTGCCGGGTCGCCGCAGCATGGCTCGTCGTCGGCGAGGGTGCCAAACGGGACCCCCGCCGAGCGCAGCAGGCTCACGACGGCCCGGGCGATCTTCTGACCCCGGCGGTCGTAGGAGGCCGTGCAGCCCACGTAGAGCAGCACGGCGTGCCGGGTGGCGTCGAACCGGGGGATATCCAGCCCGACGGCCCAGGCGGAACGCGCCGACGGGGGGCGGCCCCACGGATTCCCGTCCCAGTGCATATCCCAGAGCACGTTACCGAGGCCCTGGGGGGCGGTCCGTTCGGCCCATGCCAGGCTGCGGAGGCCAAGCATCACCTCGCTGATTGGCACTTCGTGCGGGCAACGCGCCTCGCACGCCCCGCAGGTCGTGCAGCGCCAGGCGGCCTCGGCCCACCCATCGATGCCCAGCTGAGCGCGCCGCATGACACTGCGCACGCCGATGGAAGGCCCCGCCACCAGGCCCCATGGGCACGTTGCCGTGCAGGTGCCGCACTGGTAGCAGGCCGCCGCCGCGCCCTTCGTGGCCACGAGCACGCGGTCCCAGCGCGCATCATCCAGGAGAACGGCTTCTCGAACGGGCGCGGTCACGCCATCACCTCCTCGGGCGCGAGCACACCGGCCGCGAGGCGTTTCACCACCGCGTCCATCTCCCGCATCTTGGCAGCGAAAATTTTTCCCTCCGAAGCCGAGACCCACTGCAGCTGGAGCCGGTCTTCGGCTATCCCCTTCCTGGCGAGCTTCCGCTGCCAGAACTGGAAGCGCTTCTCCGTCTGGTAGTTCGCGTCGATGTAGTGGCAGTCTCCCAACCGGCATCCGGTTACCAGCACCGCCCCCGCGCCGGCATCGAAGGCCCGCGTGATGAAGTCCTCTTCGATGCGCCCCGAGCACATCGACCGGATGACCCGGCCCGAAGCCGGATACTGCACCTTTTCGATCCCCGCCTGGTCGGCACCGGCATAGGAGCACCAGTTGCAGGCGAACACGATGAACTTCTCCGCCGCGTTCCCCACGAGTGCCGCGTCAATCTGCGCGAAGATCTGCTCCCTGGTGAAATAGGGCATCTCGATGGCATCGAAGTTGCACTCCGCCGAGCAGGTCCCGCAGCCTTCGCAGGCGGCCTCGATGAAGTTGATCGTGCCCGTCTTCGGCTTGCCCACCAGCTCGATGGCATCGAAGGGGCAGACTGGCACGCAGCGCCCGCAGACGGTGCACTTGTCCAGGTCGACCCGCGCGGTGATGGGCTCCTTCTCGATCGTATCGCGAGAGAGCAATATGCCCGCCTTCGACGATGCGGCCAGAGCCTGGGCGACCGTCTCCCGCACGTCCTTCGGATACTGGGCGGTCCCGGCCAGGTAGAT
>JAHDWR010000065.1:0-7885 GCA_023382755.1 Dehalococcoidia bacterium
ACGGGGCGCGCTGGGCCCTGGGGCTCGCGGCCCTCGGCCTCATTGGGGCGCTCGGATTGTTCGTGATTCGGAGATCCCGCGGAGCGTAGCGGCTGCCCCATCGGCTGGCGGGCTACGCCTCGCGGACTGCCTCTTCCAGCATTGCCGTCGCCTCGGCGTACCCGGTGCCCTGCGCGAAGCGGATGGGCTCGCCAATGCTCACGCGCACCCGGGCGCGGGGATGAGGCAGCCACTTCCCTTCGTAGAAACCGGGCCGCAGCACGTCGATCCGCATCGGCAGCACCGGCACGCCCGTCTCTACCGCCAGCAGGCCCGTACCGCTCTTGAAAGGCTGCATCGGCCCGACCACCGTCAGCCTGCCTTCGGGGAAGATGAGCACGTTCCAGCCCTCGTCCAGCATTTTCGCCACATACTCCAGGCTCTCGCGGACGCCCGACCCCTCTTTCGCGAAGGGGAAGGCGTTCCCGAGCAGGCTCGCACCGAAGCCTCGCAACCGGTTCCCGAAGATGTCGCTCGCCGCGGCCGCGATTGCCACCCGCTGGCGGAAGCCGTGGGGCATGCTCCGCAGGAGCATCGACTGGTCCAGGTGCATGTTGTGGTTACTGATAATCAGGCACGGCTCCTTGACGGTGCGGAAGTGCTCGCGACCTCGCACTTCGACGCTGTAGCCCAGCCGCAGCATCGGGAACACCACCAGCGATGTCAGCGCACGCCGCAACCACCGTACTGGCCGGCGGCGCGGCCACGTCGGGAAGCGATGCATGCGGACTTTGCGTTCACCTCTTGCTGCCATGACACGAAGCTGGGCGATCGTCGTCTGGGGCCCAACCTCCGTATCATCAATGTACACGCCCATATCGTCCTCAATGCCGGACAATAGCTCGACACGTCCGAGCGAATCGAGCCCCAGGTCCGAACCCAGGTTCGCGTCCTCCGTGAGCGGCGTATCCGTCCTCCGCACGGCAGCGATGATCCTCAGCAGCGGGTCGTCCAGCTCCTGCTGGGGCACGCCCGCCGGTGCCCGCTGATGTTCCTTCACGTACGCTTCCACCAGCGGCCGGCGTACCTTCAGCGTATGCGTCCGGGGGAAATCCTCCTCCGGCCACACCGACCAGCCGAGCACCTGCTGGCGGGCATCGAGCTGCTCGTTTGCGGTGCGGACCGCCGCCGGCGCGGCGCCCGCCTCGCTTTCTGCGATCACCGCGTGGATCCGGACATCCGGCCCCTCGCTCAGGCCCAAGACAACCGCATCGGCGACCCCCGGCTGATGCCGGAGGACCGTCTCGATATCCTCGGGATACACGTTCTGCCCGTCGGAAAGGACGATCAGGTCCTTCTTGCGCCCCTTCAAATAGAGATAGCCGTCCTCGATGTACCCGAGGTCGCCGGTCCGGTACCAATCGCCATCGAACGACGCGGCTGTCGCGGCCGGGTTGTTCCAGTACCCCTGGAAGACGTTCGGCCCCCGGGTAAGCACTTCGCCGTCCTCGGCGATGCGCACCTGCTGTCCGGGCAGTGGCCGACCCACGCTGCGGACGCGGCGGTCATGCCGCGGGTTGATGGTCACCACCGGTGAACACTCGGTGGTGCCGTATCCTTCGACCACCGCAATCCCCATCGCCTCCCACTTGAGCTGCACCTCGGCATCGATGGCAGCGCCGCCGCTGGCGATGAAGTCGAGCTTGCCACCAAAACGCGAGAGCACCGAGCGGAAGATCTTCCTCCGGAGCACCGCCGGGAGCGGCGCAGCCACCTTGCGCAAGCGGTTCAGCAATCCCAGCTTCCCCCGCGCCGCCGCCTCGCGCTCGATCCCGTTCATCAGCAACGTCAGCACCTGGGGCACGCCCATGATGAACGTCGGCTTCCACTCCTGCATCGTGCGGGAAAGCGCGGCGGGCTGGCGGCTGGCCGGGTAGCACACGGCCGCCCCCACGTGGATCGGCGCAAAACACCCGCCCACCTGCTCGAACATGTGGCTCAATGGCAGGAGCGAGAGCATCCGCGTATCGCGTCCGATCGGGATCACCGCCGTCCCCGCCTCCACGTTCGATACGATGTTCTGGTGGGTCAGCACCACCCCTTTCGGGTCGCCCGTCGTCCCCGAGGTAAAAATGATCTCCGCGACATCCGAACCGGCCATCGGCGGCCCCTCGTGACGGCCGTTGGGGTGCAACGGCACCGAGTCCAGGCCGAAGGCGCGTACTTCCATGTCCCGCAGGAGTTCCGCTTGCGATGGCCCGGCGAACGCCATCACCGGCTCGGTCTGGGCTACGACACGCTCGACGAAGTCGCGCGAGGAACGCACATCCAGGGGGACGGCAACTCCACCCGCGATGAACGTCCCGAACATTGCCGCGACCCAGTCGGGCTGGTTCGGCGCCCAGAGGACCACCCGGTCGCCCTTCTTCAAACCCTGTCCAGCGAGGAACCGGGCATAGGCGTGGGATTGCCGCTCCAGGCCGCTATAGGTGTACTTCGTGGTGCGCACGCCCACGCGCATGGTCAGGGCCAGGCGGTCCCGGTTGTCCCGCGCGGAGCGTTCGAGGAGTTCGATGAGCGTGTTCATTTCGCCGGGAGCGCCCGCGCGAACTCGCGCACTTTCTTGTCCGCGCCCTCCAGGATTGGCCGGAAGTGGCTAAAACACAGCGTCTCGAAGTCGAGGCTGGCGAGCTTCCGGACGGAGGCCGCGGCTGCGGGCATGTCCTGCGTGAAGAGCCGGCTCGGGAGCATCAGCCTGCCAAACTTGTATTGCATCGCATCGCCCACCAGCAGCACCCCGCGGTTCGGGAAGTGCAGCGAGATGCTCCCCGCGGTGTGACCCGGGGCATGGACGATGCGCATGCCGCCCAGGGCTGGCATTTCGTCGCCATCGTCCAGGACGACGTCGACGCGCGCCGCGCCCGGGTCGTTCCGGAGCAGGTACGGCTCGCAGATGCGCGCGAGCCAGGGATGCTGGAACGGGTTCGGCAGCGGGCGGTGGCTTTCCACGTGGTGGGCCTCGGCGAGGTGGACACCCGTCTTCCCGGGCACCCACTCCTGCAGCTCGGGCAACCCGCCGACATGGTCGATGTGGTAGTGGGTGATGATGATGTGCTTGATGTCTTCCGGTGAGCGGCCAAGCTCCTCGACCGCCCGGAGGATACGTTCGCCAGATCCGGGCGAACCGGTATCGACGAGGGTGATATCGTCTTCGACGATGAGGTAGGCCTTGGAACCCTTGGTGCGGACCTGGTAGAGGCCCGGCAACACTTCAACGTAGTTGCGGAAGGGCGCCGGCTTCATCTCCTCCCAGCGATCCTGCCAGGGAGGGCGGCGTGCGGGGGACGGAGATGTCATAGAAGGAAGGATAACAGTCCCGGGGAGGAAAAGGGTGGGGTGGCAAGCTTCGAGGAGGGCAATGGAAGCAGAGCAGTAGGAGAAGGGACAAGACTGGAAGCTTGCCACCCCGTTGGGACATGTGAACTCTATCACAATTGCCCCCGCGCCGGGTACCCGCCCGGCCATCGATGTTTCTTATGCGCCCATGTACCAGAACCCGAATCTCGTTCGCTTGCCGAGGTCGCCGGGCTCCGTCACAATCGATCCCGCATACTTCGCCGCGCTCGTCCGGGCAAGGCGTCTCTCTGAAAGCAGGAACCCCATGGCAATTAACCTTGGAGATAGCGAACGCGAGGCCGCATGGCGCCAGGTCGTGCGCGACTTCATCAAGAACGAAGCCCCCGCCGCCCTCCGCGGCGATACCGACCAGGGCGAAGGCTCGATGTTCGGCCGCCTTGGCGCGATCAAGGAATGGCGCGAAAAAGTCGCCGCCAAGGGCTGGATCGCCCCCTCCTGGCCGAAGAAATACGGCGGCGCCGACATGTCCGTCGTCGAGCAGTTCGTCATGAACGAGGAGTTCGCTGAAGCCGGCGTCCCTGGCAATCTCGGCGGCTTCGGCGTCATGATGATCGGCCCCACCATCATCGAGCACGGTACCGAGGAACAGAAGGAAGAACACCTCACCAAGATCCTCAAGGGCGAAGTCATCTGGTGCCAGGGCTACAGCGAACCCGGCGCCGGCTCCGACCTCGCAGCCCTCCAGACCCGTGCCGTCCGCGATGGCGACGATTACGTCATCAACGGCCAGAAGATCTGGACCACTGGCGCCCAGTTCGCCGACATGATGTACATGCTCGTCCGCACCGACCCGGATGCGCCGAAGCACCGCGGCATCACCTACCTCCTGGTGAACATGAAGGCCCCCGGCGTCACCGTCCGCCCGCTCACCACGCTCGCCGGCACCCAGACCTTCAACGAAGTCTTCTTCGAAGATGTCCGCGTCCCGGTGAAGAACCGCATCGGCGAAGAAAACCGCGGCTGGTACGTGGGCACCACCACCCTCGACTTCGAGCGCAGCTCGATCGGGAGCGCCATCGGCGTCCGCAAGCAGCTCGAAGGGCTCATCCGCCAGGCCAAGGCCGGCGGCGAAGCCTCCTTCGCCCGCAACCCCAAGGTCAAGGCCGAGTTCGTCGACCGCTGGATCGAGTGCGAAGTCGCCAAGATGCTCAGCTACCGCGTGGTGAGCATGCAGGCCAACGGCAAAATCCCGAACCACGAGGCCAGCATGTGCAAGATGTTCAGCAGCGAGCTGAGCCAGCGCATCGCCAACCTCTCGATGCACATGTTCGGCATGCACGGCAACGTCAAGAACCGCGCCTCCATGGGCTACATGCAGGCCGTCAGCTCAACCATCGCCGGCGGAACCACCGAGGTCCAGAAGGGCATCATCGCCACCCGCGGCCTCGGCCTTCCCCGCGGATAGTTCCCATCACCGTCACTCATCGAGGGCCCGCATCCACTCTGGATGCGGGCCCTCGCACTTCCGTTCGCCCGCAAGCCCACGAGCGGCATAATTCGCGGACATGATGCTCTTGCCCCGGGCCGCTCGGTGGAGCCTGGCCGCCGCCCAGGCGCTCATTGTGTTCATCTCGCTCTACCAGTCGCTCGTCACCGCCCTGGGCTACGCCCGTCGCAACCGGCCTCGCCGGGCCACGGCGCCGGCTCCCCTGCCCCACATCGGCCTGGTCGTCTGCGCGCGCAACGAAGAGGCCGTCATCGAGCGCATCGTCCGGGACCTCAACGCCCAGGAGTACCCGCGCGACCTTTTCGACGTCATCGTCGTCGCCCACAACTGCACCGACGGCACGGCGAGCGCCGCCGCCCGTGCCGGCGCCTTCGTGGTGGCGCACACCACCGCCGACCCCGGCAAGGCCCGCGCGGTCGAAGCCGGGATCGGGGCTTTCGACGGCCGCCCCGACCTCATTGGCATCTTCGACGCCGATGCGCGCGCCGAGCCCGGACTGCTCGCGGCGGTCGCCCTCCGCTCCCGGGAAGACGACTGCATCCAGGCGGAGGCCGTGCCTATCGAAGACCCCGAGTGGCTCGCCGCCGGGTACGGCTTCGGGCGCAAGGCGCGGAACCTCTTCTGGTGGCGGCCGCGGGAGGCCCTCGGCCTCGGCACCACTATCTCGGGGTGTGGCTGGTTCATCCGCCCCGCCCTGCTTCACCGCTACCTCGAAGGGTCCCACACGCTCACGGAGGACCTCGAACTCACCGCCCGCCTCTACGCCGACGGCCATCGGGTCGCCTACCTCTCGGCAGTTCGGGTCGCCGTCGGCGAACCGCGCGAACTCAGTACATCGGTGCGGCAGCGGCTCCGCTGGGTCCGCGGGCACCTCGGCGTCCTCCGCTGGCACTGGCCCAGGCTTGCAGCCCGCGCCGTCCGCGGCGACCTCCGCGCCCTGGATATGGCAATCTACATTTTGGTGCCCACGCGCATGCTGACGCGGCTCGGCACGTCGGTGGCGCTGGCGTTCACGCTGTTGCGCGTCCCGTTTGCGCTACCGCTCGCGGTCACGGCCACGGCCGCCGCCGCCGAATGGTGCGTCCCTGCCTATATCGGCTGGCGCGAGCGGCTGGTTTCGCTCAATACCGCCAGTTTCAGCCTGGCGGCCCGGCACAGCGTCCTCGGCCTCCTCTGGTTCCCTATCGGCTTCTGGGCGCTGCTCACATCCCGCGTGCGCGCGTGGGACGCCACGCCCCGGCCTCGGACCGAGGGGGCCAATGTCCCGTAGACCTTCCCCATCCCCTGGCGCGCAGTTCACCTCCCCCCCGGCCGTTTTCTGCGGGGCCCTTGCGGTGCTCTGCGCGTCCTGGTTCTTCGGCATCGCCACGCGCGTCTCCATCAACAATGACATCGATCTGGTTGCCCGCGCGGGCATCTTCCGCGTCCTCACCGCGGGCGTCAGCGACCTCGTGGATACGTTCCTCATCATCGCCCTCGCGACGGCCGCCTACCTGGTGTCGCTCTGGGCGCTGCGGCGCGGCTTCCGCCACAGCCTCGCGGCTGCCATTGCGGGCACGGCACTCGCCGGCCTATCGATGCTCCCGGCAATGCCGCTGACATCCCCCGACGCAGTCCACCTGGCGGCCGATGTGCGCACGTTCTGGCTCCACGGCAAGTGGCCCGCCGATGGCGAAAACGCTCCCGCAACGATCGATGACCCTGTGGCAAACGAGGTGCGGGTGTTCCGGAACCAGCCCAGCGGCTACGGCCCGCTCGCCTACGCGATCGGCGGCGCGCCGCTGCCCTTCGTGGGTGATGGCTTCCGCGCGAACCTCCTCGGACAGAAGGTGGTGGCGGGCATCTTTCTCACGTTCACCGCTGCCGGGGCCGGGCTGGTCGCACGGCGGCTTGGCCAGAACGCGGGCCTGGTCGCGGGCATGATCGGCCTCAATCCGATGATGACCTGGCAGTTCCCCGGAGACGGCCACAACGACAGCATCATGGCCTTTTTCGGGGTGGTCGCCATTGGCCTGGTGGTCCAGCCCACCTGGAAACTCCGCGGCGCGGGCGTCGCCTCCGGGCTCGCCGCCGCCCTTTGCAAGTACGGCCTCATCCTGGCATCACCCATCGTCGCGGCGTGGTGGTTCCCCCGTTGGCGCACAGCGCTCGCCGCGGTGGCGGCGCTCGGCGGCGCTGCCGTGCTTTTCCTCTATATCATCGATGCGGGCCCCGTGAACAACGGCACCCTCGGGCCCGCCGGCGCCGTCGCCCGCACTACGCCCTGGGGAGTCCTCGGGTCGATCGTCGATGCCGGCTCAGCCGGAGAGGACCGCATGGTGGTCGCCGGCTACCTGCTCTTCCTCATTACCCTCGCCGTCATCATGTTGTGGCACCCGCTCAAGACACAGCTGGACCTCATCCGGGCCGTCGCCCTGGCGATGGGCCTCTTCCTGTACCTCTGCGCGCCAGGCTACCTGGCCTGGTACCTGATCTGGTTCCTCCCGTTTGCGGCCATGTCCGGCTCGCGCTGGCTGATCTGGGGTGCGCTCGCCTTCACGATAACCGCGTTCCTGCCGATCCTGGCCCTGAACTGGGGCGCCAGCATTCGCGCAAGCTGGTCGATCGAGAACCCTGTCGAGTGGGCGGTCGTCGTGGCATGGCTATGCACCGCCGCGGCAGCCGCGGTGGGCGCTTCCACCGGCCGGACACCCCGCGCTCGCAAGGCCGGGACCGCGGGGCCCGGCTTCGCGCCACGCCAGAAACGGCGCGCGAGGCACTAACCCCGGCCCTCGCCGCGGATCCCGGCCAGCACCCGGCCACTGGCAACGTCTCGGGTCAGGCGGTAGTAGCTCGCGATGTCGCTCGACCGCAACCGCCACAGGTCCGAAGGACGCGCATCGCTCAGCCAGAGGAAGAGGCCCACTGCAACCACGCCGCTCGCACCGTAGCTGATGGTCGTCGACCACGCCGCCCCGGCCGTCCCGTAGTGAGGGATCAGCAACACCCCGGCGACGACACTGGTGGAGAGGGCGAAGACTGCCAGGACCAGCTGGATGACGG
>JAHDWR010000065.1:7985-14696 GCA_023382755.1 Dehalococcoidia bacterium
CCGGCGACGACACTGGTGGAGAGGGCGAAGACTGCCAGGACCAGCTGGATGACGGGCCGGCCGAGCTGGTTCGTGAAGTAGTTCGTGAAGAGCCCCTGGGGTGCGAACATCGCCGTGCCCAGGCAGAGAATGCGCAGCGGCGTCGCCGCATCCCGGTAGTCTCGCCCGAACAGCAGTTCCACCGCTGCCGGCGCGACAAGGGCAGTCACAATGCCCCCGACCATCACCACGAGCATCGTGTGGCGCACGGCGGTCGCCGTGACACGGGCGGCCTCGGCGCGGTCCACCCGCGCAACCCGCGCATACGAGGCCATCGCGATCGCCGAGGAGAACAGCCAGAGCGCCTCGGCCACGGCAATCGCCGACGAATAGATACCGGCGCCTTCTCGGCTATCCAGCGACACCACCAGGATCAGGTCGATCCGGTAGTTCAGGAAGCCGATAATCCCGCCCAGGCCGGTCACCAGCGTGAACCGCACGATCGCCCACATCAACTCCGGGCTTGGCCGGTGACACCGCAGCCACTCAACCCATGCGGGCGACCACCACAAGAGCGGCACCAGGGCCGCGTACTGAGCGCTCGTCCATGCGGCCAGGGCCGATTCCGCCGTCCGGTGGTCAAGCGCCCAGACCCAGATGCCCAGGAACGCAAAGCCGGTAAGCACTGGGAGGTTGACCACCACGTTGTAGCGGACCAGCTGATTGTTCGCCAGGATGACCCCGGCCTGTGTGTTGCGGATGATCCCCGGGAAGAGTAATAACCCCGAGACCGTCACGATTCGCCCCAACTCACCGCCAATCAACGGACCGGAAAGGATTGCCGCCACGGCGAGCGTCAGCCCGAACGGGACCGCCATCACCATCGCGTTGCCTACCACTTCGCCGGCATCGCGCTTGCGGTTCGCCACGAAATAGCCGGTCGCCCCGGCGAAACTCGAGATCCCGCCGATCGCCGTAGTTGCGACCACCGCCGAGGCGTAGACCCCGCGTTCATCTACCGACAGCGTGCGCGCGGTGAGGATGCCCACGATCCCCCAGAGCAGCATGCCAAGCACGCGGAACGAAAGCGCGATGACGCTGCCAGCGGCGATCCCCACGCGGGCATGGTAGCCGCGACCCTGCCTAGCGGCTCCGACCGTTGCGCCACCCGCACCTTCACGGCGCATCCGCCCATCCGCCCATCCGCCGTGGGCGCGGCTCGGCAAGGAGGAATCTAGGCCGCGTGTTTGCTACGATCGCCAGACCGGTTCGCCGGATCCCAGGGGCGGGCGTGGCGTAATGGTAGCGCGCGACCCTTCCAAGGTTGAGGCGCGGGTTCGATTCCCGCCGCCCGCTCCACCACTTTCCCTCACCAACAGCACGCGTACGCGCCTCAGTCCCCCCGCAGGGGACCGGGGCCCCGGAGGATCGTCCATGACCAGCGCCCAGCCCGAGGAAACGCCCTTCCTCAGCTATCCCGGTGCCCGGCGCCCCGACCGCCATCGCTGGGTCGATTCGTACGGCGTCAACATTGCTGTCTGCGAATGGGGTCCGGCCGATGCACGGCCGCTCTTCCTGGTCCACGGCGGCTCCGACTTCGCCGGCACCTTCGACGTGTTCGCGCCGCTCCTTGCCGCCGCCGGCTGGCGCGTCATCTCCTGGGACCACCGCGGCCACGGGGACTCCGACCACGCCCCCCTCTACAGCTGGGACGCCGATGTCCGCGATGCACTCTCCGTGCTCGATTCCACCACTCCCGACCCGGTCCCCGTCGTGGCCCACTCGAAGGGTGGCGGCATGATGCTCCAGCTCGCGGAAGCGCTCCCCATGCGTATGTCGAAAGTCGTCATCATCGACGGGCTCCCATCACCGGAGCCCCACCCGGACGTCTCCGACCACGAACAGCGCCGCTTCACCCAGCAGAACCTCGCCCAGTGGCTCGACCACCGCCGTTCCGCCGCCTCAACATTCCGCAAACCGGGCACCATCGACGAACTGGCGAAGCGCCGCAAGCGCATGAACCCCCGCCTCTCCGACGACTGGCTCCGCTACCTTGTCACCATCGGCGCGAAGCGAGACGCCGATGGCTGGCGCTGGAAGCTCGACCCCGCGATCCGCTTCGGCGGCTTCGGCCCATGGCGCCCCGACTGGTCGCTCGAACGGCTGCGCACTCTGCGTGCGCCACTCCTCGGGCTGACCGCCACTGTCGAAGAGGAGATGGGCTGGGGCACAAACCACAAGTCCCTCTTGCCCTACCTGCCACCCGGCGCTTCGCTCGTGCCGTTCGAGGACACGGGCCACTTCATCCACATCGAACACCCCGCACGCGTCGCCGGCATGGTGCTGGAGTTCCTCGGATGACCATCTTCCTGACGCACAACCGCGTGAAACTGGCGCTCCACCACCTGCGTCCAGGCCTAGGGCGCCCGCTCCTCCACCTCCACGCCCTCGGCGAGCATTCCCCCGAATACGTCCCGGCCGACCTCGGGGCCTGGCCCGGACCGGTGTTCGCCCTCGACTTCACTGGCCACGGCGCGTCCACCGTCCCCGGTGGCGGAGGCTACACGTCCGAGGTCCTGATGGGCGACGCCGACGCCGCGCTCCAGATGCTCGGGACAGCCACGATCGTGGGCCGCGGACTCGGAGCCTACATCGCCCTCCTGATCGCGGGCGGCCGGCCCCAACAGGTGCGCGGCGCCATCCTCTGTGATGGCGCAGGGCTGGCTGGCGGCGGCGACGAGCCGGGCCCCCTCGTGGTCCGCGGTGTCCCCGGCAAGGCCACAACTCCCGACCCGTTCGCGCTCGTCGAGCTCGCCTCCGACCTGCGCCCTCCGGATTATGTCGTGCGGTTCGCCGAACTCGCGGGCGAGCACTCGGCCCTGACGCAGCCCATCGCCGTGGCGGCGAAGGCTCGTCCCGACTGGCTCCAGGCTGTCGCCACGCACCCATCGGTCGCGGTCGAACCCCTGGACGATGCACTCCGCCGCTTCGCCAGCGCCTGAACACCGGGCAAACGAAAAGCCGGGCTGGTGGGCCCGGCTCTGCCGTCTGTCGAATGGGACGCAGCTCAGGACTTGACGAGCGTCCGGAGGCAACGTGTGCAGATGTTCAGGCGGATGGACTCGCCGCCGAAGAAGATCCGCTGCTTGCTGATGTTGGGCTTGAAGGTGCGCGACTTCTTGGTCGCCTTGCGCTCCCAGCGGCCCCCGTGGGTGTGGCGGATGTGCCGCCCGAACATTGTGGTCTTCGCGCAAACGTCGCAAGCGCCGCTGGCCATGCGTCAATGCCCCTTCCGTGGCAGAATCAGAACCTCCATGCTAGCACCCGGATTCAGTAACGGCCAAACCGTCGCCGGCAGAGCCCGCCATTGACGACTCCAGCGACCCCCCGCGACCTCCTCGACGGTCCCGCCCTCCGCGCCCTCTTCATGGCCGCATCCAGCCATCTCCGCCAGTCCGCGGCCGAGATCGACGCCATTAACGTCTACCCGGTGCCCGACGGCGACACGGGCACGAACATGTCCGCCACACTCCGCGAAGCGGTCGACCGCGCCACCGAAACCGGCGACACGCCGACCGTCGCCGAGGTGCTCCACGCGATCGCCCGGGGCGCGCTCTACGGGGCCCGGGGGAACTCCGGCGTCATCCTCTCGCAGGCGCTCCGCGGTTTCGAAAGCGGCGTCGGCCCCGCCGCGCGCCTCGACGCCCGGGGCCTGGCCGACGGCCTCCAGGCCGCGGCCACCCAGGCCTACCACGCCGTGAGCAAGCCCCAGGAGGGAACCATGCTCACCGTGCTCCGCGAAGCCGCCACCGAGGCCATGCAGGCGGCGGAAACGATGCCCGACCGGGGCTCCGGCCTTGGCTGCGCCCCCGTGATGGCCCGCGCCGTGCTCGCCGCCGAGGCCGCCGAGGCCGCCACCATCGACCAGCTCCCCGCGCTCACGGAGGCCGGGGTCACCGACGCCGGCGGCGAAGGCGTCTGCGTCATCCTCGGGGGCCTGTTCGCCGCGCTCTCGGGCGAGACCCCACGCTCCGCCATCCACCGGGCTCACCGCCCCATCGCCATGGTCGAAGGCCACGGCAAGGACGAGTTCGGCTTCTGCACCGAGTTCCTCATCGAAGCCAGGGACAACCCGCTTGACCTCGATCGGGTGCGCGCCATGGCCGAAGCCGGGGGCAACCGTTCGGTCGTGGTCGTCGGCGATGAGACCCTCGCCCGCCTCCACGTCCACTGTCTCGACCCGCAACCGCTCATCGACGCCGCGAGTCAGTTCGGAACGGTCTCGCGGGTGAAGGCCGAGGACATGGGCGCCCAGCACGAGCGCTTCAAGGCGGGCGGCTCCGGCGCCGGCGCCCGCATCGCCGTCCTCGCGATGAGCCGCGGCGAAGGTTTCGATGCCGTCTTCGAAAGCCTCGGAGCAGCTGTCAGCGACCTCGGGCTCGTCGAAAAGCCCCCGGCTGGCCAGATCGCCGACGCCGCCGACGCGCTCCGCATCCCGGACGTGGTCGTCCTCAGCAACCACAAGAACGTCCGCCTGGCCGCGGAACAGGCGGCATCGCTCGCGAAGTGCACGCTCCACCTGGTGCCCACCGCCTCGCTCCCCCAGGGGGTCGCCGCCGCCATGGCCTTCGACCCCGACGAATCGGCCCAGGCGAACGTCGCGGCAATGAACGAAGCCGCGGAGGGGATCTCCACCATTGAAGTGACTATCGCCGCGGCCAGCCGCACCGCCGACGGGGTCGACGTGCGCGAGGGCCAGGCGATTGCGCTGCTCGATGGCCGCCTCGTCGCCGCCGAGGAGACCCCACGCCCGGCCCTGCTCGCGGGCCTTCGCCGGGCCGGACCCGCCCGCGGCTCGCTGGTCACGATCTACGGCGGCGAGGACACCCCGCCCGCCGGGCTCGAGGCCGCCCGCGCCGAGGTCGAGGCCGCCTTCGACGGCGTCGAGGTGGAGGCCCTTTCCGGCGGCCAGCCGCTGTACCCCTTCATCGCATCGGTCGAGTAGCGGAACATGCGGGAGATGAACTCCACGAAGCGTCTCGTGTTCGCCTTCGCGTGTGCCCTGGCGATCGGCCTCCTCGGCGCCGCCTGCGGCGACGGCGAAAGCAGCCCCACGGTCACGCCCACCCCCTCCGAGGCGTCGATGCCCGCCGGGGGCATCCCTGTGAACCTCAGGACCATCACCGTCAGCGACACCGGCTTCTCCCCTGGCGCCCTCCAGGTGCCCATCGGTACCGAGGTGTTCTGGCAATGGACTGGCAAGCAAGAGCACCAGATCACCGGCACGTTTAAGGGCAACGACGGCGACATCCCGGTCGAGTCCCCCCGACTGAAGGGCTCGGGCACGTTTTCGTATGAGTTCAAGACGAACGGCCTCTTCGAATACCACTGCGCGGTCCACGGCGACGCCATGCCGGGCGAGGTCATCATCAAGTAGCGGATTCCGGCCAATCGCCCGCGTTTACCCTCCCGTGGTGGAAACGGCACCGGCATCCGTGGTATGACATCCCCGGCACTCCGGGAGCGGAGCGGCCGGAGGTGAGCGATGAACCAGGGACAACTCAGCCCATGGGCCTTTGGACTATCGCCGCCGAACCGATCGTTCGTGCCGTCGTGATGCGAAACCTATACGGCATAGACTTCTTCATAACCTAGCTTCCATCTTGGAGGTTGCATGGATCATGCCATCGCTTGGCCAGCGCTAATTACCGGGATAGCCGTGGCAGTTGCATGTGCCTCAGCGCTCGTTGCTTTGCGAACGACGGGCCACCGACGGACATCGACCAGTGGGAGTTGGCAGAGGGCAGTCACATTTCTCGCGTTAGCTCTTCTGCTACTGTTTGGCATTCTCCTTGCGTTCTGGGCTCTCAACCTTCGCGGAACTCTGGGGCGTTAGGCGCCCCACTCTGTACATATACAGCCCTGCGCTCCAGCCACCGCGTGGCGGGCCTTCCGCTCCGCATGAACGCCCGGAACTTCCCGTCGGTCCGGAGCGCGAGAATAGGGGGAGAAGCGGGCGAGACGTGAGCGAGCTACCCAGCCTGAAACGTGCGAAGCCAGTTCCGCCAGCCGCCTGGGCCTCTCCCGGCTGACGCCCAACAGCCGCCTACGCGTAGCGCTCCTCACGCCAGGGGTCGCCGTAGATGTGGTAGCCATACGTCTCCCAGAAGCCGGGCCGGTCGTGGTCCAGGAACTGGATGCCGCCCACCCACTTCGCGCTCTTCCAGAAGTACAGGTGCGGGATTACCAGCCGCAACGGCCAGCCGTGCTCCTTCGTTATCTCCTGGCCGTTATGCGTCCGCGCGAACAACACGCCCTCGCGCATGAGGTCTTCGAGCGGCACATTGGTGGTGTAGCCGCCGTAGCTGTGGAGCATCGCGTACTTCGCTTCGGGCTTGAGCTTGATCGCATCGACCAGCGCCTTGAACGGCACGCCCTGCCAGGTGTTGTCGTACTTGCTCCACGTCGTCACGCAGTGGATGTCGCTCGTATCGGTGATGTCCCCGAGGGCGTTGAACTCTTCCCAGGTGAAGGTCTTCTCCTCCTCCACCAGCCCCCACACGTGGAACCGCCACGAGTCGAGGTCGATGCGCGGGATGCTGCCGTAATGGAGCACTGGCCAGCCGGTGGTCAGGTGTTGACCGGGGGGCAGCCGGAGCTTCCCGTCGGCGCGCATCTCTTTCGTGCTCTGCATCGTCATCATTCCAACTCTCCTGGCGTCATCCGTCTGCG
>JAHDWR010000066.1 GCA_023382755.1 Dehalococcoidia bacterium
TCGGCGTTGCAGACGGTCCAGGCCTGGAGCACGGCCATGCGGTCGTAGCCGGCGTCGACATCGAGCACCTCGGCGCCGAGGGCGCGGAAGACGTCGAGCGCCTCTTCGACCGCGACGCGGACCTCGGGGTCGAGCAACCCGAAGAACTGGTCGCGGGGGACGCCCATGCGGAGTCCACGGACCCCGCCGTGGAGGGCGTCGCGGTAGTCGGGCACGGGGACGGGCACGGTTGCGAAGTCGGCGGGGTCGTAGCCGGCGATGGCCTGGAGCACGATGGCGGCATCTTCGACCGTGCGGCAGATGGGGCCGGGGTGGTCGAACTGCCAGGACATGGGGAGGACACCGGCCTTGCTGACGCGGCCGAAGGTGGGCTTGAAACCGACGCAGCCGTTGAGCGCCGCCGGGATGCGGATGCTCCCGCCGGTGTCGGTGCCGAGCGTGCCGGCGGCGAGCCGGGCGACGATGGCCGCGCCCGAGCCGCCGCTCGAGCCGCCGGGGATGTGGTCGAGCGACCAGGGGTTGTGGGTTGCGCCGGTGTGGGGGTTATTGGTGGTGGTGCCCCAGGCGAACTCGTGCGTGTTTGTCTTCCCTATTAATACGGTACCGGCCTCGCGCAGGCGGCGGGCGCAGGTCGAGTCCGCGGCGGGGACGCGGCCGCGGAGCACTTTCGAGCCCCCGGCGGTCTCGATGCCGGCCGTGTCGTAAAGGTCCTTCAGGCCAATCGGGATGCCGTGGAGCGGGCCACGATACGCACCGTGGACGATCTCGGCGGCGGCGCGGGCGGCATCTTCACGGGCGCGTGCGGCGGCCACGGTGACGAAGGCGTTGAGCGCCGGGTTCAGGCGCTCCACGCGCGCCAGGTAGGCCTCGGCAAGCTCGACGGGCGAGGTATCGCGCCGTTCGACCGCGCGCGCGGCTTCGGCAATAGTGAGGTCCGTCAGGTCGGGCATGACCGTGCTCCTGGGGGTGCTGAGCGGCAATCCTACGCGAGTGCCGGGGGCGCCACGAGTGGCGGAGCCGCCCGGGGCGACGCAAGGCGAGAGAAAGACCGGGCGTTTGATCTATTGACGCTATGGACAGGAGCCGACAGAGTTACGTACAGATGGTTGCTACCGCCACCCTGACCGCACTGCTCGCCACGGCCGCTGCTGCCGCTGCGCGCGCGCGCCGGTAACTGGTGGCGGTCAGAAGCACCATACTTTCATAGACAACGAAGGGCCGCCTCCATGGCGGCCTTTCTGTGAGAGCAGATGCGGGCTGCCTGGGGGAGACAGGAGAAGCCAGTGCTGACGGAGACTTCAGCAGACCCGAGCCGTTTCATCTCCCGGCGGATGCAGGCAGTCCCCCCGAGCGGGATCCGCAAGTTCTTCGACCTCCTGAGCACGATCGACGACGTCATCTCCCTCGGCGTTGGCGAACCGGACTACGTGACCCCGGAGCCAATCCGGCGGGCCGCAATCGAGAGCATCGAGCACGGCCACACGCACTACACCTCGAACTACGGCCTGCCCGAGCTGCGGGAGAAGCTGAGCGACCACCTCTTCCGGCTTTACGGTGTGCGCTACGACCCGAAGAACGAGATTGTGATCACGAGCGGGTCGAGCGAGGCGTTCGACGTGGCGCTGCGGTCGTTACTGGACCCGGGTGACGAAGTGCTTTGCGCGGACCCGTGCTATGTGGCCTACATGCCGGCAACCGTGATGGCGGGTGGTGCGTTCGCGCCGGTGCCGACCTATGGGTCGAACGACTTCCGGCTGTTGGCGGCTGATGTCGAGTCCGCGGTGAACCCGCGGTCGAAGGCCCTGTTGCTGGGCTATCCTTCGAACCCGACCGGGGCGACCATGGGGCGCGAGGACCTGCTTGCGATCGCGGAGGTGGCGGACCGGAACGACCTGGCGGTGATTAGCGACGAGCTGTACGACCGCATGACGTACGTGGGCGAACACACGTGTTTCGCCTCATTGCCCGGAATGAGGGACCGAACGGTCCTCCTTGGGGGGTTCAGCAAGGCGTACGCTATGACCGGATGGAGGCTCGGCTGGGTTGCCGCCCCCGGGCCACTGGCAGAAGCAGTGATGAAAGTTCACCAGTACGTGATGATGTCCGCGCCGACGGCGTCACAATACGCCGCGATAGCCGCGCTGGATGAGGGCGAGGGTTTCGTTCCCGAGATGGTGGCGGAATACGACCGGCGGCGGAGGCTGATTGTGGATGGACTCCGGGCGGTGGGGTTGCCGACATTCGAGCCGCGTGGCGCGTTCTACGCCTTCCCGGATATCACCGTCACGGGCATGGATAGCGTCACCTTCAGCGAGCGGCTCCTGGCGGAGGAACGCGTGGCGGTCGTCCCGGGGAGCGCATTCGGGGCCCATGGGGAAGGGTACGTCCGGGCGTGCTATGCGAGCGGGTACGAACAAATCGAGCGAGCGCTGGAACGCATCGGCAGGTTCGTCCAGAGGCATCGCCATGACTGAGCGCACCACCCGTCAACCTGTCTGTTCCCGCAGCGGCCATGCGCGCGCGGACGCGCTCGTGCGAAGTCTATTCTGGTGAGGTAAGCGTATGAACAGTGTCATG
The DNA here is from genome assembly GCA_023382755.1 of Dehalococcoidia bacterium. Classification (GTDB taxonomy): domain Bacteria; phylum Chloroflexota; class Dehalococcoidia; order Tepidiformales; family Tepidiformaceae; genus Amarobacter. The sequence continues at coordinate 2,578 of JAHDWR010000066.1, forward strand.
AATCCGATCGAAACCGAGGCAACGGCCGACCTGCCGCCAGGGGCCGCCCCATCATTCGGAGATCTGGACACGGGCACTGTCCCCGAACCCGCGCCCCTCGTCCTCTCGGAGTCGGCGCACCGGAACATGCGGCCAGCCGAGCCGCTCCTCGGGTTGAACGGCCAGTTCCACCTGGACGACCTGGCGATCGATGGGCAGCTCCGGGTGGAGGCGAGCCACACGCCGGGAATGGTCCACATCCACGCGGACATGGCGTACATCCGGGGCGGCGAACTCCAGTACGACGCGGAAGTTCGCGAATCATGGGTGATGCGGGCCGGCGCCATGGACCGCACGGGCGAGTCGCGGGCCCGGGTCGCCAAGGCACTGGCGGACCTGGCCAGCATTCCTCGCCAATCGACCGTGACGGTGTCGTTCAAAGCCTGAGCGGGACGCTTCCCTCGTTGTCCGAAATCCGGCCCCTGTCGTGGAATGTACGACAGGGGCTTCGTATGTCATTCGTGTCCGGGATAGGAAGCCTGGCGTGAACCATCCACTTGCTATCGGCCACGTGGATGCTAGCATTCGGCGCCATCAATAGGTTTCTGAGGGGGTCGGTATGGTGATGGTGAGGAGGAGTGTGCTGTTGTCAGTGGCCGTGGGCGCGAGCCTGGCCGGAGCGTTGCTGGCAGCGGCCTGCGGAGGGGGTGGTGACGACGATGGTGGCGGGGGCAACGGGAACGCAGAGGTAAAGCTCGAAAACGTGAACCAGCAGAATGCGACCCCGACGCCGGATACGAACCGGCCGGAGGTGGTGGTCGAAGTCAAGGACAACTCGTTCACGCCGGAGACGATCACCATCAAGCAGGGCACGAAGGTCGTGTGGAAGTGGGTCGATACGGCCAACCCGCACTCGATCATGCTCTCGGGGGTGAAGTCACCGGAGCAGACTTCGGGCACCTATGAGCGCATCTTCGACCAGAAGGGCGTCAGTTACACCTACCAGTGCGGCGTACACGGCGCCTCGATGTCAGGTCGGATCGTCGTCGAGTAGGCGGGCGAGCTACTGGATTTCAGCCCGGCCGCCTGCTGCGTGGAGTTCACGCAGCAGGCGTTCTGCTTCCGCGGGGGCGAGGCCGGCAGCAACCACCGCCGGTGAGCGTTCGGCAGCGTCGGCCAGGTCCTTTGCCTCCTTCAGGCCGGTGTTGAGCGCTTCTCGCAGGGCTTTGATGACGGCGATCTTGTTACGCCCGTTGTCGAGAAGCACGACCGTGGTCCCCGGTTTGGCGGGCAGCGACCGGCTGGCGGCGATCTGACCGATGTTCTCGATGAGCCGTGCGGCCGCGCGGCGTTCGGCGGGCGGCGGCGTAGGCGGCGGGAGACCCGGCCGGAGGTTGGCACGGGCATTGCCAACGATGGTCGCAACCAGAGCGCAATCGGCCACGGCCCATCCGGCGATCGTGGCCCAGGTGAGCGGGCTGCCGATGCCGTAGACGAGGAACGAGACGGCGAAGAGCAGCGTCGCAAATGCGGAGATGATGGCGACGCTGAGGAGGCGGTTCACGGTGCCGGATTATAGTCCGGGGCGGTGCGGACGGTAAGCGGCGGAGGCCCCGAGGATAGTACGTGGCGAACCGGAAATGTTGGCCTGTTGACCCCTATACAAGGCAGGCGAATGGGTGCAGTCTGACAGGTGAATACAGCCGAGGAGGCAAACCATGTCCGTCGCACGAGTGACCGAGATCTCATCGACCTCCGCAGTGAGTTTCGAAGACGCGCTGAAAGGCGGCATCGACCGGGCGAACAAGACCCTGCGCAACGTGAAGGGCGCGTGGGTGAAGGAGCAACAGGTCGACGTGAAGGACGGCAAGATCAGCGGGTATCGCGTGAACATGCTGGTGACGTTCGTCCTGGACGACTAGCGGCAGTTCAGGGCCGGCTGGCCCGTTGCGCCGCGATCACCCATCCTCGCCACGATCAATGACTGGAGAGACGGTGTGGTCCAGCGGCGCGTGCTGATGGTCGCCCTCGATGGGCTGGATGTCGGACTCCTGAAGCGGGCGTTTGCAAGCGGGAGGCTGCCGAATCTGCGCGCCTTCGCCGATGCGGGCCGCGAACTGGCGGTGCATTCCGATGGCGAACGCCTCGAGGGCACCGTATGGCCCACATTCACCACAGGTACGGGCCCGGGAACGCACGGCCACCACTGGTTCTACCAGTGGGTTGCCGAAGAGGCGCGGTTCGTCCCCGCGAGCAACGCCCACTTCGCGGTCGAACCGTTCTGGAAGAAAGCGCTCCTGGCCGGCAAGCGCGTGGTCGAGTTCGACCTGCCGTACACGCTGACGGTGGGGCACCCAAACGAACGCTCCTATAACGGCTGGGGGCTCCAGGACGAGATGGCGGAGTTCGCCCATCCGCCGGGCTTCCGCAAGGAGATCCTGCGCCGGCACGGGCGGAGCAAGGTCCACAAGGACACACTTCTTGTCCACACGCCGGAGGACCGGCTGAAGCTCGCCCGGCGCCTGAGGGTGGGTGCCCGGCAACGCGCCGCAGTCCTGCTGGACCTGGTGGGCGCGCGGGATTGGGACCTGCTCATGATGGGGTTTGGCGAGTACCACCTTGGCGGCCACCACCTCTCGATGCCGATGGAACTATCCCCGAAGGTGACCAACGAGACCGCCATGTACAGCATCCTCAAGCCCGTCGACGACGCCTGGCCGGAGATCGTTGCGGCGGCGGGGGATGACTGCGATATCGTCCTGTTCGCGCTCCACGGCATGCAGCCGAAGGTTTCGTACAACGAGGCGGTCTACCGGATGCTCCAGACGATGGAGGGCCGCCCGCTGCCGGAGCCACCGAAGGCCGACCTCCTGAGGCGGGCGCGCAATCTCCTCCCAGAACGGCTCCACCAGTCCATCTGGCTGCGCGTGCCCGCCGACCTCCGGATGGCGCGGATGATGAACGCATGGCTCGCGCGCATGGACCTCGCGCACGACCGCGCGTTCGTCTTCGAAGGCGATTGCTCGGTCTCTCTCCGCCTGAACATCGAAGGCCGGGAGCGCTACGGTGCCCTGCCCCGCGATGAGGGACGCGCCTTTCTCAACGAGATCTTCGCGGAGGCGAAGCGCTACCGCACCGAGGACGGGAAGCAGGCGTTCGTGGACCTGTTCGTGACTGCCGACACTTTCCAGGGGCCACGGCTGGAACGGCTGCCGGACGCCACCCTCATCTACAACCCCGACGTGCTCCGGACGCGCACGCTGACACGCGACGACGGGTTCGAAATACAGCTCTATAACCCGGAGAGCCGAAACGGCATCCACACCGGAAGGGGCTTCGCGTTCTACCACTTCTCCGGCGAGACGCAGGTGCACCGCACGGAGGTCGACAACATGGACTTCGCTCCGACCGTGCTGCAGCGCCTCGGGGTGACGCCGGGATCGGCGCTCCAGGGGAGCCCGTTCCTCGAATAGCCACTGGCGTCGTTCGGAATTCGGGGCGAATATGCGCGCCACGCAGGAGGTGGCCCATGGGCAGCATGAGCGCAATCGACGAGAAGACGGGGCGGAAGTTCTACCTGGACGACCCGGACGACCTTGAACCCGGCGAGGAGGTGGTCTTCATCCTGAGCCTCCACGGGGGCGGGTCCGTGGGGGCCTGGCAGCGCCTTTACTTCCCGGCGTTCGACTACAAGGAGAAGTACCGGCTCGTCATCGCCACACCCTCGGCCGCGACGAAAGAGCCTGCGCGCCGGTGGGTGGGCGAGGCGGACGACGAGCACCTGCGCAACATCGTGGATTACGTGTTGGAGAAGTACGGCCGCGAGAACGTCCGCTCGTTCTGGCTGGTCGGGCACTCGCAGGGAGGCATGACCTCGAACCGGCTGCTCCGCGAGGACCCGTTCTTCAAGGAGCGTGTGGACGGTTGGCTGAGCCTTTCGGGCGGGCGGATCGGGCCGGTCGAGCTGCCGGCGTCGTTCTTCGTGCCGGTGCGGGGACCGATGCCAGCGGCACCGCAGGGAGATGGCGCGCCGCGGCCGGGGCGGGCGGTCGCGCCCGAGTGCGACATCTCGTTCATCTTCGCGACGGGCGAGCACGAGATGGTAGCGCTCCCGGAGGCCTCGCCGTGGGCGGAGAAGTACGGCGCGGGCCCTCGCGTGCGCCTGGCTGATGTCGTGGACGACCAGCCGGGACAGATCCACGACACGCTGCGGGAGGGGAAGTCCACGCCGGCGTGGGGACTGCAGCCCCGGCCTGGCACCGCTCAGGTGTATGTCTATCCGGGGGCACGCGATGGCCGCGTGATCGCGGACGTGGTGCGGCTGGACAAGGGTCACACGGAGGGTCTGGAGCCGCGCATCACGGAGACGCTCATCCGGATGATGGTGGACGCCCCGGGAGGGAAGGCGAGGTCGCTGGGGGACTGAGCGGAGCGCCGGGGCGGCTCCCCGGCGGAAGCAGACGGGCGGGCGGCCGGGAGCGATAGCCGCGGCCTATCGATGTGGCGAAATGCCTCAAGAACACGTGCTACCTGCAACAGTTTGCCAGCCGTAAATTGCCACCTCACAGGCAATCCCCCTGTAACCAACCGGAGAGGTTCTCCCGGGCGCCCAGAAGGCCTCCGGGGAAACCTCTTCCGGGTTTCACGAGGATGGAGGGCGACGTGTTCGAGGGAGACGGACGGTTGGCCGCGCTGCGCCAGGGCATGCGCATCCGGGACGAAGGCGGAAAGGTGATCGGATACGTACGCGAGGTGAACGGGCGCTCGGTACTGGTGGGCGAGGGGCGCGGGAAACGTGTTTTCTGGATCGATGGGCGGCTTGTGGCAGGGGTAGTGGACGGGGAGGTGCGGCTGCGGAGCGCCGAGCCGGCGGGGGCGAAGGCGCGGGGGTAGTTGCCGGAGTCCTGGTGGTGAAGCAAGGAGACGCCGGCAGCCGAAGGCGGCGCGAGGCAGCACGCACTACTGTCCGCCAAGGGCTCGCACGGACATTTCAAGTAGCTGCTCGAACTCGTCGTCCGCCAGGCGGGTGTTGCCGATGACGCGCATCGAGATGAGTGGACCCTGGACGAGGTGCATGGCGAGTTCGATGCTCGTGTCCGTGGGGATCTCGCCACGAGCGATCGCCCGCTGAAGGGCGACAACGGTGGGGCCACCCGGCTGGATGCGGGCAGCGGCGAACAGTGCGGCGCCCCGGGCGCTGGCCATGGCCTTCGACAGCATCCAAACGAACAACTCACGGCCGAGGGGATCCTCGAACATTGCCCCGTAGCCGCGCAGGATCTGGCGGAGGTCCTCCCGGAGAGAGCCGGTATCGGGGCTTTCTGCGACCGCGACGCGTGAGGCGACCAACGCGAACAGGAGACCGTCGGCGCCGCCAAAGTGGCGATAGAGCGTCGACTTGGCGACGCCGGACCGGCGCACCACTTCTTCCACATTGAGCGAGGAGACGCCGCTGTCCGCAAGGATATCGCTGGCAGCCTGCAGCATCGCAGCCCGGGCATCCTCGCTGGGTGGTCGTCCCATTGCCCGGCATTGTACCAGCCGGCAGCGCGGCACCCCGCGTTGACGCCCGAAGCCCGTGGCAGTTACGCTACGCAGCGTTTCGTAATGACAGAGTGTCGAATGGCCGCAGCTTCACCTGGAGGTTCCCCATGCAAACCACCACCGGCTACCAGGATTCCTGGATCAACCCCCGGCTGAAGATTGCCGCGCTCTGGACATCGATGTTGTTCCTGTTCGCTTACGTCGACCTGTTCAGCCTGTACCGCGAAGACATCCGCGCGGATATCGAGGCGGGGGAACTTGCCGGGTTCACCATCGGGCAGGCGTTTCTCTTTTCCGTCACCACGTACATCGCCATCCCGAGCGTCGCGCTGTCGCTGAGCCTCCTGCTGCCAGTACGGGTGACCCGCCTGGCGAACCTTGTGCTCGCCGCCGTCTACAGCGTCACGATCGTGGGTGGTGCGGCCGGGGAGTGGGGCTACTACATCTTCGGGAGCGCGATAGAAGTTGCCCTGCTCGTGGGCGTCGCCTACTACGCCTGGACGTGGCCGAGGTTGGAGCCCGAAGGCGGTTCGGCATAGGGCTGCTGAAGGCGTTTCGGGAAGGACTGGTCGGGGTGCCGCGATTCGAACGCGGGACCTCTTGAACCCCATTCAAGTGCGCTACCAGGCTGCGCTACACCCCGACCCGGGGATGCCGCCCGCCGCACGCGGGCAACAGAACCAATCTACGGAGTGACGGGCGCGGGGTCAAAGTCTTAGCGCCCGCCGCCTGCCGGGTTGGGCTCCAGCGGCGGGCCCGGAGGTAGTGGTTCGGGTTCGGTTGTGTGCCGCCCGTGCCCCACAACCATCCCACCCGAGCGTATCTCGGCGATCCGGCGGCCCCAGAGGAGCGCCACGATCGCGGTTAGCCCCATGATGGTCGCCCCGAGGACGAACAGGCCGGGCCGGACGCCCATCGCCTGCACGAGCGTGCCCGAGAGGATCGCGCCGACCGGGATGAGGCCGCGGTCGAGGCTGAGCAGGGACATGACGCGGCCGTGCATCTCGGGCTTGCTGTATTCGAGGAGGATACCGTTGGTGAAGGCCATGTAGGTCACCGTCATGCTCCCGGCGACTGCCAGGAGGATAGCCGTGCCGATGAGCGTCGCCTGCAGCGAAATGGCCACCAGCGCGCCGCCGAAGATGAGCATGTTGATCATCAGCTGGAGGCCGGGACGGGCGATGTTCGAACGCGAGGCGACGAACAGCGAGCCCGCGAAGGCGCCGACACCGGTAGCACCCGCGAGGAAACCAACGCCCGATTCACCCATATCGAGGGTGCGGGTGGCGAGCAGCGGGACAAAGACTTGCTGGTAGGGGAACCCGAACACGAACAGGATGAGGGCAAGCGCGGTCACGATGCCGAGTGTCGGCGTGGCGGCGATGTAGGCGAAGCCTTCCTTGAGGTCGCTGAAGATGCCGGTATCGGCCTGTTTCTTGTTGCTGGAGCCTTCGCTGAACTGCATCATCCAGGTGGTGAGGATGACGAAGACGTAGATGCCAGCGGTGATCGCGTAGACGCCGCCAACGCTGAAGGGGATGAGGAGGACGCCGGCCATGGCGCCGCCGCCGATGCGCATGAAGCTCAGGGCGGTCGAGTTGAGGGCGACCGCGTTCAGGAGGTCTTCCTTGGGGACGGTCATGGGGATGAGCGACTGGCGGACGGGCTGGTTGAAGGCCATGGCCGTGCCGGCCACGAGGGCCGTGGCGAAGACGTGCCACGTTTCGACCACGCCGGTGAGGCAGACGATGGCCAGGAAAGCGTGGCAGGCGGTCGAGACCATCTGGGTGGACATGAGGATGCGCTTCTTGTCGTAGCGGTCGGCGACGGCGCCGGCGATAAGGCCGAAGAAGAGGATAGGCGCGAGGCGCGTGGCGATGACGAGCGACAGCATGACGGCGGAATCGGTCAGCTGGAGGATGAGGACGGCGCGGGCGACCTGGTCCATCCAGAGGGTGGCGGAGTGGCCGGTTTGGCCGAACCAGAGGAGGCGGTAGTTACGGTGACGGAGCGCTCTGAATGTCTGACTGGTACTTGCCGAGAAGCGCGACCGCATGGTCCACACTGTACCCTTACGCGAACGTTAGGGCCACCGGTTGCGGTTTACGAATCGACATCGAGCTCGATACCGACGGGGCAGTGGTCGGAGCCCATCACGTCCTGCTGGATGAAGGCGCGGCGGACATTCGGGAGGAGTTCGCGCGATACGAAAACGTAGTCGATGCGCCAGCCGATGTTGCGGGCGCGGCGGTCGCGCCAGGCGTCCCAATAGCTGTACTGGTCGCGTGCATCGGGGTTGAGGGCGCGGAACGTGTCAACGTAGCCTGCGTCGATGAGACGGGTGATCCAGGCGCGTTCGACGGGGAGGAAGCCTGTGCCTTTGAGGGCCTCATCCGGCCGGGCGAGGTCCATCTCGGTGTGCGCGATGTTGAAGTCGCCCATGAAGACCAGCCGCTTACCGGAGGCGCGGAGGTGGTTCACGCGTTCGAGGAAGGCGGCGTAGAAATCGAGTTTGAACTGGAGGCGGTCGTCGCCGCGGCCGGCGTTGGGGTAGTAGCTGGTGATGACGGTGTAGCCGGGGAAGTCGGCCTCGATGACGCGGCCCTCTGCGTCGAAGCGCTCGATCCCGAGGCCGAGGCGGACATCGAGCGGTTCTTCTTTCGACAAAAGGAGCGCGCCGCTGTACCCTGCACGTAGGGCCGGGTGCCACCAGCACCGGTAACCCATTGCTGTCCACGGTTCATCCGGGACTTGCTCGGGGAGCGCCTTCACTTCTTGCATCCCGACGATGTCGGGCGATGAAGCCTCCAGCCACGCCGGCAAGTTCCCGCTCTTGATAGTGGCCCGAAGGCCGTTGACGTTCCACGAACAGATCTTCAGCGTCCTCACGGCGCAAAGTTGAAACGGAAGACACGCGAGGCGCAACTCTGCGCCCGGCATGACCTTGCGGTGCGCGACGCGCTTCAGAGTCAGGCAAGCGGCAATTGGTGAAACTGGAACCCGAACGCGGCGGTATCGGCGCGGCCGGGCGAATTGGCACAAGAACGCGGGTGAACCCTTATCCGAACGTTCACAAAGCCCGACGATACTGAAGAAGAAGAACGAAAGAAGGAAACGAGAATGACCGTCTGCCCGAATTGCGCGGCACGGTTCTCGGCAGCTCCAGACGTTGAGCGCCAGTGGCTCGAGCGGCACACCAGCCGCAGCCACGGTATCAATCGGATGCAGCGCGTGGCGGCAAGCCTCGCGCGAAATGCTCGCCGGGAACTTAGCCCCGCAGCCTAAACAAACGAACGCGTGAACACGACGGCCGCCGTGGCTACGGCCGTCACCAACACATATTCCGCCGTGGTGCCCCACTCCAGATCGTGGTCGAGCATGTGATGCACGAGCCCGGTCGCCAGGTAGAAGGCGATGATCAGCAGGGCCCCGGCCAGCAGTCCATCGAGCGGGAAGAAGTAGAGCGCGAGCCGCAGTTCGGCGAGTGAGATACCGATGGAGACCCCCACCAGGACCGAGCTCGGCCCCGTGAGGCGGCTCTCGCGCAGCAGTTCCATGGCGAGCAATGCCGCGACAAAGCCGACCATTGTTGCGGCCAGCGGCAGGTCGTAATCGCGGGTGTAGATGACTGTGAAGAACGAGAAGGCCACCAGGTAGGTGGCAATCGCCATCACCAGCCGGAAGGCCCCATAGAGCCGGGAGCCAAAGTCCACGGTCTGGTATTCGCCGAAGGCGACAGCGCCGACGCTGACCGCCGCCCCAACGGCGAACAGCGGGCGGGCGTAGCCGTCGATCGCGTGGTCGATGAACAGCCCCGAACCAAGGACTCCCAGCGCGGGGAGGAACGTGTAGACGACCGAACCAAGCGCGCTCTTGTCGTCCCAGCGGGGATGGCGCCGGACGAGGCCATCAGTGGCGAGAGCCACGAGGCCAGCAGTAAGCCAGAGGATCCAGGGTTGTTCGGGACGCATGGTGACCCACGCGCCGAGGCCGAGCGCCGCCACTCCGGTGAGGAGGACGGTGCGGGCCGAGAGGTTGACGGTGCCGGCGACGTGCCGGGCTTCAGCAGCCAGCCGCTATTCCCCCGCGAGCGTCGGCGTCTCGAGGCCGTAGATCTCGGCGGCGTTGCGCCACCAGAGGCGTTCCTGTTCGTCTTCGGTGAGTCCGAGTTCTTCGTACATCGCTTCGAAGCGGTCGATATGGGTGCGGATCTCGTCCATGCCGCAGTCGCTCCCGAAGACGAGCTTTTCCACTCCGAATTCACCGCGCGAATTGGCGGCGAGGAGCTTGCGTTCGACGAGGTGGCGTTCGATGGTCTCGCCGCCGCTCATATCGAAGTACACGTTGTGGCGCCAGCGGGCGACGGACGCGGCGTAGTCGTAGTTGCCCTGGTTGCCGACGTGGGCGCCGATGATTTTCAGCTTCGGGAAGCGGTTCGCGATGGTATCCAGGTGGAGCGGCGCCATACGGGTGGCGGAGACGTTGCGCGGGGGCATGCGGTCCTGCATGGCCATCATGCGCTGGTAGGCGGCAGCAGCCGCGGCCTCGCGCCGGGGGTGGGTGATGGAGTAATCGAGCCCGCCGCCGATGACGCCCATGTGGAAGAGGACGGGCATGTTCAGGTCCTGCGCCTTGCCATAGGTGGGCATGTAGTCCGGCTCGTCGTAGGGGCGCTGCACGCCGATGAGCTTCAACCCGCGATAGCCCATGTTGTAGAGCCGCTGCACGCCCTCCCCGTCGATCTCCTCGGGGTCGATCACGGCGACGGGGATGAAAAGGTCCAGGTATTTCTGGAGGATCTCGATCCCGCGTTCGTAGGACGGACCGAAGCGGCCGCCGGTGAGCATGCAGCCTTTCGTGATCCCGGCAGCGGATGCGACTTCGTACAGGCGGTCGACCATGGGGGCGGGATCGTCGTCGGGGTTCTCCCAGTTGCGGGGGAAGTGGATATGGACATCGAAGATCTTCATGCGGACCTGCAGGGCGAGGGCGTTCGTGCGAGTGTAGCATCCGGTTTCGCCGGGCTCACGGCACACGCCTAAGCGGTCTGTACGCTAGTCTCGATCCTCATGCGATCTCGTCCGTTCGTCGCTCTCTACGTTGCGGTCTTTGTGGCGACGATGGGGATATCGATGGTGAGCCCGCTGCTTCCGGTGTACGCGCGGGAACTGGGGGCGAGCGGCGTGTGGCTGGGTCTCACGTTCTCGGTTTTCGCCATCGTCCAGACCTTCGTGGGCCCGTTCGCCGGCCGCCTTTCGGACCGCTATGGGCGGAAGCCGTTTATCGTTGCGGGGTTGCTGATCTACCTGGTCGCGGCCCTGGGCTACCTGACGGCAACGAGCTTCTACCAGGTCATCGCCTTCCGGGCGTTCAGCGGGCTGGGGACGAGCCTGATCTTCTCCGTGGCGCGCGCGTATGTGGGCGACATGACGCCGAAGGGGCAGGAAGGGCGCTGGCTGGGCGTGTTCGCCACGGCGGACATCATTGGTTTCGGCACGGGCCCGCTGGTTGCGGGTGTGTTCCGCGAGTTCATCGGCTTCAAGTCGGTCTTCGTTGCGATGGCCGCGATGATGGGACTATCGGCCACCATCCTGTTGTTCTGGCTGCCGCGGCATAGCCCGCAGGAGATTCTCCGGCGGGCCGACCGGAAGCTCTACGGCGCACCGCTCACGGTGTCGTTCGCGACCGCACTGCGCGACCGGCTGGTGCTGGCGGTTACCACGCACCAGGGGCTGCTCTCGCTTTCCATGGGCGCCTCGTTCAGCTTTCTCGCCCTGCGGCTGGAAGAAGGACTGGGGATTGGGCCGCTGCTCATTGGCATCGCCTTCGCGACGCAGGACATCACCGGCGGGCTTGCCCAGCCGATTTTCGGGCGGATGGCGGACCGGTACAGCCGACGGGCGCTGGTCTCGATCGGGCTGCTGGTGAACGCGGCGCTCCTCGCCTGCGTTGGCATCGTGCCGAGCTACTGGCTGATGGTGGTGGTGCTCATGAGCATGGGAGCTTCGGGCGCGATCTCCCAGGTAGCTTCGGGCGCGATCCAGGTGGTTGCCGGCCGCCGGGTCGGGATGGGGACGGTGCTCGGCCTCGGTTCGGCTTCGAACGGTGCGGGGATTGTGATCGGTTCGGTCGTTTCGGGCTTCATCGTCGATGCGCAGGGGCTGGCGGCGGCATTTTTCCTCGGGGGAGCAGTCATGGCTGCCGGTGTGCCGGTGTTCCTGTTCCTCACGCGGGGGCTCGTGACGAAGGAAGTTGACGCTCCGCCAGCGATGGCCGCGGAAGGGACCGCGGAAGCGGCAGCCGGAGGCTAGACCGGACGCCCGGGTAAGATCGCAGCGTGACATTGCCCTTGTTGCCGCCGAACGACCCTGCCCGGAAACCGGCGCCCGGGACCCTCTTCGCCGATGTCGCCGTGAACGCCGCACAGCCCGCGCGCCAGCCGTTCACCTACAGCATCCCGGAGGGGATGACGGTCACGG
>JAHDWR010000067.1 GCA_023382755.1 Dehalococcoidia bacterium
TCCGCGCCAAGTTCCGCCAGGTACTGGTAGAGGTTGTAGGTGAAGCTGTCGTAGTTGTCGATCAGCAACGTCGTCATCGGTCCATCCCCTCTTCCTTCTGGAGGTCGTCGCGGATCAGCCGCAGGGCCGCGGCCAGTTCGTCCGGCGTGTACCCGTAGCCCCTGCGGTCGAGGCGGAACTTCTCTCCCAGGTATGCCGGGTCGTAGGCCCCCGGCGACCTCAGGTTCAGCGGATACGCCGTCCCCGGTTCGCCCATCAGCGTCACCAGGAAATAGCCATCCCCGGCCGACCGCGTGAAGCTCGCCGATTCCTTGAGGAGCGGCACCAGCACCAGCTCCACGCCGCCGGTCCGGTAGAACCGGACCCCCACATGGGCAACGTGCTTTGCCAGTTCGGCCGTCATTGCCCGAACCCCATCTCCGCGAGGATCGTCAGTACTTCGCCCGGCGTCCTTGCCGTGAAGTCTGGCGTCGCATCGAGGAGCAGTTCGCTATCAAGCGTCCCCCAGAGCGCCGCGATCGAACGGATACCCGCGTTCCGCGCAGCCCACACATCCGCGGGGCTGTCTCCGATGAATACCGCTGCCGGTGGGTCGTCCGCGACCATCCGGTCGAGCGCGGCGTGGATCGGTTCCGGGTCCGGCTTGTGGCAGTCCGTGTCATCGAACCCGACGATCGTGTGGAAGTACCGCAGGATGCCCGAGGTGGCCAGTTCCTCAGTCGCGCCCCAGGTCACTTTGGATGTGACCACGCCCATAGGGAAGCCCGCTTCATGGAAGGTCCGCAGCACGGGTTCGACCCCCGCATATGGCTGGACTTCACGCCCCAGGCTGAAGTACCGCTCCCGGTACGTCGCCGCGAACTCCCGGTAGCGATCGCCCACGAGCCGCCGTCCCAGCTCTTCCAGCGTGCCGCCCCGGTGCGAGCGCCACAGCGCCTCCGGGTCGACTTTCGAACCCAGCAGCCGCTCGTGCGCGAACGCCAGGGCCTGCATCCGCCCGGCCAGAGTGTCGAGCAACGTGTCGTCCAGGTCCCAGAGGATGACGCTCACTCTCCCCTCCCCGGCCGGGGGATCCCGCGCTGCTCGAATACATCCTCCATCACCGGCCACGCCTCGATTGCCGCCGGGAAGCCTGCGTAAGCAGCCACCATCCGGAGCGTCTCGACCACCTGTTCTGGCGCTGCCCCGTGGTTCAACGCCCCGTTGATGTGCGACCGCAGAGAGCTTCCGGTCCGCCCCGATGCCGCCAGCATCGCCACCACCAGCAGGCTGCGTGTCCGGCGGTCCAGCGCCGGGTTGGCCCACACCTGCCCCAGGACGAACTCGATCTGGTCGTTTGCCAGTTCGGGTTGTTGCCGGGCGATCATCTGCGCCACCCGTTCGGGGTCGGCCCCGGTGAGGGTCCGCAGTATGTCCAGTCCGGCCTCCCGGCCAGGCGGAAGACGCCGTTCGCCCGCGAGCGCGCCCGCAACGGGCCGTTCCGGTGCCTCGAGCTCGCCGCCCAGGGCAGCCAGGATCTCCGCCGTCCGGTCCACCGGAGTGCGGATGCCCAGTGCTTCGAGGAGTGCGTTTCGCACCAGATCGTCCATCTCGATAGCTTCGATCTCATCGATGGCGAACCAGCCCGACCCGTGACCGGCCGGCACCACGGGGTCGCCGCTCCACTCGGTCGCGGCGTACAGGTTGAACACTACCTGGCCCTCATCCGCCGGGAAGAAGTGCGTCTGGAGAAAGTCCTCTTCGATCGCCGGCGCGCAGACGCCGAGCTGGCCGAGGATGTCGTCCATCTCCCGGTCGACATCGTCGGCGTGTTCCGGGAGCGGCCCACCCGGCAGCTCCCATGGCGAGTCCGGCCGGGGCCGCACCAGGAACAGCCGCCCCTCGCGCTCCAGAATTGCTGCCATGCGGATGTGCTGTTTCATGTTGTCTTCATCGCCAGCGTGGCCAGCACGCTCAATAAGAGTATCCGCAGTGAAGGCGGCAGTCCGCTCGTTGCAATGTGTTCGCTGGCGAGCCAGCGCCCGGCTTCCGCCCGCACTTCCGGCTCCCACTCCCAGACGGTGTAAAAGCCGCTGAAGCGCTCGGCGGCCTCGTCGGGGTTGCGGTAATCGAATGCCCCCTGCGCCCAGATCGTCCGGGCCTCGATCCCGAGCTGGTCCCACAGGTGCGCGCGGAGTTCCACCTTCCGGTCTTCCGCCAGCGGGCGAAACACGCCGCCCGGTAGCCCCGGTTCGTCACCGTACCAGCGCACGAACACACGCTCCTGTTTGACCAGGATCCCGTAGAGGCAGTCCGGCCGCCGATCGCTCATCGCGCACCCCGTTCGTGGCGCCTACCCATAGCCCAGGCTGCCTGTCTTCATTTCGGCGGCGGCGATTTCCGCCTGGTCGATGGCGCGCATCAGCGCCCCCATCTTGTTCACCGTCTCGATGTACTCCGTCTCCGGCACCGAGTCGTACACGATCCCCCCGCCTGCCTGCAGAAACGCCACGCCGTCCTTCACCAGGAGCGTCCGGATGGCGATGCACGTGTCGAGGCTGCCCGAAAAACTGGCGTAGCCCACGGCGCCCGCGTAGATGCCCCGCTTCGATGGCTCGAGTTCCGCGATGATCTCCATCGCCCGCACTTTCGGCGCCCCGCTCACCGTCCCGGCCGGGAACACCGCACGGAACGCGTCGAACTGCGTCTTCCCCGCGGCCAGTTTTCCCGAGACGTTCGAAACGATGTGCATCACGTGCGAGTACTTCTCGATCTCCATGAGCTTGTCGACATGGACTGTCCCCGGAATCGACACGCGCCCAACGTCGTTGCGCCCGAGGTCCACCAGCATGATGTGCTCGGCCAGCTCCTTCTCGTCGGAGAGGAGGTCCGCCGCCAGTCGCGCGTCCTCCTCGGGCGTCGCGCCGCGCGGCCGCGTCCCCGCGATCGGGTGGTTGATGACGACGCCGTCCTCGACCCGCACCAGCAGCTCCGGCGAGGCCCCAACAATCTGGAAGTCCCCCATGTCCAGGTAGAACATGTACGGCGAGGGGTTCACGATCCGCAGCTGCCGGTAGATGTTGAACGGGTGCACGGCGATCTTCCGCGCCAGGCGCTGCGACGGCACCGTCTGGATAACGTCCCCGGCTACCACGTACTCCCTGATCCGCTGGACCATGAGTTCGTAACCCTCGCGGCCCACGTTCGACTGCGCCTGGCCATTGGTGCGCAGCACTGCGCCCACTTCCTCGGGCGGCAGCTGGATCGTCGGGTTGTTCAGCTTTTCCACGATCTCGTCGATCCGGAACGCCGCCTGGCGGTACGACGAGTCGATGTCCCCATCGAGCCGGCAATGCGCCACGACCTTGATCGTGTGGCGAATGTGGTCGAACACCACCATCGAATCGCAGAAGAGGAAGATCGCCTCCGGGATCCCCAGATCGTCCTTTTCGGGCGGCACGACTCGGGGTTCGAAGTGGCGCACCGCGTCATAGGCGACGTAGCCGATCGCACCTCCGGTGAATGCTGGCACCCCGGCGACAGCTATCTCCTTGAACCGCGAGATTTCCTGCTCCAGCGGGATCAGGGGGTCGCCTTCCCACTCCTCGCCCGGCCCGGTCCGCAGCACCCGGTAGGGCTGCGTGCCGATGAATGAGTAGCGCGCCATCCGCTCGCCGCCTTCGACCGATTCCAGCAGGAATGAGTACTTGCCGGTCCGCACCTTCAGGAACGCCGATACCGGGGTCTCCAGGTCGGCAGTCACTTCGCGATAGATGGGCACAAGGTTCCCCGCACCCTGCCTGGCGAGTGCCTTCACCTCGTCCAGTGTCGGGTGCAGCATTAGTACCTCTCCAGGTACCGGAGGTCGAGCGCGTCGCGCACCATCTCCATCGTCTCCTGGGCGATGGCCCGGCCGCGTTTCGTCCCCTGTTCGAGTGCCTCACGCACCAGCCGCATGTTCGACTCGTAGCGCGCGCGCCGCTCCCGGACGGGGTCGAGTAGCTCGTTGAGCACGAGCGTCAGGCGGTCCTTCAGCACCTTGTTCGGGAGCCCGGCAGTCTCGTACTCCTTCTTCATCTGTGCGACGAGCTTCGAATCCGGGTCGAACGCATCCAGGTAGAGGAACACCGGGTTGTCCTCTACCTGGCCTGGTTCGGTTGCGCCGCGCGGGGGTCCGGCGTACATCGCCTTCACTTTTTTCGTCACCGTCTCGGCCGAGTCCTTCAGGTCGATGGTGTTCCCGCGGGACTTGCTCATCTTGGCGTTTCCATCGGTGCCCACGAGCCTGGGCACCCGGCCGACGAGCCCCTCCGGTTCGGGGAACACGTCCTTGAACCGGCGGTTGAACCGGCGCGCGGTCTCCCGCGTCAGCTCGATGTGCGGGAGCTGGTCTTCGCCCACGGGCACCAGGTGGGCCCGCGGCATCAAGATGTTCGCCACCTGCATCACCGGGTACGTATAAAACGCCACGGGAACCGACTTCCGCTCCTGCGACCCGTCTTCCGGCTCTTCCATCGCCGCCATCTCGGCCTTCAGCGTCGGGTTCCGCTCCAGCATCGAAACCGGCAAGAACCACCCGAGCAGCGTCGCGAGCTCGGCGTGTTCCGGCACGAGGCTCTCGATCACGAACGAGCTCCCCTCCGGATCAAGCCCCACCGCCAGCCAGTCCAGCGCTACCTCCCAGACCGCATCGCGCACCCTCTGGATGTCATCGGCGTAGTCGGAGACCTGGTAGTCCGCGATGAGGAAGTACGCCTCGTAGTCGTGCTGGAGCCGCACCCAGTTCTCAAGCGCGCCGGCGTAGTGCCCAAGGTGGAGGGCTCCGGTTGGCCGGATGCCGGTCAGGATGCGCTTGCGTCCGCTCATCGGGGCCCACCCCCGGAGCGTGGCGGTCCACTCGGGCGAGGTCCCCCACCGGGGCGCATCGGGGGACGGGGGCCTCCCGGCGGCGGGCCGCCGCGGTCCAGCGAACGCGCGTACGCGTTCACCTGCCGCGATGCCTGCTCGACCAGGTCGAGTTCGTTCCCGAACACCGACTCTTGTTCGTTCGTCACGGCCGCCAGCACGTGGATCCACGAACGGCACTGCGCCAGCGCGCCGCGAGCATCGCGCAGCAGGCCCACCTGCGCCGGTCCCTCCCGGGTGCCGGCCTCCGCGATCAGTCCGCTCGCGATGCCCGCCAGCTCGAACGCCTTGGCCTGCGCGTCCGACGCGGCCCTCAGGTTCGACCCGATCTTCAACCGTCCGATTGCCGCCGCCAGCCGGACAGCCGTGTTCCACGCCTCGATTGTCTGTTCGCCCTCTGCCATCAGGCCGCCTCCGCGTAACAGCCGTCGAGAAACGACAGCAAGAGATTGCACGCCACTTCTACCGCCTCCACCAGCGATTCTTCGTCGCTACACGCCTCGGCGATCGCCTGCATCTCGGCGCCGGCGTGGGCAATGTCGGCCACCAGGTGCACCGAGAAGAACTCGAACTGTCTCGGTTCGAACCCGTAGTGCTCGGTCAGCCCCTTGATCACCTGCCACGACACCGCCGGCACCTGGCCCTCGAACGCAAACAGCGTGCCGAGCGCGTTGGCCAGCGGCGCTTCATGTGCAGTCCTGCGGAAGTGCTCGACCAGCGCCTTGGTCTCCGGCCGCAACTCGGCCATCCGCACCTCCTCTCCCTTCAATCCCAGGGACGCGGCGAATTCCAGCCACAGTGCCGGGTGGTTCCGCTCCCCGTGCTCTTCGTCCCACAGGTTGTCGAGCAAGAGTTGGCGGATGGCCGGCGATTCCGTCCGCGTGTGCATCGCGCTCAGATACCGCGGGAAGGCCTGCTCGAATGGGTAGAACTGGCGGGCAAACTGCCGCAGCTTCGCCATGGGCAGCGTGCCTGCCGCCCACTCCACATAGAACGGATGCTTCAGCATCGCCCGCTCCTCCAGGATCGCCTTGATGCGCCGCTCCAGGTCCGTACTGGCACTGAGCGTGGTCATGGTCGCGTCTCCTTGCCGGGGGGCCGCCCGCCCCCCGCGTCGCGGTCGGACTAGATAACCGGCAGGTGCGTCATTGCTTCGCGCACCTTCTCTGCCGGGTAGTGGTCGTCGACGAGCTTGCCCGCCATGTAGTCATCGTAGGCCTGCAAGTCCAGCAGCCCGTGGCCGCTGAGGTTGAACAGGATGACGCGCGATTTTCCCTCTTCCTTCGCCGCCAGCGCTTCATCGATCGCCCCCCGGATCGCGTGGGAGCTTTCCGGCGCCGGGATGATGCCCTCGGTCTGGGCGAAAAGTGTCGCAGCTTCGAAGCACGGGTTCTGCGGATACGCCTTCGCTTCGATGTACCCTTCGTCGTACAGGTGGCACAGCAGCGGCGCCATCGCGTGGTAGCGCAGCCCGCCCGCGTGGATCCCCGGCGGCATGAACGTGTGGCCGAGCGTGTACATCTTCATCAACGGCGTCAGCCCCGCTACATCGCCGAAGTCGTACCGGTACTCGCCCTTCGTCAGGCTCGGGCACGATGCGGGCTCGACGGCCATGAAGCGCGTCCTGGTCTTCCCTTCGAGCCGGTCCTTCATGAAGGGAAAGAGCAGCCCGGCCGCATTCGAACCGCCACCCGCGCAGCCGATGACGACATCCGGGTACTCGCCCGCTATCTCCATCTGCTTCATCGCTTCCTGTCCGATGACCGTCTGGTGGAGGAGCACGTGGTTCAGCACGCTCCCGAGCGAATAGCGCGTGTCTTCACGCATCGCGGCGTCTTCCACCGCTTCGCTGATGGCGATCCCAAGCGAACCGGCGCTCTCCGGGTCCTCGGCGAGGATGCCCCGCCCCGCGTTCGTCTCGTCGCTCGGGCTCGCCACCACCGATCCGCCCCAGACGCGCATCATCGAGCGCCGGTAGGGCTTCTGGTTGTACGAGACCTTCACCATGTACACCTTGCACTCGATGCCGAACATCTGGCAGGCGAACGCCAGCGAGGAGCCCCACTGCCCGGCTCCCGTCTCCGTGGCGATGCGCTTTACGCCTTCCTGCTTGTTGTAGTAGGCCTGCGCGACGGCCGTGTTCGGCTTGTGGGAGCCGCTCGGCGATACGCCCTCGTACTTGTAGTAGATGTGCGCGGGGGTATCGAGCGCCTTCTCCAGGAACGTCGCCCGGATGAGCGGCGCGGGCCGCCAGATCTTCAGGATTTCCCGCACCTCTTCCGGGATCGCGATGTACCGCTCGGTGCTGACTTCCTGCTTGATCAGCTCCATCGGAAAGAGCGGCGCGAGGGCTTCCGGGCCGATCGGCTCGTGTGTCGCCGGGTGCAGTGGGGGTGCGGGCGGGTTCTTCAAGTCCGCCGCGATGTTGTACCAGTGCGTCGGGAGCTCCGACTCTTCCAGGTTGAATTTCCGCGTTGCCATTGCTGTGCTGTCCCTCTAACTACGTTGTTTCCACCAGTGCCGGTCCGGTCCCGAAGCCACCCCCATGCGCCTTCGGTCCGTCGTGTCTCCGCGGTGGATTCGCCTTGCGGCACAGAGAACACAAAACCCCTCGCCATCAAAGGACGAGGGGTTCTCGCGGTGCCACCTTTGTTCCCGTGCGGTTCACACTGCCCGGGCACTTGTCAGCCGCCGCGGCATCCACCGCGAGGGCCCTGGCTGTGATAACGGTGCCACTCCGCCGCAACCTACTACCTTCGGGTTCGGCTGCGGAGCTCCCGGGCCCATTCACCTGTCGCGCTGCCACCGGGCTCGCACCTGTCCCCGGCTCTCTGGCGGCTCGCCTGACCGGTTACTCTTCCCGATCGACGCTACATCTTCGATTTGAGCCATCAAGGTATGGTCGCCACGCCCCGCTGTCAATAACCCGTCTACCCGGCCAGGAACTCCTCCAGCGCCCGCACCGCCACCGGCTCCGTCAGCACTGGTGCGTGCCCCACTCCCGGCACCTCCACGAGCTTCGCCCCGGGCAGCGCCTCCACCATCCGCGCGGCGATATCCGCGCTCAACACATCGCTCTGGCCACCCCGCAGGATCAACACCGGGCACCCCATCGCCCTCAGCGCGGCCCACGGCTCGACCGAGGGCGCCGCCGCGGGCGTCGTCCGCACCGCCGGGTCCATCTTCCACACGTACACGCCGCTGTCGCTCCGCCGCACGTTGTACCGCGCGAATTCCACCAGCTGGTCATCCGCCAGGTGTTCAACCATCGGCGCGTAGTGCTCCCGGTAGTACTTCACCACCGCCTTCATATCCGCGAACATCTCCGGCGCGGCGCCCACGTACGAGAGGATCCGTTGCAGGCCCGCCGGGTCGATCTCCGGCCCGACATCGTTCAGTACCGCCCGTTCCACCCGCTCCGGGAACCTCGGCGCGTACTGCATGGCGATCAGCCCGCCCATCGACGTCCCGACCAGCGAGAAGCGCTGTAGCCCGAGCGCTTCCCGGATCGCCTCCAGGTCCGCCACGTAGGTGTCGATGGTGTACTTCTCCGGCGGACCCCACTCGCTCTCGCCCCGCCCGCGGACATCCAGGCAGTACACGTGGTACTTCGCCGCCAGCAGGTTCGCGATCCCGTCGAACGTATGGGCCTGGCCCGCGAGACCGTGGATCATCATGACCACCGGCGATCCCGGCGTCCCCCGCGCAATCAGGTGGTGCCTCAGTCCGTTGGCCTCGACGAAGATGTCGCGTATCGGGTACATGGTCGCCATGGCTGCCCTCGTTCAGTGCTGGGCGGATTGTAGCCATCGCGCGCCCGCCCGCCACCACGGCCGGCTTCCTTACCGCTCCTGGAGCCTCTGCCGTCCCGCAAACCCGGCATGCAACTCGTGCCAGTACTCGATGCGTGGCTCCCCCAGCAGGAAGCAGAGATAGACCACACGTCCATCCCGTTTGTGGAAAAAGTCGACGAGCCCCTTTTCCGGGTCCTTCAACTCCACTCCTCGCAGGTCGAGTTCCCGCGCGCCCCGCTGGAGTTCCTGGTTCAAGTCCTCCACGCGGTTTTCGCCGCCTTGCTGCCACGGATCGGCAAGCAGGTGCCCGTCTCCGCTCGCTCCCCGCACATCCGCCGCGAGGCTCGCCTGCAGCGCGCGCAGCTCCACGTATGCCGCGCGGACACGCTCCAGCACGGGGATGATCTCCGCCAGCGCCGCTTGCGCTTCCTCGACCGTGTACAGCCGCACGGGCTCAGACAAACAGGTGCAGCGGCATCTGTGTCGGATGCACCGTCGACCCACTCTCCAGCACCGCCTGGTCCATCAGTTCGTCGTGTACGCCGGGCCCGATAACGACGTTCCGCCCCACGCGCAGCCCCGAAGGGACCGTGACGCGCTTCCCCACGATCGTGATCCCGCTGTTCACGATGTCCGGCCGGTCGAAGTTCGCGACATTCCCCGGCCCTTCGCCGACCACGCTCTCGCGCCCGATCGTCACCTCCTTGTCCAGAATCGCCCGGTCCACGACGGCGCCCGCACGGATGACGCACCCGTGCTGGATGATCGAATCGCGCACCGTCGCCCCCTCTTCGATGACCACCCGGGGCGAAATCACCGACCGCGTGACCTCGCCCCCAACAAAGGCCGCCGGCGAGACGAGCGATTCGCGGACCGTGGCCAGCGCGCCGAATCGCGCCGGTGGCAGCAGCGACCCCGACGTTCGCAACCGAAGGTCCGGGTCCTCCAGGTTCAGCGGGGGGTTGGGGCTCAAGAGGTCCATGTGCGCCGCCCAGTAGCTTTCGATGGTGCCCACGTCGCGCCAGTATCCCTGGTACTGGTACCCGAACACCCGGTGCGATTGATACATCCGGGGGATGATGTCCCGGCCGAAGTCGTGCGCGCTTGCCTCGCCCAGGTCCGCGTCCGCCTGCAGTTGTTCGACGAGCACATCCTTGTTGAACACATAGACACCCATCGATGCCCATGAGCCGCGAGGGTTCTCGGGTTTCTCCTGGAAATCAGTTACGCGGCCATTCCCGTCCAAATCGAGCACGCCGAACCGGTGCGCCTCTTCGCGCGGCACCTGGTACACGGCCACCGTGGCATCCGCCGCCTGGCTGCGATGATAGGCGACCATGTTCCGGTACGAGGTCAGGTAGATGTGGTCCCCCGCGAGGATGAGGACCTCGCGCGCCCGCGACTCCTCGATGACATACAGGTTCTGGTAGACCGCATCGGCCGTACCCTGGTACCAGTCCGAATCCGCCCGGCCGAGGTACGGCTGCAAGATCTGGATGCCGCCTTCTGGCGTGTCGAACCCCCACGCCCGCCCTGCCCCGATGTGGTTGAACAACGACCGTGGACGGTACTGGGTGAGGATTGCCAGCTTCGTGATGCTGCTGTTCCCGCAGTTGCTCAGCACGAAGTCCACGATCCGGTACTGGCCGCCGAACACCACGGCCGGCTTCGCGCGCTGCTCGGAAAGGATCGAGAGGCGGTCACCCTGCCCGCCCGCGAGTATCATCGCGAGGACGTTGTTCATGCTCGGCCCCTCCCAGGTGCGGTGGGGCCATTCTACGCATGAGGGACCGGCCACCGTAACGGATGGCCGGCCCCCCGCCAATGGACTAACAGGCCGCCCGCAACGCCGCCGCCTCCGAACGAAGCACCATCGCAAACGCGCAATCTCGACAAATCACGGTCGCGTAGCGGCTCCGCCGTGCACCGGCAGGTTCGACATCGGCAACCACGATCCGCGAATGCGCACGGGTCACCCGCCCGCACAGCGGGCATGGACTATGAATTGGACTCCGGCTTCGAGACATCTCCCTACCTCAAAGCGCCACCACCACCAGCCTCTCACCCTTGTACCCGCCTGTGAATCCGGGGACCCGCCTACGGGATTCCCCGATTCCCGCATGAAGAGCCGAACCGCGGCGGCGAAGTATACTCGCGCCATGAGGACCGTCCGTGTTGGCCTCGCGCAGATCGATACCACCGTCGGCGATATCCGTGGAAACGTCGCCACCATCTCCGCGCGCATCGCCGAGGCGCGTGAGGCCGGTTGCGCTATCGTTGCTTTCCCCGAACTCGCCGTCACCGGGTATCCGCCCGAGGACCTGGTCCTCCGCCGCTCCTTCTGCGAGGCCTCCCACGAAGCGGTCGCCGCCCTCGCCCCATCGATCCGCGACATCATCGCCATCGTTGGTTTCGTCGATTGGTCCAACGGTGACGCCTACAACGCCGCCGCCATCATCGCCAACGGCCGCTGGGTCGATACCTACCACAAGCGCCGCCTCCCCAATTACGGCGTGTTCGATGAAGAACGCTACTTTGCCGCGGGCAACCGCATTCCGGTCTATACCGCCGGCGAAGTCACCTTTGGCGTCAGCATTTGCGAGGACATCTGGTACCCGGGAGCTCCGCTCGATGCCCTCGCCCTCGGCGGCGCCGAACTCTGCATCAACATCAACGCCTCGCCCTACCACCGCGGGAAGGCCCAGGGCCGCGAAAAGATGATTGCCACTCGCGCTTCGGACAACCTGATCGCCATCGCCTACCTCAACGCCGTCGCGGGACAGGATGAGCTCGTGTTTGACGGCGCTTCCCTCGCCGTCGATGCGGAGGGACAGGTCCTGTCGCGCGGCCCCCAGTTCCGCGAGACCCTGCTCACGGTCGAGTTCGACCTCGATGCGGTCGTCCAGCGCCGCCTCCACGATCCTCGCCGCCGCGTCGAGCTCCGCGACCGTGGCGGAGAAACCGGTACCGAACGTGTCGACCTCGGCTGGCCCGCCCCGGTCTCCGCCCGGCAGCCGGCGCCCGGCACGGTGGCCCCACATCTGCGCGACGAAGAAGAAGTCTGGGAAGCCCTCGTGCTCGGGACGCGGGACTACCTCGCAAAGACCGGCTTCCGGCAGGCGGTCGTCGGCCTCTCTGGCGGCATCGACTCCAGCGTGGTCGCGGCCATCGCTGTCGACGCTATCGGCGCCGAAAACGTCGTCGGCGTCTCCATGCCGAGCCGCTACTCCAGCCAGCACAGTCGTGACGATGCGTGCGCGCTGGCCGGGAACCTCGGCATCCGCTACCTGACGGTGCCCATTGAGCCCGCCCATGCCGCCATGCTCGAAATGCTCGCCGATGCCTTCGAGGGCCGCGATCCCGGCACCGCCGAAGAGAACATCCAGGCCCGCCAGCGCGGCAACGTCCTCATGACGCTCTCCAACGCCTTTGGCTTCATCACGCTGACCACCGGCAACAAGAGCGAACTCGCGACCGGCTACGCGACCCTCTATGGCGACATGGCCGGCGGCCTCGCGGTCATCAAGGATGTCCCCAAGACACTCGTCTTCCGCCTCGCCCGCTGGCGCAACGAAAAGGCCGGGCGCGCCCTCATCCCCGAGAACGTCCTCATCAAGCCGCCCAGCGCCGAACTGAAGCCGGATCAGTTCGACCAGGACACGCTGCCGCCGTACGAGGTCCTCGACCCCATTCTCGAGGCGTACGTCGAAGACGACCGCACGATCGCCGAGATCGTCGCCGCCGGCTTCGACGAGGCGACCGTGCGCCAGGTCGTCGCACTGGTCGACCGTAACGAGTACAAGCGCCGCCAGGCCCCGCCGGGAGTCAAGATCACCGCCCGGGCCTTCGGCCGCGACCGCCGCCTGCCCCTCGCCGCCCGCATGAACCTCTAAGCACCGGGTCGCTGTACCCCTGGCCTACCGGCCGGTAAGCTCCGCGTGCCCCATCGATATCTTCCGGAGGCAATTCATGCCCGCTTCGAACACCTGCGTAAAGACCGGCCAAGGCACCGTCGCGATGACGACCATCCCCTATCCCGATCAGCCCGGGCCTGGCCAGGCCATCGTTCGGACGACCCTCAGCACGATCTGCGGCAGCGATATCCACATCGTGGACGAGATGCCCATCCCGCCCGGAGTCCCCATGGGCCACGAGGCAGTATGTATCGTCGAGGCAGTCGGCGCCGGAGTCACCAACTTCGCGCCGGGCGACCGCGTCGCAGTCGGATGTCTCGTCTGCTGTGGTTCGTGCCGCCGGTGCCTGGAAGGCGACCACCAGGTCTGCGAGACCTTCAACTCCCCCGGCAACCTCATCTTCGGGGCGCAGGGCGAGTACTTCCTGGTCAACGGCGCCCAGACCAGCATGGCGAAGATCCCGGCCTCCCTCTCCGACGAGCAGGTGCTCTTCGTCACCGACATCATGTCCACTGGCTTTGCCGCTATCGAGCGCGCCGAGATCAAACCCGGCGATGTCGTCGCCATCTTCGCCCAGGGGCCGGTCGGACTTTGCGCCACTGCCGGCGCCCGGGCCTACGGTGCCGGCACCATCATCGCCGTCGAGTCCATCCCCGAGCGCGTCGCCATGGCGAAGCGCTTCGGCGCCGACATCGTGGTCGACCCCGCCGATGCGGTTGCGAAGATCATGGAACTCACGGGCAACAAAGGGGCCGATATCGCCGTCGAAGCGCTTGGCCACCAGGTCACATTCGAGAACGCCTGCCGCGTGGTCCGGATGGGCGGCACCGTCAGTTCCGTCGGCGTCTACGGGGCCTTCCCCCAGCTGACGATGCCCACCAGCGGCTCCTTCATCCACCGCAAGCTGGTGACGACGTTCTGCCCGGTCGGCACTGCCCGTCTCGAGCGGCTCATGGCCCTCATTTCGGGCGGAAAGGTCGACCTCACGCCGCTGATCACGCACAACATGAGGATCGCTGAGACCCCGGCCGCCTACGACCTGTTCCGAAAGCGCGAAGGCGGGGTCCTGAAGATCGCGCTCCGCCCGTAGCCGCTGCGCCGGCGCACCGCGCAGTACCACTTCGGTGGACAACGCGTTACTCCCCCGTGCGCGAGCCTTACGCGTGCGCGGCAACCGGTCGAACCTGCTCCCGTTGGCAACGCTTCGCGTGGCCAGCGGGGAGAGGTCGCAACATGGTCATCGCACGTCCCCGGCGCCTGGTCGCGCTCGCTGCCGTGGCGGTCTTGGCTGCATCCAGCCTGGGATTTGCCGCCACCAACACGGTTGGTCCATCGCACGCCGGCGACGGGACCGGCAGCGTGTCTGGCTACAACGTCGACCGGATCCGCTACCGCCTTCGCCCGGCGAACCCCGGCATCCTCAACGCGGTCGTGTTCCGGCTCGATGCCCCGGCCCAGACGGTCTCGGCCCAGCTCTGGCCCGGCGGGCCCTGGCTCTCCTGCCGGAATACGACGGGCCGCAACTGGCGCTGCCCTGGGACGGGTTCGGCCAACGCCCCCGTCAGCCAGCTGTCCCAACTCCGCGTCGTCGCCGCCGACTGAGCCAACCTCAGGCGGTCGCGCGTCGCGCCAGCGCACGTACTTCCGGTTCGAACGCATCGAACGCCGGGAAGCGCTGGTCTATGGTCCGGGCGATCCCCGCTGGCGCGGCGCCGGTCAGCCTCCACCGCACCAGCAAGAGTGCTACCCACCACAACAGCGATGCCCGTACCAGCGCCGGGAGCAACTCCCACTCAGCCTCCGGAAGCGGCCGAACGGACTGGTAACCATCGAACAGCGACCGCGCGAGACGCGGGTCGAGCGGCTGAAACGGCATCAGCAGCGGCGCAAGGTCGCACAGCCACGCGTCCTGCCGCGCGAAATCGAAGTCCAGCACGCCGGTCAGTTGCCCGTCCTT
>JAHDWR010000068.1:0-1643 GCA_023382755.1 Dehalococcoidia bacterium
CGTTGACGGCCCCGCCGCGCGCGGCAAGAATCGTGCCGCCGCACCGCCCCACGCGCAGAAACGAGGCAGCCCATGAGTGTCGGAGACACCATCCGCAAGAACCTGGAGTTCTGGCACTGGTACCCCCGCATGCTCTGCGAGGGCCTGACCGGAGACCAGCTCCACTGGCAGCCCGAAGGCCACCCGAACCACATCATCTACACCCTCTGGCACGCCTATCGCTCGGAGGACGACCTGATCCACGGCCTCCTCATGGGACGCCCCGCTGTCTTCGCCCGCGATGGCTGGGCCGCACGGCTCCCGGTCGAAGCCACCGGCTCATCACCCTTCGGTAATGGACTGGACCGGCAGGGCATCGCCGCCGTCCGCCTCTCCCTCGATGCCATCCTCGATTACGCGGAAGCCGTCCGCGCCTCCATCCAGGAATACGCCGACAACCTCACCATCGAACACGGCGCCGAACTCGTGAAGCTCCCGTTCTTCCAGGCCGTCTACCCCATGCTCGGCGAGGCCACGCGGGCCGAGATACTCACGTTCTTCTGCGTCGGGCACACGGCCGAACATCTCGGCGAAGTCCAGTACATCAAGGGGCTCATGGGCCTGCGGGGCGCCCCGCTGTAGCACCCGGCGAGGTCAGCCTGCGCGCGCCTTGAACTCCGCATGGTGGGCCACCGCCTCCCCCACGTACGCCGCGACGACCCGCGCATCCACCTGCTCCAGCGCTGTGTAGTCGATCGTCGAAAGCGTGCTCGTGCCCGGACGGAGGAGCTTCGCCGGGTCGCTCAGATACGTCCCGTACAGGAAGCGCAGGCAAACGGCGTTCTTCGTCGTGCCGATGGCGCACACCCACGCGCGGCGGTCCTTTCCCAGCGTGTAGGTGAGCATCCGGTAGCTGATCCGGCCCTCGAGCTCCGGTGCCGCCCCCCGGACCACCCGGTCGATTTCGACAACAATCGGGGCGTAACGCCCTTCGATGCCGGCGAGGAATTCGTCGCGCGCAAGGTCGGTCACGGCGTGCTCCCCGCGCGGGCCTGCGGCCGCCGGAACACCCAGGCAGAGAGCAGCAGGAACCGGATCACCGTCGCGACGCCGCCCGCCCCCGTCGCGATCGCGGTCTCCAGCATCCGGCCCGGCTCCGAAACAAGACTCAGGCTCGCCTGGAGGACCGCGGATGATGCGCCAAGCCCGAGGAGGTACACGGCCAGGTACTGCACCGCCTGCACGTGAATCGGGCCATGAGTGGCTGCGAACGTGTACTTCCGGTTTGCCGCGAAATTGAACAGCATGGTCAGCGAAAGGGCGGTGAAGTTTGCCGCTATCGGGCCCATCAGGGTACGGCCGAGCGCGTAGAGCGCCACGAACGCTCCTGTGGAGATCACCCCCACCAACGCGAAGGACCCAAACCGCATCGCGCCACCCCGCCCGGCGGCAACAACCTTCGGCCAGAATCCCGGGGGGCCCTCTGCCCCATGCCGCCTCTCGATGGTCATGCGCTCCTTTTGCGCCCGGCGCCGCGCCGGGGGCCGACGCCGATTATAGCTCCTGCCTTCCCGCGACCGGCTCTCTGGCCCCACCCGCGGCGTTCGTGGAGCGTGCGGCGGCCTGTATACTGCCGTGCGGGCCCCGGCAAGCTCGGGTGGCGC
>JAHDWR010000068.1:1653-7325 GCA_023382755.1 Dehalococcoidia bacterium
GGACTTTGCCCGGACTGCGCGCGGACAACCCGGTCACCTACATCACGTTGGCCTTCGCCAGCGTCATGGCGCTCGTGATCTACTGGCCGGGCCTCAACTCACCATTCATGGGCGACGACTACCGCTACCTCCTCGCCGCCCGCGATATGTCCTGGGGCGATTTCCTCCACGATGCCTTCCTCCCCTGGGTCGAGCGTGAAACATCCGAGGTCTCCAAGGACCACTGGCGGCCGCTCTCATGGACCTACTTCCGCCTCCAGTACCAGGTTTTCGGCGATGAGCGCATTGGCTACCACCTGACGAGCTTCGCCGCCCACCTCGCCGGGATCGTGATGGTCTGGCTGCTGGCGCGCCGGCTCAAGATCGCCACGCCCGGCGTCATCGCAGCCACGGTCATCTTCGCGGTCCACCCCGAAGGCTTCGAATCGGTCACCTGGGCTTCCGCCCTGAGCCTCGTTGGCTTCCCGATCGCGCTTGCGGGCTGGCTCGCCTTCATTTCCGCGGTCGAAGCTGGCACCCAGGCCAGGCGCCTCCGCCTCCACTCGCTCGCGGTCGCCCTCCTGGTCATCGCCCTCCTGAACCGCGAAACCTCCGCCGCCGTCTTCCCCGCGATGGGCTTCTGGCTCCTGCTCGTGCAGCGCCGCGACCGCCTCCGCGATCCTCGCGCCTACCTGCCGCTCGCACCCTACGTCGGACTCTTCGTCGTCTACACGCTCGTGTCGACCTGGTTCTTCACCGTCCGAAGCGACGAGCAGTTGACCCTCGACCGGGCGACCATCGACCGCGCCTGGTTCTATGTCCAACACGCCCTCCTGCCGACGTCCAACGCGTCGGAAGCCGTTTCCCGTGCCCAGCAGTTCCTTGGACTGGTAGTGCTGACCGTGCCATTTGTCGCCCTCTACACCCGCCGCTGGGCGCTCCTCGCTCTCTGGCTTGGGTTTCTCGGCTCGATCATCCCCTACGCGCTCTTCAGCGTCGGATACGGGCCCCGGTACTTCTACTTCCCGGGCGCTTTCCTCGCGCTCGCCCTGGGCGCCGCCGCGGCCGAGCTCTGGCCTATCGCCTCACGCCGCCTCAGCGCCGACCGCCTGCAACTGGTGGCGACGTCCGGGCTGGTCGTGGGGGCGCTCGCGGTCTCCGTCATTGGCGCGCGCCGCGTCGATCGCTGGGTCGAGGTCAACCCCGAATCCCAGCAGCGCTGGATCGATGAGCTTCTGGCCGAGTACCCCGAGTTCCCGGAAGATGGTGGCACCCTCTACGTCACCAACCTCCCGATGCCAATGGCGATGTTCTACGGCTACGTGGTCCAGCCGACCATCCAGTACCTCTACCCCGGCGAAGAGCGCAAGGTCCAGCCCTTCTTCCGCGAAAACCTGGAAGAGGTCCGTCCCTGGCTGAAGCCGGAGGACACACTGTTCATCTTCGGTGAATAGCGGGCGCGCGCCGCTTTAGCGCGCGGGCCCACCCTCGCGCCGTCCCGCGGCGGCCTGCTCGGCCCGCTCCACGGCGGTGTCGATGGCATCATCCGCCGCCAACCCCGCCCCCGTCGCCACCAGCGATTGCCCGGACCGCACCACGGCGGTCCAGAGGCCGCTTCAGTTGTTCAGCGACGCCTCGGCCACCATCTCGACGCCGGCGATGCGCACAGTCCTGGACTCAGTCGGCACCATGGGATGCGTCTCCTTGTGTCCGAATACTACCAGAGCCTACTCGCAGGCGAACTCGAACGTGCCCTGGACAGGTTCTACTTTCCCGCCCAGCACCTCGTACAAGTCCACGAAGGTTGCGGTCCCCGAGGCGCGCTTGCCATCGTTCCGGTACTCGTCGACCTGGCTGTCGCCTTCGTTCACACCTGCCATGTCGCCGATGACGTCGCCGCCGGCCCGCCAGTCGAGGTCCTTCGCCTGGTCGTCGACGCGGATCGACGGGTCCGTGCCCTCGATGCCGCCTTCGGGTGGAATCTGCAGGTTCACCACGATGTCGCGCCCATCAGTCGAAACGCCGACGCCAACGAGCACGCCAAACAGCGACCGGCAGTCCCGGTTGAGCGTGAACTCGTACCGCTCCTCGCCGATGGTGATAACGGCAGTCTTCGCGGCGATGCTCGACCCGCTTCCCGAGCCGCTCGCGTTGGAGCCCGGGCTGGCTGCGGAGTCGGTGGCACGGGTAGGGGTGGCCGCCGCTCCGCCGGCCCCTCCCTGGCTCTCCCCGCCGTCTCTCGTCGAATCGTCGCCGCCGCCGCAGGCAAAGGCAAAAGCGGCTGCGAGCAGTGCAGGCACTGCAAGAAATCTCATGATGGTCTCCTCCACGTTTGCGCCCCGCGGCCTCCAGGCCGCCCGACCGCTACCACCAGCACCCGCAGCTGAACCGCTCAAAAGGTGACAACTGCGCCCCTGTTTACGCGAGTAGCCCCGGCAGGTCAATGCTCGAACGTCCCGGCCGCGACCCGCACCGTCATCATCGCCGTTCTCGGCGCCAGGATGGCCACGCCTTCGAAAAGAGTCCCCGCCGGCGCAACCGGCCCCCCGGACGAAACGAGACGGCGCCGGGATTACCCCGGCGCCGCCTCTTCTCCACCCGCGCTCCCGCTACCGCAGCGTGATCGAGCCGCCGCTCAGCGGCCATGTCGCGTCTTGCGACCACGGGTCCAGCGTGGGCTCGTTGTCGTAGGTCGCGTTGTGGCCGGTGTACGTGGCGGGGTCCCAGATCCTGATGTGGAAGGTGTCCGCGCCACTGCCTCCAGCGGCCTGGCCATCGCTCACCCGCACGATGAACCTGTAGCCGCCCACGCCGTTGACGGTCCCGCGCCCCTCGATCTGCGCCCCCGTGCCCGTCACGCGGAGGGCGTCGAGGCTTGTGCTTTTGAAGGCCAGCTTCCCGGCCTTGAAGTCGAACGCCACCTGCCCGGTGGGCATGCCCTTCGCGAACTTCGCGCCCACCGAGAACTTCGCCGGGCCGGTTGCGGCCGGGTCGGCGTCGAGCGCGCCGGCCGGCGAGTCGATGCTGCCCTTGCCGCTCACCGTTCCCGTGGGGCGATGCACTTCCACGTGAGCCTGATGCCAGCCCGCTCCCGCTGCGGCTTCCCACGCCATCCCCCACGCCACAGCAGGGGTGCCGTGGCTGGCCGGCAGCATGCCCGCTGCGATGTGCCGCGTCTGGATGGGGTCGGGATGTGCCGGGTCGGCATTGGTGACGGTCACGGTGAAATCGCCGTTGGCATGCCGCTCGATCTCGTAGATGTTGGGCATGGTGTTGTCCCACGGGAAGTAGAACGGCTGGACCACCGAGTTCCCGATGGAGACCTGTCGCTGTCCCGTCGTCGTTCGCGAGAACTTCAGCTCCACCCGGTGCCAGCCGTCATCGAAGATCATGCGCCACGCGACCGAGTCGGCGAACCAGGCAGGCCCATCAGGGATGTAATCCGCCGTCGAGACCACCCGGAAGCTGGCGGTGTTGTAGTGCGCTGCCGCCGAAGGGTCGCCCGAGAGTTGGTTCAGTTCGTGGGTGTACAGGAGCTGCGCCGGGCCCGGGTCCGACAGGAGCAGGCCCCAGTAGGAGTCCGCACATTGCGCCACCGAGGTGCTCCCGCCTGCGCACCACGTGCTGCTATCGGCCGCGGGGACGCGGTTCGCGGTCCAGATGGCCGGGTCGGGCAGCGCGCCTTCCGGCGTGCACCAACCGGTCTGGTCTGTTGCGGGGCAGGCGAACGTATAGTCGGCCTGTTCGAGCAGCGTGTTGGGTGCTGCCGCGGCGAACCGCGGCCCGGTGGTTGCCGCGATGGCTGCCAGCAGCAACACCAGGGCGAATGGAAGGCGGATTGCGAAGCTTTTCATCGGAGTTCTCCCACTGCCGCGCTACCGCAGCGCGATCGAGCCACCGCTCAGCGGCCACGTCGCGTCTTGCGACCAGGCGTCCAGCGTCGGCTCGTTGTCGTAGGTCGGATTGTTCCCGTCGTAAGTGGCCGCGTCCCAGATCCGGATGTGGAAGGCGTCGGCTCCGCCCCCGGCTCCCGCCTGTCCATCGAATACCCGCAGGATGAAGCGGTAATCACCCGAACCGTTGACCGTGCCACGGCCCTGGATCCGCGCCCCGGCCTCCATCACGCGCAACGACTCGATGGCGGTGCTCCGGAAGGCCAGCCCACCAGCCTTGAAGTCGAACGCCACCTGCCCCGAGGGGATGCCTTTCGCGAACTTCGCGCCCACCGAGAACTTCGCCAGTCCGGCCGCGGCCGGGTCGGCGTTGAGCGCGCCGGCCGGCGAGTCGATGCTGCCTTTCCCGCTCACCGTGCCCGTGGGCTGGCTGACTTCGAAGTGCGCCTCGTGCCAGCTGGCCGACCCGCCCGCTTCTCCCAGCATCCCCCAGGCCACCATCGGCGTTCCGTGCGTCCACGAAAGCACCCCGGAGGGGATCCACATGGACTGGGCTGGAATCGAGGCGTCCTCGCTCCACATGGTTACCGTGAAATCGCCGTTGGAGTGCCGCTCGATCTCGTAGGTGTTGGCGAGGCCGTTGTCCCAGGGGAACTCGAACGGCGGCATCATCGTGTTGCCGATCCATACCTGCCGCCGGAACGTCCCCGGGCTCCTGGCGAACTTGAGTTCGAGCCGGTGCTCGCCGTCGTCGAAAATCATCCGCCAGGCTGTGCTCTCCGCCGACCACAGGCCTGAGCCATCGGAGATGTACTGCGCGCTCGATACGACCCGGAACTTCGCCGTGTTGTAGTGCGCGGGGTTGGCCGCGTCGCCCGAAAGGTTCGCCGGCTGGTACTCGTACAGGAGCTGCATGCTGTTCCCGCTGTCCGACAGCCAGAGTCCCGAGTCGGGCCACGCGCACTGGGACACCGAATCTCCGCCGCCCGCGCACCACGAACTGGTGTCGTTGGCGGGGATGCGGTTGGCCGTCCAGACGGCCGGGTCCGGCAGCGCATCCTGGGGATCGCACTGGTAGGCTTCGTTGGTCGCCGGGCAGGCGAACACGTAGTCGGCCTGTTCGAGCGGAGCTGTTGGGCGGGCCGCCGCGGCCTCCCGCGCGACCGCGCCGGTGGCCACCGCCACGCACAGCAGCGCGAAAGCGAAAACGGCCGTCAGCGCTTGGCTTTTCACCTGGTTCTCCTCCTTGTGTGTGGCTACCTCGGATCGACCGTTGCACCCTGTTTACCGTCCGGTAAGTGCTGGATTTCACACAGTGGGTTGACGCGGAAACCGCCCCAAAATTGCCTCGCCACTTCCCGCCAGCCCGGACACGGCAATGCGGCACCGGGACCCCGGTGCCGCACGTCTTTGGGCTGCCGGCAGGCCGGCGCCAGGGGCGCCGCTCCGCCTTACAGCGCCGTGGATACCGCTTGCTGGGCCACCACCAGCGTGGCCAGCGCAGCGCAGAAGAGCGCCGATACGAACACTGCGGTAATCGGATGCATTTTCACGTTGGACTCTCCTCTTTGTGAGTGTGTTGACTCTCGCAACAACCGTTGCATCCGGTTTACCGCCCGGTAAGTGCAGCCGTTCACACATGCGAATTTAGGCAAGAAAGGCGAAAGAACCGGGTCCCGCGCGTTGCCTTCCAGCCCGCCCCGGCCGCCCGGCCAGGCCCGGGGCTCAGGCCCACCGCACAGCAACGGGATCCACGCCGGACCTCCCTTGTAGCCGCAGGACCCACCCGGCAAGCTGTGC
>JAHDWR010000068.1:7425-13080 GCA_023382755.1 Dehalococcoidia bacterium
CGGGATCCACGCCGGACCTCCCTTGTAGCCGCAGGACCCACCCGGCAAGCTGTGCGGATGAGCGCCCGTCCGCGTCCGCCGGAAACCGGCACGCAGGTCTCCAGCGCGGGTTGCACGCTGGGACACCGCCTGAAGTTGCTCCAGGCGGTGCCGCTCTTCCGCGACCTCTCCCCGGGCGATGTCGCCCGCGTGAATGAACTCTTCCAGTCCCACAGCTACGGACCGGACAAGACCATCTACTTTGCCGGCTCGCCCGCCGCCCACCTTTACGTCCTCGCTCACGGCAAGGTGAAGTTGCTCCGCCACACGGCCGGCGGTCAGGATGTCGTCTTCGCCATCATTGGTCCCGGCGAGATGTTCGGCAGCCTCGCGACGCTTGGCGACCGCGAGTACCCCGACGATGCCCGCGCGCTCACCCACTGTTGCGCGCTGGTCATCAGCGCGGTCGATTTCCAGGCCGTCCTGGAGCGCTACCCCGCGGTCGCGCTCGCCGTGCTGGGCGAGGTCTCCGCACGCCTGCACGATGCCCGCGATGCGTTTTCCCAGCTCAGCGCGATGCCCGTCGCGGGGCGTGTGGCGGCGGCGCTCCTCAAACTCGCCGAAAAGCTGGGTGTGCCCCACGCCGAGGGCATACTCATCCAGGCGCCGCTCTCCCGCCAGGACCTCGCCGCCATGACCGGCACCACCACCGAATCCGTCAGCCGCGTGATGAGTCAGCTCCGGCGTGATCGGGTGATTGCCAGCGGGAGGGCGTGGGTCGCCATCCGCGATGTCGACCGGCTTGCCAGCCTCGCGAAGGCAGGGGGCTGACTCGCTCGAACTTCCGTGCAGCTAATTGATGCAGCGCATTCACGCGGGGCGCTGCCGCGCCTACGGTGGATCCAACGGGACCGTCATGGTCCACACCACCAGGAGCATCAGCCATGCAACGCAGATCCATTTCCCTTCTTTCCATCCGGCCGCTCAGCAGGGCCGCCCGGGCGGCAACCGCCCTGGTCCGGCCCCCGCGCATCGCCTCGGCCCACTGCGATTCGGCCAATGGCCCCGTCGCCGGCCCGGCCCAGGCCGCCCTCGAATCCGGCGATGTCCGGCTGGTCCTGCCCTTCGTGAAGCCCGCCCAGGAAGCCGAGCTCAGCGCGGCCTTCGAACAGGCCCGGGAGGTCCGCACCGCCGGGGGCAAGGCCCGCGAACTCGCCGACCGCTACTTCGCCGAAACCGCCGTGCGCCTGCACCGCCAGGGTGAACACGCCTCCTATACGGGACTCCAGGAAGAAGGCGCACTTGCCCCCGCGCTTGCCGCCGCCGAACGGGCTCTCGAGTCCGGCTCGCTCGCCGAAGTCCTTCAGCAGCTCGATCGCGAAGTCCGTCACGGCGTCGAGGACCGCTATCACGCTGTCCTCGCTGCACGTCAGGCAGAGGCCCGCGCGAAGACCGTCGAGGGCGCCCGCGCCCGCGTCGACGCCGAGTTCACCTTCGAGAAGTTCGTGCTCGGCATCAGCGAAGCCGCCACGGCAGCCGTCCATGCCGAGGCCGAACCTGCCGTGGCGGGCCACAGCCACTAGTACACACTCGGGAGACTCGGCAACCTGGCCGTTACCACCCGGGAGGTCGCCCCCTCTCCCGCGAAGCCGGGAGAGGGGGTTGGTGGGGTGAGGGCTAACCCGGCTCGATCCGGTACACCGGGTAGCGGCCGGCGATCGCCTCGAACTCGGCGAGCGGCGCTTCCACGGGCACCCGGAAGTGCTGCCGGCCGCTGGTGGCGATGCGCACATACTCGCGGAGCACCGGCGCCCGCTCCCCGGGTGGTACTGGCACCAGGTGGACGTTTCTGCGTTTGCCCCGCCGGATCACCGCCGCGCCGCCCGCCGCCTCCACGTTCTTCACCCACTCCGAGCCCGGGCCAAGCATCGAGACCAGGTAGGACTCGCCTCCCAGCGTGGCGATCACGATCGGCGTCGCGCGCGTCTTGCCCGATACCCGCCCCCGGACTTCGATCACGGCCTGGATGTGCGGTGGCAGGCCCAGCGCCGACCACCATCCCGAGAGACGGTTGACCGCCCGCCCGAGCCGGGTCGGGCGCCAGTTGCGATAGAACAGGCGCATCAGCCGGCTCTGCTCGGCCGGGTCGCGGTATTCCGGGTCGTTCATCCCCTGCTCCTCTCCCCGCACTCGGCGGAGCGAAGCGTAGATACCCGGGTCTTTCCGCTCCACCGGACCCGGCGTCGCGGTCCTCCGCCGGGGCGATCAGGCGATGGCCGGCCCGGCTTCCCGTGCGAAGGATTCGATTGCCGCGGCATGGTCCGCCGAGTCAACCTCCGGCGCCCGGCTCGTTATCGCCTGGTATCCGACCACCAGTGTCGCAAAGGCCGCACAGGCCAGCGCGAAGACCAGGACTGCCGTCAGGTAGGTGCTTTTCACTTTCGTTCTCCTCTGTTCGATCGCGTGACGACCCGCTTTCGAACGTAGGGAATGCATTTACCGGGCGGTAAGTGTCCCGCTTCACACCGGGAATTGAAGGGATAAGTAGCCGCGAAAGCCCCTTCTTCCCTCGTGCCGCTCAGCCCGCCGCGCGTTCCCGCCGGGCGACCGCCAACCCGGCGTTCCAGCCGGGAGCCCGGCCCCCATCCGGAGGAGACATCGCCGAAAGGTCGATCCCCGAACGGGCCAGGACCCAGGAAATCACCGAGTCCGAGGTCCACATCTCCCCCGTCCCCCGCACGCGGCGGCCCCACACGTGTCTGGGGACCGTCGGCGCCACCTCAAGGACGCGCTGCACTACCCCGCAATCCTCCGTCAGCCGCGTCGGGCCGACCGTGGCCCACTCCTCGTCGGGCAGCCGATCCCCCGGCTGGCAGAGCAACTGGTAGCGGAAGAGGCGCAGCCGGTCCGCGCCGCGAAAGCCCACCGGGCCGGTCGCCAGTGGTGGCACCGTCCCGCCGGTGAACACCGGCGTCAGCTCGAGCGTGTAGGACTCGCCCGGGCCCGCCGCGATCTTCAGCGCCGAATGGAAAAGCCGCACCCGTGGCCGCCGCCCCCGCGCTGCCTCGATCGCCTCCCACAGGCGGAGACTGCTCTGCTGGAAGCGCGATGTCCCCGCCCCTACCGGCAGCCAGTACAGATCGATCGCACAGCCCGTCACGGGCCCCATTCAGCCCGATCCGGGC
Organism: Dehalococcoidia bacterium; assembly: GCA_023382755.1. GTDB lineage: Bacteria > Chloroflexota > Dehalococcoidia > Tepidiformales > Tepidiformaceae > Amarobacter. The sequence continues at coordinate 10,590 of JAHDWR010000068.1, forward strand.
CCGCCGGTCAATCGTTGTCAGCCAAACCGGGGCTGCCCGGCCGCCGGCGAGCGCGGAGCCGCCCAAACGCCTGTCCCCTGTCATATCCCGTCCACCGCCGAACGCGCTGAACTGCGCCGAGCACGCCGAAAGTTCGTGGGGGATCCTGTGTCGTATCGCTGGGCAGTCATCATCGGTCTCGTCTCGGCCGTCAATTCGGCCGCGATGCTGGTGAGCCTGTCCGTGGGCATCATGCTGCCGGACATCAAGGAGGAGTTCTCGCTCAACCCGGCCCAGGCCGGTGTCCTCGGCGCCGTCAGCCCGCTCGCCACCATCCTCCTGAGCGTGCCGCTTGCCGCCCTCATCAGCCGCTTCAACCCACGGCTGATGATCTTCGTCGGCGCGGTGCACATGGCCGTCTTTGGCCTGCTGATGGCCTGGGCGCCGAACTTCGAACTCACCCTCCTCTTCCGCTTCATCTTCATGGTCGGCCTCGTCGGCCGCCAGGCCAGCATGGCCATGCTCATCCACCAGTGGTTCGTCGCCGGCGAGGTCCCCCGCGTGCAGTCGGTCACCCAGGTCATCACGAGCTCGGTGCAGATCGCGGCCTTCGCCGTCCTCCCCTGGCTCCTCATCTGGCTCGATGGCTGGCGCAACACCTACTTCGCCCTGGCCTGCCTCCTGGGCGCGACGGCACTCGTCTGGCTCGTCGTCAGCCGCGACCGTGAGACCGCGGACGCCGCGCCAAAGCCCGCCGCCGAAAAAGAGCCTGCGCCCATCTCCGCCATCCTGCGCCACCGGATCATCTGGTACTGGGGCGTTGGCACCGCGTTCTGTCTCGTGGGCGTCTCCGCGTTCATGACTTTCCTGCCGACCTACCTCCACGAAGAACGCGGCCTCTCTCTTGGCATGGCCGGCCTCATTACCGCGGGCATCCCGCTAGGCAATGTCATGGGGGCCATGCATTCGGGGTGGGTCCGGAACCGGGTCACCGTCCGCCGCCAGCAGATGTACCTCACCGGCGTCCTCTGCAGCACAGGGATGCTCACGATGGCGCTGGCCCCCGTGCCGTGGCTCGTCCCGTTCGGCGCCTTCGCCCTGGGCTGGGCCTGCATGCAGGTCTACCCCACGATCCTCACCCTCCCCTACGAGCTCCCGGGGATCAAACCGCGCGAAATCGCCGTCGTCTCCTCCTTCCTCTTCACCGTCTTCACCCTGGGCCTGGTCATCGGCCCGCTCCTCACCGGGGCTCTCCAGCAGGCGACCGGCTCCCTCCGGACCGCCTTCCTGGTGGTACCCCTCGTGCACATGGGCATCTTCATCGTCGCCTTCGCCTCCGAACACGGGCTCCCGCCGATGCCCCGCGTCCAGCGCGACAAGGCCCGCGCGGCCGTCCTCAGTGCCGCCGCGCCGGGAGACTGAGGGACGCGCCGGTGAGATGGGCCTACGTCCTCGGGCCGCTTGTCCTGGTCCTCTCCCTCGGGGGCCTCTTCCTGATCCCCCGGCCTGGCGGCGCCGGCCCCCTCGACTACGACCGCGCGAGCCTCTCGCTCCTCACGTGCCACGCCCCCACCGGCGCCTACATCCCCATCCCCTCCCGCGAAGACTCCTCGCTGGCAGTCTCGGGGCAGGAAGGCCTCTGGGTGCGTATCGAGCGGTAGCCAGTGCCGCCGCAGGCGGCAAAACCCGGTACGCTTGATTCCGCCGCCCGGCCCGCGGGCGAGCCGCAATGGAGGTCTTCAGATGCGACTGCGAGACAGAGTGGCCGTGATCACGGGAGCCGGCTCCGGCATGGGACTGGCGATGGCACGCCGGTTCGCCGCCGAAGGCGCCCGGCTCGTCATCGGTGACTGGAACGCCGAACGCCTCGATGCGGCCGTCGCCGAAATCTCCGGTGCTGGCGGGACCGTCCGGGGCGCCCAGGGCGATATTTCCAGCCGCGACACCGCCGAGGCGCTCATCGACCTGGCCGTCGCCGCGCACGGCCGCATCGACGTGCTGGTCAACAACGCCGGCGTGATGGACTACATGGCGGGCGTCGGCGAACTCACCGACGACATCTGGCGGCGCGTGATGGGCATCAACCTCGATGGCCCGATGTTCACCATGCGGCGGGCCGTGCCGCGCATGGTCGAACAGGGTGGCGGCGTCATCGTGAACATCGCCTCGGTCGGCGGCATCGAAGGCGGCGCCGCCGGCGCGGCCTACACCGCCGCAAAGCACGCCCTTGTGGGACTGACGAAAAACACCGCCTGGATCTATGCGCCGAAGGGCATCCGCGCCAACGCCATCGCTCCCGGCGGCACGAAGACCAACATCGGCGAGACCATGCCCCGCGAGCGCATCGACCCCACCGGGGCGGCCCGCCTCGGCGCCTACTCCGCGCTCATCCCTGCCATGCTCGACCCGGAAGACATCGCCGCCCTCGCCCTCTTCCTCGCCTCCGACGAGGCGCGCTACATCAACGGCGCCATCGTCCCCGCCGATGCCGGCTGGACGGCCGCCTAGTTCG
>JAHDWR010000068.1:13180-14503 GCA_023382755.1 Dehalococcoidia bacterium
TCAGGCCAGGTCGAAGCGGTCCAGGTTCATCACCTTGTCCCACGCCGCCACGAAGTCGCGCACGAACTTCTCCTGGGCATCGCCGCTCGCGTAGACCTCGGCGAGCGCCCGCAGCTGCGAGTTCGAACCGAAGACCAGGTCCACCCGGCTGCCGATCCACTTGAGCTCACCCGTCTTGCGGTCGCGGCCCTCATACACACCGTCGGTTGCCGAAGGCTTCCACTCCGTGCCCATGTCGAGCAGGTTCACGAAGAAGTCGTTCGTCAACCGCCCCGGCAGGCTCGTGAATACGCCCAGCGCCGACTGCCCGCTGTTCGCGTTCAGAGCCCGCATGCCGCCGGCCAGTACCGTCATCTCCGGGACTGTCAGGGTCAGCAGGCCAGCCCGGTCCACCAGCAGCTCCTCCGCCGGTTTCCGGTGCCCCGTCCGCAGGAAGTTGCGGAACCCGTCTGCCGTGGGCTCGAGCACCGCAAAGGATTCCACATCCGTCTGCTCCTGCGAGGCGTCCGTGCGCCCCGGTGTGAACGGGACCTGGATGTTGTGCCCCGCGTCTCTCGCCGCTTGCTCGATGCCCGCGCACCCGCCCAGGACGATCAGGTCGGCCAGCGACACCCGCTTTCCGCCGGCCTGCGCGGCGTTGAAGTCCGCCCGGATCCGCTCGAGCGCCCCCAGCACCTTCGCCAGCGCGGGCGGGTCGTTCACTTCCCAGTCCTTCTGCGGTGCGAGGCGAATACGCGCCCCGTTCGCCCCGCCGCGCCGGTCAGTGCCCCGGAACGTGGCGGCCGACGCCCACGCCGTCGACACCAGCTGCGGGACGGACAATCCCGAAGCAAGGATGGTTGCCTTGAGTGCGGCGATATCCTGATCCCCGATCAGTTTGTGATCGACCGGGGGGACGGGGTCCTGCCACAGCTGCGTCTCGGCCGGCACGAGCGGGCCCAGGTAGCGCGCAACCGGCCCCATGTCGCGGTGTGTCAGCTTGAACCACGCCTTCGCGAATGCGTCCGCGAATTCCTGTGGGTTTTCGTAGAAGCGCCGGGAGATCGGCCCATAGATCGGGTCCAGGCGCAGCGCCAGGTCCGTCGTCAGCATCACCGGGGCGTGCCGCTTCGCCGGGTCGTGCGCATCTGCCACCGCATTCGCCGCGGCAGGGTCCGTCGGCACCCACTGCCACGCGCCGGCCGGGCTCTTGGTGAGGTCCCACTCATACTCGAACAGGGTCTCGAAGAAACTGTTGTCCCACTTCGTGGGCGTGGGTGTCCAGGCCCCTTCGAGCCCGCTGGTAATGGTGTCGCCGGCCCTGCCGCTGCCGTAGCTGCTCTT
>JAHDWR010000069.1:0-12171 GCA_023382755.1 Dehalococcoidia bacterium
GGGCCGGGTAGAGGCGGGTGTTCTTGAGGAAGCCCGTGCCCTCGGCCCGCACCCGCGCGGCCATCGCGAGCATCCCCGCGCGTGCAGTCTCGCGCCATTCGGGCGACCCCGCGGCCGAGCTGGAGTTGATGACCACGAGGCCGGCAACGCGCCCGGGCACGTCGAGCGCGAAACGCAGCGCCAGCGCGCCACCCAGCGAGTGCCCGCAGAGGAGGACCTGGTCGTAGCCCAGGTGGTCGAAGAGGTTGACGAGCCGCCTGATGGCCTGCTCGGGGGCGTAGGCCGCCGACGCGATCGGCGCATCGGACGCCCCGTGGCCGAGCAGCTCCACGGTGACCACGGTGAAATGTTCGCGCAGCCCGTCGAGGTTCGCCTCGAACGATGCCGAACTCGCCGTGAACCCGTGGAGCAGGATAAGCGGGGGCCCACCCCGGGGATGCGGATAGACCTCGTAGCCAATGCGCTGGCCGGGTGCGCCGAAAAGCGGCATAGGCCGACTGTAGGTGCGGGAAGGGAGAGGCGCAAGACGGTCCGGGCGTCGTCACCCTGCACTGGCGCCCATTCCCGCGCGAGTTACGATGGCCAGCAGTGGAAATCGACTACGCAATCCTGGCCGACTACGCCGAAGTCGTCGGCAACAAGCTCTACCTGATGGGCGGCGGCTGGGACACGATGAGCGCGGCCGACGTCCCCGCCCCGGTGCGCCTCGCGATCGCGAACGGCGTGCGGGTGGAGTGGGAAGAGACGAACGTGCCCATCCCGCTCCTCATCACCATCGAAGACGACGATGCCCAGGAAATCGTCCGGATGGAGGCGCAGGTGAATGTTGGGCGGCCGCCTAACCTGCGCGCAGGCTCGACCCAGCTCTCGCAGATGGCCGCGACGGTCCAGGTTTCGCTCCCGCGCTTCGGCGGCTACCGCGTGCTCGTGGTCGCGGGGACGGGCGACCACGCCGTCCGAAGGGCGCTACCCTTCCGGCTCGTTCACCGGCAGTGGCTCGGCTAATCGCCTGGATGGCCCACTGAGGGGAGACGCGCGTGCTCGTGGAACTTGCCGTGGCCCTGGTGGCGGCGTTCCTCACGGCAATCCTGAGCTCGGTCGCCGGGTTCGGCGGGGCCACCCTGCTGTTGCCGGTCTTCGTCGCGCTCTTCGGCCCGCGGGACGCGGTTGCGGTCCTCACCGTTTCGCAGCTGGTGAGCAACGGCTCGCGCGCCTGGTTCAACCGCGAGCAGATCGACCGCCCGGTGGCGGGCTGGTTCGCCCTCGGGGCCATCCCTGCCGCGATCGTGGGCGGCATTCTGTTCGCGTCGGCGCCACTGGCGGCCCTCAGCCGGATCATCGGCGCGGTCCTGCTGGGCCTGGTCCTCTGGCGGCGGTTCAAGCCGGCGGGATTGCGCCCTTCCCTGCGGGCGTTTACGGGCGTTGGGGTCGTCTCGGGATTCGGCTCGGCGCTTGTCGGCAGCCTGGGGCCACTGACCGCGCCCTTCTTCCTCGCCTACGGCCTGACCAAACGGGCGTACATCGGCACCGAAGCCGCGTCAGCAACCGTCATGCACGTCACCAAGCTGATCGTCTACGGTGGCGCCTCCGTGCTCGCGCCGGCGTCTTTCGCCGTTGGCCTCGCCCTCGCACCCGCAACTCTTGCCGGGACATGGATCGGGACACGCCTGCTCGACCGCTTGCCGTCCCGGGTGTTCATGGTCCTCGTGGAGGCCGGGCTCGTGGTCGCTGGCGCGCTGCTCATCGTCCGGGGGTAGGTCGGCGCCGGGCTCGCCTTAGTTGCCGACATCAACATGCCGTGCTCGCCAGGCCTATCCCGGTCCCGGCGCGACCCCCTCCACCACAGGACTCCGCCCACGCGTCAGGTACTCATCGTCCAGCGAGAGGAAGAGCTCCTCTTCCTGGGCGACGTTCAGCCGCAGCACGGCGTGGAGTGCATAGAGCACCCGCCGCACGTCCGCCAGGTCTTCCCGGTCGGGGCCCGTCGAGGGCAGCTCTTCGTGAAGCGACTGGAACTGGCGCGCCAGGTGGAAGATCTCCTGGTGCGTGCGGCTCATCGCGGCCAGCGGTTCATCGCCCTTCAACAATACCGCCAGCCGCGGGTAGAGCACCCGCTCGTCCTCCCGCTCGTGGGGGACGACATCGCCGGTCAGGAATTCGTTGACCGATTGCATGGCCGCCGAGGCCTCGCCCGCGCTCATGTCCTCGATCCGGTCGGCAAGGGATCGCAGCTGTTCGAGGGCGGGGATGAAGCGCAGGTGCTCGCGCCGCAGCTCCTCCGCCAGGTCCGCCGGCATGCGCGCCTGGATGCGGCCATCGCGCCCGCCGCCGAGCGCGCGCAGGGCGCTCAGGATCGCCACCACGTCGATGCCCTCCTGGAGGATGGCGCCCGCAACCGGGGGCAGGTATCCGAACGCGGCGAACCCCATCGCCACCACCGAGAGGCTCATCCCCACCACCATGCTCTCCACCGCGATGGCGCGCGTGCGCTGGGCGATGGTCAGCGCCACGGGCAGACGGTCGAGGCGGTCGACCATCAACACGACATCCGCCGCCTCCGATGACGACGTCGCCCCGCGCGCGCCCATCGCCACACCGACATCGGCCGCGGCCAGGGCCGGCGCGTCGTTGATCCCGTCGCCAACCATCACGGTCACGCGCCGCTGTTTCGAACGCCCCACCGCATCGACCTTCTCCTCCGGCGTCAGCCCCGCCAGCACATGGTCCACGCCGAGGGCCGCCCCCACCGCGTCGGCGATGGTCGGGTGGTCGCCGGTCACCATCACCACCTCGTCGATGCCGGCGCGCTTGAGCGCCCGGATCGCGCGCGGGGCCTCGGGCCGGATGGGGTCCTGCAACACGAACGCGCCCGCCAGGTCGCCATCGACTTCCACGAAGACCGTCGAGCCGCCCTCGCGCAGGATGCCCCGGCGGAAGCGGCGCACGGCATCGGAAACCTCGCCCTCGGCGTTGAGCCAGGCGAACTTGCCGAGCCGCACCCTGCGGCCGTCGACGGTGCCTTCGATACCCGCGCCGGGGCGCTCCGAGACGCCCGTGGGGATGACCAGCGCCAGGCCCTGGTCGCGCGCGGCCCGCACGAGCGAAGCAGCCATCACGTGCGAGGAAAGCTGGTCGAGCGAGGCCGCGAGCCGCAGGATCTCCGGCTCGCTCGCCGCGCCGAAGACCGCCACGCGGTCGACCACCGGGGCGCCCGCCGTCAGCGTCCCGGTCTTATCCATGTAGACGGCCCGCGCCCGGGCCAGCACCTCGATGGCACCGCCGCCCTTGACGACGATGCCCCGCCGCGCCGACCGCGAGACGCCCGAGACGATCGCGATCGGGGCCGCCAGCAGCAGCGGGCAGGGCGTGGCGACCACCACCACGGCAAGCGCCCGCTCCGGCGTCCCCGCGAACAGCCATGCTCCTCCCGCCACCACAAGCGTCAGCGGCAGGAAGTACATCGCGTAACGGTCGGCCAGCCGTACCAGCGGCGCCTTGGACTCCTGGGCGGAGCGGACCAGCCGGATGATCCCCGCGTACGTGCTCGCTTCGGCGGTCGCGGTCGCCCGGATATGGAAGGGCGACCCGGCGTTCACCACGCCGCTGGCCACGCGTTCGCCCATCCCGCGCTCCACCAGTCTGCTTTCCCCGGTCAGGGCCGATTCATCCAGCACGGCCACGCCTTCGGCCACGATGCCGTCGACCGGCACCACGTCCGAATCCCGCACCACCAGGATGTCGCCGGCCTGGACTTCCTCGATCGGGACTGTGGTGAGGGTGTCGCCATCGACGCGGACGGCCGTGCGCGGGGCGCGCCGCAAGAGCGACGAGAGCTCGCGGCTGGCGCGCGCTTCCGCGTACTCCTCGAGGGCGATGCCGGTGGCCACCATGAGCGCGATGACGGCGCCCGTGAGGTACTCGCCAAGGGCCAGCGCGCCACCCATCGCCAGCAGGGCAATCACGTCGACGCCCGCCCGCCGCCGGATCAGCTGGCGCAGGATATCGATGGTCACGGGCACGAGCGTGAGGACGGTTGTCGCCGCCCAGGCGGCATCTGCAACGGAGTCGTTTCCCGCCGCCCACGCCCCCAGCCCGGCGATAAGCCCCACGACCGACAGGATCAGGAGCCAGTAGCGCTTCGCGAATTCGCTCACGATGCCATCATCCCCCGGCACGCGGATTGCCACCACGGCGATTGGGCCCCGGATTTCGCCCGATTGGCCGGGAAACTACGTCAGGGTGTGACTTCGAAGGCCCAGCCCACCACCTGCTTCGATTCCGCCAGGGGGTTGTTCGGGTCCTGGACCGCGATTGCGGCCGTGTGCTTGCCTACCGCCAGCCCGGCTTCGGGCACGAAACAGACCTTGCCCGTCGTGGGAGCTTCGCGGGTGGGCACGATCCAGAGCAGCTCCTCGGTCACCTCGATGCCATCGACGGCCATGCGGAACCACTGGGCGTACTGCGGCAGACCATCGAAGGTGACTTCCGCGCAGATGCCCTTCGGGTCGCCCAGGTTGGTGGTGCGGGTCGCGGCCTGCGGCACTTTCGCCGCATGCTCCGGTGAAATCGAAGTGATGTTGTCGCCAAGGACGGGCGGCGCCCCGAAGTCATCGGGGATGCCCGGCGTACCCGTCGTTGTCGCCGCCCCGGGCGTCGAGGTGGTCGCAGGCGAATCGGGGCCATCGCCGCAAGCCGCGAACAGCAGGGCGGCGCTGGCAAAGGCAACAGGCAGGAGTATCCGCACGTTCATGGTACGCAGCCGAGGCTAGCATCGGCCCGGCACTGGGGCCAGCGTGCCATCTGCACCTTGGCTTTACGGTCATCCCCGCCGCAGCCTCCTTCCGAACACCAACCCGGAGGACCACCATGGACGAAACCGCAACCGGCGATCCCACCGTCGAGTCGCTGCGGGGACAACTCGCCGAGCGCGAGGCCGAACTGGCCGCCAGCCACGAAGCCGGGCGCGCCGCAATCGAACGGCTGAAGTCGGCCTTCATCGCCGCGAACCCGGCCATCGACCCGGCAATGCTGAGCGGCGAAACCGCCGATGAGGTGGAGGCAAGCTTCGCGGCCGCCACGGCGCTGGTCGAACGGGTCCGCGAGCAGCTCCGGCGCGAGGGCGCGGCCTCCATCCCGGCGGGCGCGCCTGCCCGGGGCCACCTGGCGCCACGCACCGCCATCGAAAAGATCCGCGAAGGCCTTGCGCGCCAGGCCCCGCGGAGCTAGAGGCGCACGTTGTAAGAAGTCTCCGCGTCGCCGGTCTAACCAGCAGAACACTGCTGGAGTACCGGAAATGAACCACAACATCGCTATCGAAACCGCCCGCCTGCAGCTCGTCCAGGTGAGCCGCCGGGCCGAGCTCCTCGGCCGCCTCGGGGAGCTACCGCAGCCGCGCCCGCTGCTGCCGTTCCGGCGGCGGGTGGTCTCGCTCCCGGCGGCGGTCGAAATCCGCCACGCGCGCTAACCCTCAGGGGGCGCGGAAACCCCTGCCCCGGGTGATGGTCTTGAGGCCGAGGTACCAGGCGCTGCGTGTATAGGCATCGAAGCGGCGCCGTCGCGCCGGCATGGCCCAGCTTTCGCCCGCCCGGCAGAAGTCGACCAGGGGTTGGGTGGCAACATCCCAGGCGAGCTCGCCGGCTATGCGTCCCAGGTTTTCGCGGCAGCGGTCCGTAAACGCCGTGTCGTCGAGCAGCCGTTCGATCCCGGCCACGACGGCGTCGACATCGCGTTCGGGCACGGTGATGCCGAGCGGGTCGCTCTCGACACGCTCGGCGAGGACGTCACCGCGGGTGCAGAGGAGTGGGATGCGGGCCCGGAAGAGGTCGACGTAGCGCGTGCGGAAGGCGAAGCGGCTTTCGAGGTTTTCGTAGCCGAGACAGACGCTCGCGTCGGCCTCGGCGAGGTAGTCGTCGATGCGCTCGTAGGGCACCCAGCCGGAGAGGACGAAGACGTTCCGGTTTTCGAGCCCGAGATCGCGCGCAAGGTCGATCGCCTGTTTCGTCACGCCCGAATCGGGGCCGAAGGCGTAGTCCGGGTGGTTCACGCCCATGAAGACGAGCTTGACCTCCGGGCGCGTGGTGGCCAGGCGGTCCATGGCGTGGAGGAGCGTGGTGGCGTCGTTCCACTCGGTAATGCCGCCGTTCCAGAGCAGCACGCGGTCGCCGGGCTCGATCCCGGGTACCACGCCACGGAGCACCGGCCCCTGGGCATCGAGCGGCCGCTGGGAGACGCCGTAGGGGACGATATCGATGAACCTGCGGAGCGAAGGGTCGCGCTCGTACATATCGGGTGGGACGAGGGCGAGGGCCATCAGCATCCCGATCCACATGTCCCGCTGGCGCTCATCGGCACAGAACATGAAGTCGGCGAGGGTGAGCTGCATGTTGAGGTACCAGCGGTTGCTCGCCATCCAGGTGCGGCGGAGCCTCGGCGGGAAGTCGCGCCGCGAAAGCTCCATCCACTCCACGTAGAGCGGCGTGAAGGCATCGAGGGCGAGCAAGTTCTTGCCCATGAGGCGCGCGAACTGGGGCGGGAAGTTCCGCGAGACGGTGACATCGTGGGCGCCGGCGAGGAAGGTCGCCTCGGCGTTGGAGGTCCAGTGTTGGAGGCGGACGTTGGGGGCGGGAGGGGCGATGTCGCCGCGGTCGCCGGGGATGCCGAGGGTGATCTCGGCCTCGGGGATCGCGCGCCCGAGGGCGCCGGCAAGCTGGTAGGCGCGGATGCCGGGGGAGGCCATCTTCGGTCCGACGGCCGCGCGCGAAAGCACGAGGATTTTCATCGGGTGCCCCCGATGGGAGAGGAAAGAGGAAAGAGAAAAGAGGAAAGAGTCATCGAGCGGTGGCCTCCTTGCGCCTCGATACCGCGGACTTCAGGCCGGCCGTGATGCGGGAGACCTCTTCGGCCTGGGCCTTGAGCCGGTTGAAGTGGTCGGGAGCAATGTAGTCGGCGTCGAGAGCGACATAGAGCTGGGAGCGCAGCTCGGCGCATGAGCCCTTGGCAATGTTGAGGAAGTGCCCAAATTCAGCGACAGATTCCTGGCGCTCGAAGCCCTCCGCGATATTCGACATCACGGAGACAGCCGCGCGGCGAACCTGATCGACCAGCGAGCGGTCGTAACGGAACGGCTTCGTTCCAGTGAGCCCGTAGATCTCCCTCGTGAGATCGCGGGCACGTTGCCATGCCAGAAGGTCCTCAAACGTTCGCGCCGGCATCGAACGCCCTTTCTGCTTTCCCCTTTGCTCTTTCCTCTCGTTTCTCCCTGCGATCTCGCTGGCGGTCCTTTCGCTTGTCCCGGTTGTCGAGCACCTGGAAGATGCCGCGCCGGACGACGTAGGTGAACACGCGCTGCACGAGTCCTGGGAATCGCTCCCACTTTGGTGCGATCGGGGGGCGCGTATCCGAGCAGAAGCGGATCAGCGGGGCCATGGTGACGTCCCACTGGAGCGAGGCGCGGGCGGCGGCGAGGTTCGCCTTGCAGCGGGCGTGGAACTCCCGGTCGTCGATCAGCTTCTCGATCGCGCGGGCGAGCGCCCCGGGGTCCTCTTCCGGGACGACGATCCCCCAGGTGTTCTTCGCCACTTCCTCGGCGAGCACATCGCCGTGGGTGCAGATGAACGGGAGCTCGGCCCAGATGAGGTCGACGAACCGCGTCCGGTGGCTGTAGCGCGTCTCCAGGTTGTCGAAGTACGAGCAGACGGAGATGTCGGCTTCCTGGACGTAGCGCTTCGCGGTTTCGTGCGAGACCCAGCCCTCTTCGAAGAAGACGGTGCGGTCGAGTTGGCCGTTCCGGGCGGCGATGGCCTTGGCATCCTGGAAGCGGACGCCAGTGCCGAGGTCCTTGATGCCCGGGTAGGCGGCGCCGAGAAAGAGGAGCTTGATGTCGTCGCGGCCAAGGATCCGGAGCGCTTCGAGCAGGGTGGCCGGGTCGTACCACTGGATGATGCCGCCGTTCCAGATGATCACCCTGTCCTCTTCGCTGAACCCGGGGTGGACACCGCGGAAGACGCTGGGGCCGGGCTCGGGCAGCTCCCGGCGGATGCCGTGGGGCGCCGAATCGATGTACCGCCGGAGCGTCGAATCGTTGTCGTAGGCGTTGGGCGAAATCAGTCCGAGCGACACCATCATGCCGATATAGCTATCGCGCTGGCGTTCGTTACAGGTGAGGACGAAATCGGCCATGGTGAGTTGCATGCCGAGGATCGTCCGCGTGCGCTGCACCCAGGCATGCCGCTTGTAACCCTGGTGGTGCTGGCGGCCAACCTCCATCCACTCCATGGCGTACTGCGAAAAGAGGTCGACCACGAAGCGCTTCCACGGGAAGAACGCGGCCACATGGGGAGGCAGGCCCGAGGAGATGATGATGTCGTGCGTGGCGACGAGCTGGAGGAGGTTGCGGTTGCTCCAGCGAAGGACCCGGTAGGCGCCGTCGTCCGGTTGTTCGAACTCGGTATTCGGCCCGCCGAGGGTGACCTGCGCGCCGGGGATTTGTTCGGCGAGGACGCGCGCCTGGGCCGTGGCCCGGATGCCCGGGGCGGACATGTGGCTGCCGAGGTGTCCGCGGGCGAGGATGAGGATGCGGGGACCCATCGCGCCGAAGCGTACCGGGAGAGCCCCGAAGGGAGAAGTGACCCCATCGGCCCGCACCGCGCGCTCCCTGTAAGATCCGCGCCGCCGCGCGGTCGTATTCCCAGAACACGACGGGATACAGGGATGCTTTTCGAGACCTTCCGCACATTCTTCGGCCGGACACCGGGCGGCCCCGGTGGCGCCCGGCGGCTCTTCGACTGGCTGGTCACGTTCGCGATCGTGGCCGGCGGCACGCTTCTCCTGCGCGACGCCGTGGCCGGCCGCGCCTATCCGTGGAGCCAGGGCAAGGTCTTCTTCGGGGCCGTGCTGCTGTGGGTGGCCACCATCCGCGCCCGGAACGGCATCGCCCGCCTGGTCCGCGGGCGCGAAACCGGCGACGCCCTGGGCTGGGTCGTCTCGCGGTTGAACCGCGCGCTCATCCTCGCGCTGGTCTGGTTCCCGGGGCTGGCCGTCGGCTGGTACTCGATCGAGGCGGTGAACCGCCCCTCGCGGAACTCGCGCGGCCAGGACATCTGCGATGTCTCGAGCGCGCAGTTCTGCGTCTCCGGCCCGCGCGCGCTCATCCCCTGGGCGATCCTGCTCCTGGTGTTCTCGGCCTTCGCCACCTGGTTCTTCGTGCGGAGCTGGGGCAGCGCCCGGCGCCGCGACCCCGAGCAGCCGCGCACACCCGCACAGGCTGCGCGCGAGCGGGTGGAGCACGTCATCCCCGCGGACGAGCCCGGGGCGCCCGGGCCGGCGGAGACGCACAGCCCGCGCGAACGGATGCGGCCTGTCGACCCCGACCTCGATGACGGCATGGACCGGCTCGCGGAGCTGGTGCGGATGAGACAGGGCGGGTTCATCACCGAAGACGAGTTCGAGAGGCTTAAGCGCGAGATCGTCTTGAAGGTGACCGACGGCGCCTGAGCAGCGTCCGTTCGGCCCCGGACGGCACATTTCCCGTAGACTGCGCGCGAACAACCGCCCCCACGGGAGCTCCCATGGCTTTCACCGACCGTTACGGCCTCGCCCTCTCCACGTCGTCCGCGAAGGCGGCCGAACTGTACGCACGCGGGCTCGACCACTCGCTCGCGGCCGAGGCGCCGGCCGAACAGTGCTTTGCCGCCGCGCGCGAGGAAGACCCGGGCTTCGCCCTCGCGCATGTCGCCGAGGCGCGGATGCTCCAGTTCCGGGGCAAGGCCGCCGAAGCCAAACAGGCCGCTGTGCGCGCGCGCGAACTCGCCCCGTCGGCCTCCCGGCGGGAGCATCACCACATCGACTGCATCGCGACGGCCCTCGATGGCGACCCGGCCGGCGCCCTGGCGAAGCTGCGCGAGCACGTCGCCGAGTTTCCCCTCGATGCGTTCATCCTCTCCCAGGCGTGTGGCGTCTACGGCCTCATCGGCTTCAGCGGAAGGCTCGAACGGGACGAAGAGCAGCTGGCGCTCCTCGAACCGCTGGCGTCCAGCTATGGCGACGACTGGTGGTTCCTCTCGCAGATCGCCTTCGCCTACAACGAACTCTTCCGGCACGACGAGGCGCGCACCGCGGTCGAGCGCTCACTGGCCGGATATGCACGGAACGGCCACGCATCGCACACGGTCGCGCACATCGCCTACGAAACCGGCGACGCGGCGGGCGGGGCGAGCTTCATGCGTGAGTGGCTGGTGGGCTACGAACCGGCGCACCAGCTCTACGGCCACAACCACTGGCACCTGGCGCTGTTTGAGCTTGCCGCCGGGAACGTTGACCGTGTGCTGAAGCTCTACGACAGCGTCATCAGGCCGGCCGTATCCACCTCGGCGGCGCTCGGCACCATCGCCGACGCCGCCTCGCTGCTCTGGCGCTGCACGCTCACGGAGCGGCCCGCGGACCAGCTGCCCTGGGCCGAGGTGGCGGACTTCGCCGCCCGCGCCTTCCCCCGCGCCGGGATGGTCTGGGCCGACGCCCACTGCATGATTGCCTGGTGCGCGACCAACGACCAGGCGCGGCTGACCGGGCTCATCGGCCAGCTGCGGGACCGCTCGGCCGGGGGCAAGGTGTATGCCGGGCCGATGCTGCTCACCCTGGCGGAGGGCTATTCGGCGTTCGCCGCCGGGGAGTGGGACCTCGCCGCGAACCTGTTCGAAACCGCCGCGCCAGAAGTCGTCCGGCTGGGCGGCAGCCATGCCCAGCGCGACATCTTCGAGGAGACGCTCATCGAGGCAAACCTCCGGGCGGGCCGCCTGGGACGGGCGAGGCGGTTGCTCGAAACGCGGCTCGCCCGGCGCTCCAACGGCCGGGACCAGCGCTGGCTGGCGCACATCAACGAGCGCTACGCCGCCGCGCCGGCCTGACCCGCGAACCGGAAATCGGAAGTCGGGAATCGAAAATGGCGGCGGCCCACCAGGCGATGGCCACCACCGCGCCGCCGAGGGCCATATCGACGAACAGGTGGTTGGCGCTGGCCACGATTGCCCACGTCATCACCACGGTCAGCAGGACCGCCGTGGTGCGGAGGGCGCGGCTTTCGGTGTTTACCCAGATGGCGGCGGAGGCCATCGCGATCCACCCGAAGTGGAAGCTCGGGATGGCCGCGTATTCGTTCAGGATGAGCGACGGCTGGGCGTAGTTCACGGCCGTATCGCCCCCGAAAACGGTATCGATGAAGCCGAGGTCGTAGCCGTGGGCGGCCATGAGCCGGGGAGGCGCGGCCGGGACGGCGTAGTAGAAGACCAGCCCGATGACCATCGAGATGAACATGACGTTCCGCATGAAGAGGAAGCTCTGGCGGTTGCGGAACCAGAGCCAGCCGCCGACAACGGCGAGCACCGGGAAGTGCAGGTAGGCGTAGACGAAGTTCGCGAACTCCTTCGACCAGTGCGAGCGGATGGACCACTCCTGGACTTCCGGCTCCCAGAACACCCCGAGGCGCTGTTCGAACGAGATGAGCGCGCTGGTGACCTGGACGGAGAAGCCCAGGCGGTCCGGGGCGGCGCCGCGGAGGAGGAAGTAGACGCCGATGGCGGTGAGGACGATGGCGAAATCGCGGGCGAACCAGCGGGCGCCGAGGATGGCCGGGCGCCAGGCCTGGGAAGGACGCGGCCGGCCGGCCGGGAACGCGGCGTAGGTTGCCTGGCGGATGGTCATCGCGGTCCTCCTTTCTGGCTGTGGCCGGGGCGATCCCGGGGCTGGTCATTCCACCGTGCCCGGGTGTGTCCGCGGGGGCGCCGGTCTTTTGGGGGAACCGGGGCCACCCCTTCGGTTGGCCCCGGCGCGGCAATTGGGGTCGTCGTGCCTGCTTACCGCGCAGCCAGTGTTTCAGGGGCGGTGTGCCGGCTCTGCGAAAGGATTCACAAAACGGCTCCTACCTTCGGAGGAGTCCCCGCCCGGCACCGCCCCGCCGCCAGGGAGGAGGGAGGAGTGCCCGCCCCGCCCCGCGTCCCCGCCCGCCCACGGACACGGCGAGCCCCGACCGTGAGGGAGGGACACGCACGCTTCTCCTGCAACCGCAAGCCTCGCGCGGGTCCCCCTCAGGTGACGCAGGCCCTGGCGGGCGCGGAATCGGTCATATCCCACGGACACGGCGAGCCCCGACCGTGAGGGAGGGACACGCACGCTTCTCCT
>JAHDWR010000069.1:12271-14360 GCA_023382755.1 Dehalococcoidia bacterium
AGCCTCGCGCGGGTCCCCCTCAGGTGACGCAAGGCCCTGGCGGGCGCGGAATCGGGTCCGGTCGGGGGCGGCCTGCGAGGGTGCGCGCCGACTTCGTGTTTCCCCCTCACGGTCGGGGCTCGTCCTCCCGGGGCCGGGCCGGCCACTGCTCCCTCCTCCCTCCTCCCCCGGGGAGCGGGGCCGCGGCGGGCGGCCCTCCAACGCATATCTAACGAAAAGATCGGGATTTCCCCGTAACAGCCACCAGAAAGCCACGTAGTAGTTACGGAAGACTCTCGAACGTGGCCATGGGGTTGCGGCCGGGTGTCGTTCGCAGTCCGTCCTCCGGGGCGGGCCAGGAGTGTGGAGCAGTGCCCCGCGGCGGGCGGTTCGACACACAGGTGGGTTAGCGCGGGGAGGAATCGCGTCCACTCATCCATTGCCGGCTGCGGGTTAGGCTGGCCCACTTTCAGAAGGACGGAACGGAACCATGACTCTCGCTTTGTACGGAAAGTCGCGGCGGCGGCAATGGATGCTGGTCGCCCTTGCGCTATTCGCGCTGTTAGGCGCGCTGAGCGCGGCCCTGGCGGTGCGCCAGTCGGCGAACGCCGCAACCGGAGGCGTGAGCCTCAATCCGGCGCACGTCGGTGTGGTGAACAATACGTTCTCGCAGGGATCCTGCCCCACGCCGCCTTCTGGGCAGGAGGGCTGGTACGGCTGGCACTTCCTGATGCCCAACAACGCCAATTTCACTTCGCTGTCGGTCACGTTCCAGAATGCCGGGACGTTCAGCGCCAATCCCTTCCCGGGCTCCGTCTTCGTAGCCTCCCCCGACAACAGTCACGCCTACATCTGGACCCCGACAAACGACACGCTTCTTGCCGGCACCGCGACGTATGAAACCACGGGGCCAGGCACGAGCGTGCCCGACAAGTTCAATCTGAGCCACGTGTGCCCGGGCACGCCCACCGGCAACATCATCGTCGGCAAGGTGATCGACCCCAGCAGCGGCGTCGCCCCCGCCGATAGCACGACGTTCGGCGGGACGATCGTCGGCACCGGCGTCAACAAGACCTGGTCCGGCGTTGGCTTCGCGGCGTTCAGTTCCCCGATCTCGGTGACGGCTGGCGTGCAGCTCACGGTCGACGAGAACAGCCCGACCAATGGCTGGAGCGAGGTCGGCTGGGCCCAGGGCTCGGGAAGCCCGACCGCCCCACAGTGCCCAACCGATAAGGAAAGCTACACCGGCTCCAACATTGGCGTGAACCTCAACGCGGACCAGACCATCGTGCTTTGCGTGATGAACACCAAGGAGGCGGAAACGCCCACGCGCACCCTCGAAGTCTGCAAGCACGTCGAGTCCGACTCTGCCGCGGGCGGCGTGTTCACCATCGACGTGGAAGGTCAGACCGACTTCGTCACCACGAACCTCGCACCCGCGCCGGGCGACGATGACGACTGCACCACCTACAGCGTCGAGGACGGCGCCGAGATCACCGTCACCGAGACCGGCTTCCCGTCGGGCTGGACCAACTCCAGCGGTTACCCGCAGGTGGATGCCACCGGCGTTCCGCCGACTAACAACACTACCATCACGGTGACCGTGGGCGCCGGGACGTGCGAGGCGCAGGAAGAAGAGTCCCAGACTTCGCAGACCACCGAAGTCGTCGCTGACTGCACCGTCACCTTCTACAACAAGACCGACGGCCAGACCGAATCCCGCGGCCTCATCCTCGTCGAAAAGTACATCGAGATCGACGGCAACCTCGGCACGACCCTCCCCGGCGAGGGCCTGGTGGCCGGCTGGACCGTCACGGTCGACGGTGTTTCGAAGTTTACGACGCTGCCCGCGACGGTGACCTTCGAGGCGACCGTGGGCGACACGGTGCCGGTTTCGGAGACGACACAGGCCGGGTACGTGGTGCTCGGGCACACCATCAACGGTGGTTCGCTGGCTGGCGGTTCGAGCACGAACGTACAGGTGACCGAGGGCACCACCCTCGTCCGCTTCTACAACCAGCCGCTCGGTTCGCTCAACGTCCACAAGGACGCCGTCACTTCGCACAACGGCGGCCCGAACGTTCCGGCGCCCCAGGATGACGACGGCTGG
>JAHDWR010000070.1 GCA_023382755.1 Dehalococcoidia bacterium
CCGGATCATCATCATCAACTACGAGGATCGTGGCAGCCAAAGGTCGAAGCTCCTCGCTCCCGTGGGCAGCGCCGCCAAGGAGGGTGGACGCCAATTGGCCGCGAGTATGCAAATGAACACTCCGGGCCCCACGCGCCCAAGGGATTGGGCAATTGTGAGCACGAGCCGTCGCGGAGGGTTATCCGGATTTTCCCTAATAGGGCCGGGGAGCGACCACCATGCGCGCGTGCGGAGCGCGCGCGTGGCGCGAATGGGAGCCGGTTTTACTCAGAGCGGGGCGGCGACCTATCATCGCGGGAGGCTCGGAGGGTTCCCGGCATGCGTTTCGTGATGACCGTCATCTCGGCGGCAATCCTGCTCTTCCTCCTCTACCTGGTCATCGGGGGCATCGCCGATGGCTATTTCGGCGCCGACATCGTCCCCGACAAGGCCGTGCCCGACTCCTGGGCAGCGCCGGATAGCTGGAGCGAGTGGCGCGACATCGTGATCGTGTTCACGGCGATGTTCTGGATGCTGTCCGGGTTGCTGGCAGTGGTGCTCGTGGTCGTCCTGATCATGCTCGCCGGGGTCGCCCGGAAGGTCGTGAAGGAGAACGCCGCACCCGCGCTCGATTCGCTGCGGCAGTCCATCGACAACGTGCGCGGGACGACGGAGTTCGCGGGCGAGACGGTGGCATCGCCCATCATCCGCGTGTACGCGGTGGCCAAGGGCGTGCGGACCGGCATTTCGGCGGTGACGAACCTGCCGGACCGGGTGTTGAAGCGGCGAAGGAAGGGCCGGAAGTGACCTCGCCCGAACCGGAAGACCTGCGCGAAGGCTTCGAGGACGAGCCGCGCCGCGACTCGCGCCGGGAGTGGCGCGACCTCGAGGAGAACCCGATCGTCGGCTGGGCGAAGGCGATCGCGCTGGGGATCGCGGACACGGCGAAGGACATGCTGGAGGCCGGGCGCGAAGGCGCGCGGGAAGCCATGGACGCAGGCTGGGAGCGGTTCGACCGGAAGACGAAGCACCGGCGGGACTGAAGGCGGGAGCGGGCGTTAGGGGAGCGGGCTGGTATCATGGGTGTTCGGGCCGCGGAGAGGTGCTGGAGTGGCCGATCAGGCACGCCTGGAAAGCGTGTAGGGGTGCAAGTCCCTCGTGGGTTCGAATCCCACCCTCTCCGCCAGTGTTGAATCTGCGATTGCCGGCCGGCGATTTAGCCTGGGCGCGCCCCCCTCACCGCCCCTGGAAGTTTGGCTCCCGGCGTTCGGCGAAGCTGGTGATGCCTTCCTTGAAGTCCGCGCTCTGGAACAGGAGCATCGTCTGCAGCAGGACGTGGTGGATGTGGCTCGGGAAGTCCTCGGTGAGGCCGTGGCGGAAGAGGCGCTTCATCGACTGGACCGCGAGGGGGGCGTTCGCGGCGATCTCCTCGGCCCACGCCTGCGCTTCGCTCAGCACCTGGTCCGCGGGGAGGGCGCGGTTCATGAGCCCCATCGCGGCGGCTTCGGCCCCGGTGAGGTTGCGGCCGAGGAAGCCGATTTCGGCGGCCTTCGCCCACCCGACCAGCCGGGGCAGGTACCAGGTGCCGCCGCTCTCCGGGACGACGCCGCGCTTGGCGAACCCTGTCGCGATCTTGGCATCCTCAGCGACCAGGCGGATGTCGCAGCCCAGCGCGATATCGAGTCCGAAGCCGGCGGCGCCGCCGTTGATCGCCCCGATGACCGGGGTGTCCATCTCGAACATGACTGTCGTGGGGTGGTTGCGCGTGTTGAGGTGCTGGCCCCGTCCGGAGGACGCGCCGCCGCCACCGATCCCCGTCCCGGCGACGGCGTCCTTGATATCCAGGCCGGCGCAGAAGGCGCGGCCCGCGCCCGTGAGCACGATCGCGCGGACGCCGCGATCGACATCTGCCTGGGCGAGCCGCTCGGAAAGCTGCTGCAGCATGCGCGATGAGATGGCGTTGCTGCGGTCGGGGCGGTTCAGGGTGATGGTGGCGACATGGCCGGTAACGTCGTAGAGGACCTCGTCGGTCCGTTCGGTGGTGGTCAAGGGGTGCTCCTTTCGCGGCGCGGGGCCGGGGCGCGGGTGGACCGCGCGGGTGTGCGTATCCTACTGGCGGCGCCGGTTAGCGGGAGCGTTCCGTTGGGGATTTCGGACGGGGGACGGCCCTGCCGCGGTCAGGGCACGAGTGGCGCGAGATCGTCGTCCGGGGGAGGAGTTGGCAACGGGGGCAGGGGCGGAAGTTCGGGATTGCACGCTCCCGGGTAGCCGGGCTGGTAGACCCAGACGGCCACCTCGGCGGGGTTCGTCTGGATGCCGGAGCCGCTGAAGTGGGCCGAGCGCCTGATACACGGATCGAGGCCGTGGCCGGCGGTGGTAACCGTCATCGGCAAGCGCACACCGTTGGGCACCTCGTTCGTGCGGTAGGGCTGCATCAGGTCCCGCAGGAAGAGTTCCAGGCCTTCTTCCCCGAAGGCGGGCGAGCGCGTAACGACACCTACCTTCGGGCATGTCACGGTGTAGTGCCATTCCGGCGAGACGAAGCTGAGGAGGACATCCAGGTTGCCGGCCGAATTGTAGTAGACCGTCATCTTGAAGTCGGAGCTGGCGTCGGTCCTCGTCCAGGTGCAGCCAACGGCATCGGTCCCCTCCGGGGTGATGCTGAATTCGCCGGTCACGGTGATGGGCGGGTCGAAGGCGTTGCGGACGGGCGCCTCGGCGGTGGCATGGATGAGCACCGGCAGCGTTCCCGAGGCGGTGGCGGCGAGCTCAAGCGCCCGGATGCGGATCTCGACGCGTATCCAGCGTTCGGTGTCGAAGACTGGTGTGGGTGTTGGCGCAGGGGGCCGGGCTGAATCGGCCGCCACGGCGGGCACAATCAGCTTCCACTTCCCGGCTGCCGTGACAGGCCCGCTTTCGCGAACCGCGATCACCACCGCGATGAGGCCCGCAGCGAATACCAACATGCCAACCAGCTGCCGCCAGCGCATGGGGGACCTCTTGAAGCCGGCCGGACTGTTCCGTGCTCGGCTGCGAGAAGTCTAGAACAGCCTGTCAAGTACCCGCCGCCAAAGGAGGCGGGGAGCGCACCAGGCAGGCCATCTCTTCGCTCGACCCTGCACCCTGGAACGAAATAGGGGCCGCCGCAAAGGCACCGGCCCGGCCGCGTCCGCCACCCTGGCATCTTCCGTGATCTGCTCCCTTTCGCCCTTAGCCTCTGCCGCAATTCGTGTAGAGTCCGTCTCCACAGAATGGGCATGGAGGATTTGAACGGATGAAGGACCTGGCAGGGAAGGTTGCGGTGGTCACCGGAGCGGCGAGCGGGATGGGCCTGGCGTTTGCCCATCGCTTTGCCGATGAGGGCATGCAGGTTGTGCTGGCCGATATCGAGAGCGAGCCGCTGGCCATGGCCGAAGCCGCCATCCGGGCGAAGGGCGCGAAGGCGCTTGCCGTGCGCACCAACGTGCTGCAGGAAAGCGACATCCAGAAGCTGGCGGACACCGCGTTTTCGACGTTTGGGAACGTGCATGTCGTGTGCAACAACGCGGGGGTGGCGGGTGGTTCGGGCTTGCCGGTGTGGGAAGCGCCACTGCGCGATTGGGACTGGGTGTTCGGCGTGAACTTCAGGGGTGTCCTGCACGGGATCCGCGCGTTCGTGCCCCGGATGCTGGAGAACGGCGACGACGGCCACATCGTGAACACGGCCTCGGTGGCGGGGCTGCTAACCGGGGCCGACCCGTACAGCGTTTCGAAGCACGGGGTGGTGTGCCTGACGGAGGGTCTCTACAAGCAGTTCCGGGCAATCAACGCGAAGCTTTCGGCCTCGGTCCTGTGCCCGGGGTGGGTGAACACGCAGATCCTGGAGGCGGAGCGCAACCGGCCGGAGGAGTTCGGTCCACGGCGAGACCTGAGCAAGGCGACGCCGGAGCAGCAGCAGGGCCGGGCGATGGTGGAGCAGTTCGTGAAGACCGGGTTCGCGCCCGAGGAAGTGGCCGAACAGGTGCTGGACGCGGTGGTGAACGACCGCTTCTACATCATCCCGGCGCAGGAGCACATCAAGGCTGCCGTGAAGCAGCGGTTCGATGACCTGCTGGCGGGGAACAACCCGACCGTGAGCCTGTTCTAGCCGGGTTGCCGGGGCGGGTCGGCGCGGCCTAACGCACCAGGGCCCCGTACGCCTCCGGGATCCGGTCGGTGAGGGCATTGGTGCCCGGCGCCATGTCCTTCCAGCGCGAGAGGGCGCGGTTCACCTGCACCGCCATGGCGACGCCTGTGCCCGCGGGAGAGATAGTGAGCGGCGCCCCCGTCGGCGCGATGACCTGGGCCCCGCCCGGCCAGGCGACCGCGGTGTAGACCCGGTTCTCATCGCTGCGGGCACGGGCGATGCGCTCGGTCATGTCATCGGGTGCGAAGAGCGGCCAGGCGAGGATGTCGGCGCCTTCGAGCATGAGCGCGCGGGCGACCTCGGGGACGAAGCCTTCATCGCCGCAGAGCAGACCGACGTTGCCGGCCGGAGTGGGGATGACGGGGGACGGAGTTTCGCCGAGCTGGATGCCGCGGCCGTGAGTGGCAGCGTGTTCGAACGTCGCTCCGGGTGTGACGAGGACGACCGACTGGTGCGCGGAGCACCCGGTCGTCGCGACAGCGATAACGGCGGCGCCTCCCGCCTCTTTCACGGCGGCCTCGATGAGTGGGAGGCCAACCTGCCAGCCCTCGGGGCCGGTTGTGCCGCCGAAGACGACGATGTCGGCATCCTGGGCGCGAAGTTCTCCGTAGGCGAACGCGATGGCGGCCGCGTCGAACTCGGCTGGGGACGGCGCGACGGCGACGCGGCGGTTCTCCCGCGCGGGGACGAGCGGCTCATCGAGCAGCTTCGTGACCGGGAGCGAACCGGTGGGCTCGACGAGGCGGCGGTAGAGCGCGGGGCGGCGCGGGATCGCGGCCGGGGCTTCCATGGGGTCGATGTCGAACACGACGACGGTGTCGCGATCGCTGGGCGCGCAGACACGGGTGACACCGGCGGGGTCGATCACGCACGAGCGGCCGGCGTAGATGATGCTGCCGGCTTCGGGCCCCCACTTGTCGGCGGCGGCGACCCAGACGCCGTTCTCGTAGGCGCGGGCGGGCATGAGGTATTCGCACTGGGTGGTGGTGAGTTCGGGCACTTCGCGGCCCCAGGAGACCCAGGCGGTGAGGTCCATGATGACCTCGGCCCCGTTGACGGCGAGCGAACGGGCGACCTCCGGCTGGCGGCCATCGGCACAGATGAGCACGCCGAAACGGCAAAAGCCGGCATCCCACACGGGGAAGGCGGTGCCGCGTTCGAACCAGGTGTTGTCGAAGTGCCAGAGGAAGCTCTTGTCGTACTGCCCCTTGCGTTCGCCATCGGGGCCGAAGATGAGGCCGCTGTTGGTTACGCGGCCCGACGCGTGCGGTACCGCGATACCCGCGGCGAGCCAGTAGCCGTAGCGGCGGGCCTTCTCCGCGAAGAGGGCTGCTACTTCGTCGAAGGGGCGGACGCCGGGGCGTGCGTAGGGGTTGGCGTCGAGGAGGAAGTAGGCGGGGTAGGCGCACTCGGGCAGGCCGACGAGCTGGGCGTCGGCGGCCCCGGCTTCGTCGAGGGCGCGGAGGATGTTCTGGAGGTTCTCCTCGGCGTCCTCGATGTCGAAGGCGCGGACCTGGCACAGGGCGACGCGGAAGGGCTGCATGAATCCGAGTATATCTCCGGGAGGCAGGAGCCGCGGTATACTGGCTGCACTCGTATGAGTGAGGCATTGGGGAATGAAACCAAGACCCGAGAGCGCGAATCCCCCGGACGGTTACGTAATGGCCAAGCCCGCCATCGTAGAGCCGGTAGCTGACTCTGCCGGCATATACGCGAATTTCGCGAACGTGGGGCAGACTCCGGAGGACATCACCATCGACTTCGCCACGCTGATTTCCAGCGCCGATGGTGAGCGGTTCCGGGAGCACGTCGAGAAAGGTATCTACCCCGCTATCTCTAGCGTCCGGATCCGCCTGCCGATTAGAGTGGCAAGGGGACTTGCCACGGCTCTGCTCACCCAGTTGGAGAAAGCAGAGGAAGGCACAGTCTTCAGACCCCGGGAGGAGGGCACCGAATGACCCACCATTTGTCCGACACCCTACCTCTGCATGTCGTCAGCACTTCGAGCGACGAGTCAGCTCGACTCATAGGGACAAAAGGCGGTGAGTACCCTACGGCGACCTCCATCGCTAGCTCATGGCCACCAAAGGCAGTCGGTGCCGCGTACGCTCGCGCTTCCGCGTTGTCCACTGCGGAGGCCTACCGACTGCTTTCGAGGCTGTCGGACAGCGGCCTCGTCCGAGTAGCCGAACTCGAGGAAGTCTTTGAGAGTGCGCGTGACTGGCTCGGCCTCGCGTACCTTCTGCGTGCCGGTTATGCGGTTGAGGGGGCCAACGCCATCCACATCACCGCCCTTGGGCGCACCGCGCTGGAGGAGTTCGAGCACCGATTCCCGGCCGTCGCCAGAGCTTAGATGCCTTGGCCCGACCCTGACCGGATTCGAGCGGCATGGCCGAGCACCGAAGGGGTCCCTTTATCATGCTTCGTCTACGGGCAAGGTTTCTGTGGCAGTGACCAGAGCTACTTTCCCGACTTCGAAAAAAGGGCTCTGATAGCTTCGTGGTTGACTGAGGAGGGAGTTGACGTCCGCTTCCCGGAGACTGAAGTCCCTCCAGGGGTTCTCGACTTCCTCGCGGCCCAGATTGAACTTGCGTCTCACCATGACTTAATCGTGGCGCTTCAACCAAAGAATACCCTGATGGGCGCACCGACACTTCGCAGTGAGTTGCACGATGTGGCCAGCCGGAACGATCTCAGAGAGAAGACGTGGCTGTTCTGCCCAGAGTCAGGAGACTACGCCACCTTCGAGGCAATCGTTAGCCGGTTGAATCCCGAACACGTCGTTCGGTACTCCGACGAGATGTACGACTGCTGCACCGGCATTCGCGACAGGCTGACGCGAATCATCGAAGTCGTCAGATTCTCGAAACTCTGAGGGCCAGCCGCGTGCTCGCCGCGCAACCTGTTTCCTGATGCCGCACAATAGAAGATCCCCGGTGCAGGGCCGGGGATCAAGGGGTTCCGGAAGCCAGATGCGCATTGCCCAGGTCTCGGCACACACCAGCCCGCTTGCGCCGCTCGGCGGCCGCGAGACGGGCGGGATGAATGTCTACGTGCTCGAACTCTCGCGCGAGCTGGCGCGGCTCGGGTACGAGGTGGACATCTTCACACGGCGGGATGGCGAACTGCCGCGGGTGGAACAGGTGGCGCCCAATCTGCGCCTCATCCGCATCGATGCCGGGCCCGCGAAGCCCATCGAGAAGGAAGACATCGTCGCCTGCCTCCCGGAGTTCGCGCGGAATATGCGCCACTTCGTGACGGAACAGCCCGGCGGCTACGACCTGATCCACAGCCACTACTGGCAGAGCGGCTGGGCCGGGACTATCCTGGCTCGCGATTTTGACCTGCCCCACGTGGTCATGTTCCACACGCTGGGCGAGGTGAAGAACCGTGCCCGCTTCGGAGAGGAGGAGCCGAAGCTGCGCATCCGCCACGAACGGACCATCGCGCGGCGGGCCACCGCCATCGTGACGGCGAGCGACCACGAGCGGCTGTTGCTCGAACGCTACTACGGCGCCGACCCGGCGAAGATGCACACCGTCCCCTGCGGTATCGACCTGGACCTCTTCCAGCCGCGCGACCGGGCGGCGGCGCGGGCGAAGCTGGGGCTGGACGCGGCGGCGCCGGTGCTGCTCTGGGTGGGGCGCCTGGAGAAACTGAAGGGCGTCGAGATCCTGGTGGACGCCGTGGCGCAGCTGGAGCGCCGGGACGTCACGCTCCTGATCGTCGGAGGCGATGCGCGGGCACACGAACTCAAGGGCGAGCTGCAGGCACAGGCGGCCTCGGCCGGGATCGCGGCGAACGTGCGGTTCGAAGGCGCTGTGGCGCACGACTCGCTTCCCGACTACTACTCGGCGGCGGACGTGTGCGTGGTGCCGAGCTACTACGAGAGCTTCGGCCTGGTGGCGGTTGAGGCGATGGCCTGCGGGACGCCGGTGGTCGCCTCGCGGGTTGGTGGGCTGGTCTCGACGGTAACGGACGGCGTGACCGGGTACCTCATCCCATGGCGGTGCCCGGAGCCGTTCGCCGAGAAGCTGGACGTGCTGCTCGGGAACCCCGAACTGCGAGCGAACTTCAGCCGGGCGGCGCAGCGTTCGGTCGAGCGCTTCCGCTGGAGCACGGTGGGGCTGCGGATCGCGGACGTCTATGACGCAGCGCGCGAGCGGCACCGGAGCACGCGGGAGCAGCCCGAAGAGGGGAGCGCCTTCGGGAAGGAAGCGTGGGAGGCGGCGATCCTGGCGAGCGGGCGGTAACGGACCGCCGGGGCGCCGAGGAGAACCGCCCAAACCGCGGAGAGCGCGAAGGGCGCGCCACGGCCTTCTCTTGCTCCAGCACAGGAAGCCACGGACCGTCGACAGCGGCGATTCCGTGGCACAATGGATGTATGAGTCCCCGTGCTGTCTTCTTTGATATGGATGACACCCTGCTCGACACCTCGGGCGGGGTGGCTGAGTCGTGGCGGGCGGTGTGCCAGGCGTTCGCGCCGGAGCTCGGCTGCGACCCGGAGGACCTGAACACGGCCATCCGGCACCAGATGATGGAGTTCTGGAAGGACGAGGCGGCCGTCGAGCACTGGCGGACGCGGCTGCACGACGCACGGACGCACAACATCGGGCAGGCGCTGGCGGCCAGGAAGCTTAACGCTGGCCATGCGAAGCTCCTCTCGGACCGGTACTGGGACGAACAGTCGAACCGCATGAAGCTGTTCGATGATGCGCTGGAGACGCTGGATCGGCTGCGGGACGCGGGCTTCCGCCTCGCGCTGCTGACCAACGGCCCCGCGGAAATGCAGCGCTGGAAGCTCGGGCGCTTCCCGATCGCCGAGCGCGTCGACGTGGTCGTCATCGAAGGTGAGTTCGGGCACGGAAAGCCGGATGCGCGGGTCTTCCAGCATGCCCTCGCGAGCGTTGGCGCCAACCCCGACGAAGCCTGGCATGTGGGCGATAACCTCTACGCGGACATCCGGGGCGCGCAGGGCGCGGGCATCCACGCGACCTGGATCCACCGGGACCGGCTGGAGCTGAAGGACGACGCCCCAGCCGTGCCGGACCGCGTGATCGGCCACCTGGCGGAGTTGCGCGAGGCCCTGGGGCTGTAACCCACGCGCAACGGCAGCGCGGATGCCGCATGATTGCCGCATGAACATCCTCGTCCTCGGCGCGAGCGGGTACATCGGCAGCCACCTTGTCCCGCGGCTGGCGGCGGCACGTGAGAAGCTCGCCATGGGCCAAGCTGTGGAACGTCAGGGCTGAGCGCGGTGCGGGGTAACGGGCACTGGCGCGACAGGGATCGTGTGCGTGGTGTGCTCGGCGTCCTCGAATTGAACGAGTAGCCGGGCTCCCGTGGCTTCGAACACTCTACTGAGTGTTTCCCATGTCGGCTGGACGTGTCCGGACTCGAGCCGCGAGAGCGCCGGCTGGGTCATTCTTACCAGCCGTGCGAATTCCCGCTGGCTCAACTTCTTCTGTTTTCTAAGCTCGATCAGGACGTCGATGAGCGCCCAATATGGCCCCGCAGCCTCATATGCCTCACGCGTGGCGGGATCCTGAAGCATGCGTTCCTTGAAGCGCTTCCAGTCACCGGGCTTGCCGGCGGGATTGTAGTTATCCATCGCGGTTCCTCTTCTGCCTTGCGAGCCATGTTGCGTGGCGAGCCTTCGCGATCGCCAGTTCGTTCGCAGGGGTCTTGCGGGTCTTCTTGGTGAAGCCGTGCAAGAGACCGAAAGTCCTCCCCTTCCAGTGGAAGTAGATCACACGGTAGATCCCGTCGCCGTCGCGAGCTCTGAGTTCCCAGAGCCCACCTCCGAGGTGCTCAACAAAGGGCTTTCGCAAGTCGACGCCTTCTCGCTCAAGCCGTCCGATGAGCGACAGGACGGTCGACCGAGGGCCTGGCCCCAGCGAGGCGATCCAATCTTCCACCGGCTTTCCCCCGGATTCGGTCGTGAACGTGCGGATGAGCCACCTTGCCAACCCACTAATGATACCACAGGTGGTATCGCATCAGAAGAGAAAACGATGGGGATCTTGTGCACCAGGCATCGGGGCCAATAGGCAGACGTTGGCGGCGCCGGCGGCAAGTGGTACGAGGCTGGCGAGGCCCTGGGGCTGTAACCCACGCGCAGCGGCACGGCGGATGCCGCATGATTACCGCATGAACATCCTGGTCCTTGGCGCGAGCGGGTATATCGGCAGCCACCTTGTCCCGCGGCTGGCGGCGGAGGGCCACCGCGTACGCGCGGCGGCACGCCGGGCCGAGGTCCTCGACGCGCGCGGCTGGGCAGGGGTGGAGACGGTCTCGGCCGACGCGCTCAAACCAGACTCGCTGGCGGCAGCGGTTGCCGGGATCGATGTCGCGTACTACCTGGTCCACTCGATGGGCGGGGGCGCGGGCTTCGCACGGCGCGACAAGCAGGCCGCCCGCAACTTCCGCGAGGCTGCCGCCGCGGCGGGGGTGCAGCGGGTCATCTACCTGGGCGGGCCACGGCCACCGGGCGCGGCCTCGGCCCATCTCGCTTCGAGGCTGGAAACGGGCGACATGCTGCGCGCCGGTCCGGTGCCGGTCACCGAACTGCGGGCGGGGCTCATCGTCGGGCCGGGGTCGGTGGGCTTCGAAGTGCTGCGCGACCTCGTGAACCACCTGCCGCTGATGGTTACGCCGCGCTGGGTGCACAGCCGGACGCAGCCGATCGCACTCGACGACCTGCTGGAGTACCTGGTGCAGGTGCTTTCGCACCCGGAGACCGCCGGGCAGACGTATAACGTGACGGGCCCCGAGACACTGCGTTACCGGGACCTGCTGGCGGGCTACGCGAACGTGACGGGGCGGAAGTTCCGGGCCATCGACGTGCCGGTGCTGACCCCGCGGCTGTCGTCGTACTGGCTGGGGCTGGTGACGAGCGTGCCCGTTTCGGTGGCGCGGCCGCTGGTCGATGGACTGAAGACGGACCTGTTGATGGACGACTCCGCGATCCGGGGCGTCATCCCGATCCCCCTGCACACGTATGCGGAGGCAGTGGTCAGCGCGCTGGAGCGGGAGCGGACCGAGCCGCTGCCCGCGCGCTGGGCCGAGGGAGTGCTGGCGTTCCGCGGGTACAACGCGGACGTGTCGTTCTATTCGAAGGGCGAGTCGCGGGAGGTGGTGGCGGAAGCGCCGGCCGGGGAACTCTGGGACGTCGTGCGCGGGATCGGCGGGAAGAACGGGTACTACTACGCGAACTTCCTCTGGTGGCTGCGGGCCCTGATGGACCGCGCGATCGGGGGCGTCGGGATGCGCCGGGGGCGGCGGCACCCTGCCGACGTGCGAGTGGGCGATGCGATCGACTTCTGGCGCGTGGCGGCGGTGGAGCCGGGCCGGCGGCTGACGCTGGTGGCGGAGATGAAGCTCCCGGGGTCGGCGGTGCTCGAATTCGAAGTGACGCCGCTGGACGAGCAGCACTCGCTACTCGGGACGACGGCGCGGTTCCACCCGAACGGGGTGTGGGGGCTGCTGTACTGGTACGCGATGGCGCCGGCGCACGGGTTCATCTTCCGGCGGATGCCGCGGAATATGGCGAGGGCCGCCGAGGAGCACGCCCGGCGCACGAACGGCTCGCGGACCCCGGGCTGAGCGCGATTCGCCCGTGGCCGGCATACCAGTGACGAGGACTCGGCTGACACGCGCAGTCGCAGGCCGTATGGGCGCGTAACGCGAGCCATTCGATCCTCCCGAACCCGGCAGGCCGGGCCGTCTAATGGGTTCGAATACGGCGCGCGTTCACGCCGCCCGAGAGATCGAGGCGGGCCGTGCGCCGAGTCTTCAGCCCCGAGGTTTGCAGGATGACGCAACATCGCACGGGCCCGGCATTCGCAGCCAGGGAGCACGACGCCTGGTATTCGGAGGTTGGCGGCCGGATACCCGCGAACATCCTCGTGTTCTCCGGCGTTGTGATGTTCGTCCTCTACATCGCGATGGACCTCATCGCATCCCTGAGCTACGACGGGTACAGCTACACCGACCAGACGATTAGCGAGCTCTCGGCGATCGGCGCGCCGACGCGGGGCATGTGGCTGGCGATGAGCGTCGTTTACGCGGCGTTGAGCCTTGCGTTCGCGCTGGGGGTGCTGCGGGTTGCAGGGTCGCGGCGGACCGTCCGCATCGTCGGATGGCTGCTCCTGGTGAGCGCCATGGTTGGGACGCTGTGGTGGTTCGCCCCCATGCACCAGCGCGAAGTGCTCGCGGCAGACGGCGGCGACTGGCGAGACACGATGCATCTCACCCTGGGCGGAATCAGCTCGCTCGAATTCTTCGCCATGATCGGGGTTGGCGCATTCGCGTTTGGCCGGTGGTTCCGCTGGTACTCGTTCGGCACGATCGGCCTCATGCTCGTGTTCGGGGCACTGATGAACATGGAGGTCGCGAACGTCGGGAACAATGAGCCGACACCCTGGCTCGGAATCTGGGAACGGATCGCGATCGAGGGTGCGATGTTGTGGCAGGCGGTGTTCGCAGCGGTGTTGCTGTGGGAGCACCGGCGACCCGGCGTGCGCGGGGTGGAAGGATGACGGTAGTTGGTAACTCTCCGGGGGACGGCCAGGTACCCGAGTCCCCCGGTGGCTACCTGATGCGAGCGGCGATCACAACATCTCGTTCGAGGTAATAGCCCAGGCCGCTTTCTTCGGTCGCCTGGAAGCGGCCGCCGCAGGTAATGAGGGTAATCCACTCGGATTCGGGAGGCTTCTGGGGTGCGTCGATGAGTTCTCCCATGGGGATCGATTCAACATCATAGCGGTGGTAGAAGATGACCTCATACGCATACTCCGGCCCATCTTTCATCTCTACGATGATGGAATCGCCTGGATTTACCTTGTCGAGTCGGGCGAAGGGGCCGTCCTGGAAATTGTAATTCTTGTGTGCCGAGAACACGGCATTGCCACCATGCCCCGGCCGGTCATAGATGTAGTACCAGCCGATGCTCCCGTTCGCGTCCGTGGGCGTGTCCAGCTGGTTATTGGTGATGCCGATTTCTTCGACGGGATGATCGGCGCCGATTGATGGGATTCGCATTCGAGCGACCTGCCCCGCGAAGGGCGTTGCCGTGGGGTGCGCTGTTGCCGGGACGAGGGTGACGGTCGAAGTGCCCGTCGAGGTGACAATCGGCTCGAAGCGGAAGTCGAACGCCCTCGCCTGGGCGGTGGGTTCCGGGTGTGCACGTTCAGTGGCGATTCCCACAACCAGCAGCGTGAAGCCGGTGACAAACAAGGAGATGGCGCAGTAGGGCAGGAAGCGCACGTTCACACCGCCGCCGTACCGGTGCCGCCGGGTGTCTGGCGTCCGGCATGAGCGAGGCAGCAGGCGAAATGCATGGCCGACCACGCCCCGGCTACCCACGCGTCATGCTTTTCCACACCAATTGGAACCAGCGCTATGTCGAGCGCCCGCTCGCACTTGGCCCGGACCGTTCGTTCCGCGTAGCCAAGATGGCTGGCTATCTGCGCGAACGGGACGCCGCAGAGACGCGCCCTCAGTATCTCGGCAACCAAAGGATCAGGACGAACATGAGCCTGCCCGAGCGCAAGCATAGATATTGGCATTTCATTCCCCTCCGCAACACAGGGAGCTATGCAGACTCTACAGGGCCGGTGGGGTGGCGACCAACAGTCGAGACGACTCCGGCTTTACTCTTCCCAGACATAGTAGTCGGGCAGGCCTGTCTTCTCGAACACGAGCCGCGCGCACTCCCGGCGTTTCGGCTCCGAAGGGTCGGGAGGAACGCTCTGCCCACCTGCAGTCGAGGACGCAGACCGGAGGCACGTCGCCATAAGCTGCCCGGCCTCGGAGGCCTCTTGCTCCGTCACTGGCTTGTACCGTGCCCAAACAGATTCCACTGGATCTAGGTACTGCCCCCTACAAGCCAGCATCTCCGACCTGAGGTCGCGTCCAGATGGAGTCTCCAGCGCATAGAAGTAGCGGAGCCTCTTGGAGACTTCCGGATTTGCACGAAGGGTTGCACCGTGGCTGGATGCGCATCCGATGAACGCCATCGTCGCCGCCTCATAGTCCTTGAAAGTGATCCATCCGTCTTCCGAGAGGGCTGCCGCGAACGTGAGGTGGTTACGCTGCAAGGATCTGCGGAACTCGTCATTGACTTGGACTGCCTCCACCGGAGGCGCTG
>JAHDWR010000071.1 GCA_023382755.1 Dehalococcoidia bacterium
AACCAGCACCGCCGCGGCCCGGTCGGCGAGACGTTGGGCCGGGGCCCTCGACGCCTGCGCGTTCTGGACGAGGGCGATGATCCGGCCAAGCACGGTTTCGCTGCCCGTGCCCGAAGCCCGGACCAGCAGGGCGCCCTCCCCATTGACGCTCCCGGCCACGAGTCCATCCCCCACGGAACGTTCCACCGGGAGCGATTCTCCGCTTACGAGAGCCTCGTCGAGCGAGCTCGTCCCCGACTCGATGACGCCATCGACGGGCACGCGCTGGCCCGGCCGGACCCGCACCAGGTCGCCGCTCCGCACATCCGCCGTGTCCACCTCCACTTCGACACCGTCCCGCACCACGATGGCGCGCTCAGGCACCAGTGCGAGGAGCGCGCGAAGCGCGTCGGTCGTCCCGCGCCGGCTCTTCATTTCCATCCAGTGGCCGAAAAGCACGAACGTGATCAACATGGCCGCCGCTTCGAAGAACACCTCGGTCCGGCCGGAAAGCGTGACCCCGGCGCTGAAGAGATAGGCCGCGGCGACGCCGGTGGTGATGAGGACCGCCATGTCGAGCCTGCGCGAACGCAGAGCCTTGAAGGCGCCCCGGATGAACACCCATCCACCGTAGACGACGACGGGCGTTGCGAACCCGAACGCCATCCACTGCATCCCGAGGCCGAAGTCTGGCGGCGTTGCTCCGAAGATCGTCTCGCCGAGCTCCGAATACAGGACCACCGGGATCGTAAGGATGAGGGAGACGAGGAACCGGTTGCGCATGTCCCGCTCCATCGCAGCCGCCATGGTCGGGTCGGACATCATCGCCGAGTGGTCATGCCCCTTCCCGTGGCCTGACGGGCCGGGCCTGGGGCCGGCCTCTTGCATCGGCGGAGGCACCTGCCCCGGGTGCGCCCCTGCGCTTCGACTTCTGTGTGTCATGTTGCGGTGGTCGTGGTCCATGGCGGGAACTCCCGGGAGTGATACGTATAGGATACCCCCCTATCCTAACATGACCTCCGCCAAAGGGCTGATGTTCACCGGGCTGATCGACCTGATTACTACCGCCTGTCGTAATGCTTCGGGCGCCTGCCTCCCCGGGCCTGCCCGGGGCGCCGCCACGGGACCCCCGCCTCCCTCTTGCGGGTCCAGTCCGGGTGAGTCCGGGAACCTGCGGATCCGCCGGCCGGATGCCGACCTTCTGAGTGTGACAGCCGCGCTTCGTTCGCTGGAAAGCCAATGGGACTGGCGCCTCTCGGCGCACTGCCGCGTTGGCTCCCTCGCGAGCCTCTGGCTGATGGCCCTGCTCCTTGGCCCGCTCTCGTGGTTGTTCGCGCCGCTTGCGGCAGTCCGCATGGTGCTCTCCCTTGCCCAGACGCTCCTCAACGTGCGGCTGGGGCGCACCTCCCCACTCGAATCGCAGACGGCCGCCGACTGGCTCCTGGTAGCCGGGGTCTTTGCCGGAGCCTACATCGCGGCCGGCGTGACGCAGTTCACGGCCACGCCACTCTCGGCGCCGCTGCTCGCCCCGATGCTCGTGCCGTTCAGCATCCTCCAAATCCGGATGGTCTCGCGGTCGCACCGGGCGGCACTCGTGGCCGAACTGCGGCCCGCGACATTGCTGCGCCTCGAAGACTACCGGCGCCTCGATCGCGGTGAGCTTCGCGCCGCCTGAGCTAGAACTGCTCCGTCATCCGGATCCCGGCCGGGCCAATCACCATCAACAACATCGCCGGCAACACCAGGAGCGCGAGCACTACCACCATCTTCACCGGTGCCCGCTGCGCCTCCGCCTCTGCGCGCTGGCGCTTCTTCAGGCGGATCTGGGCAGCCTGCGTGCGCAACACCTGCCCAACAGGGATACCTGTCTGCTCGGCCTGGATCACCGCCTGCACGAACGTCTTCAGTTCAGGGACATCCGTGCGCTCGATCAGCCTGGTCAGGGCGTCGCGCCTGCTCCGTCCGAGCGTCGTCTCGCGGACGGTCAGCCGCAGCTCTTCGCCCAGCGGTCCCTCGGTCTCGTGCCCAACCTCGGAAAGTGCCGCGTCGAGTCCAAGCCCGGCTTCGACCGTCGTCACGATCAGGTCCACGGCATCGGGCAACGCCTTCAGCAACGCGCGCTTCCGGGCCGCCACACGGATGCGCAGCCAGTACAGGGGCATCACGCCCAGGACCGCCCCGGCGACCAGGGTCGCGGCGACCCGGGGCGCCCCTCCTCCCCCGGTGACTGCCACGAACACGACAAAGACCCCCGCGGCCACCGCCACCACCTGCACGGTCAACATGGCATGGACGCTCAGCGGTTCGCCCGCCAGCATCAACCGGTACTCGATGCCGCTCACCCAGGAGCCGGGCAGCAACCGTGTAACGAGGTTGCGGAGCCGCTGTGCGACGGGCATCCCCACCCGTGCCGCGAACGGCTCGGCCAGCAGCTCGCCCCGGTCCCCCGGGCCGTTCCGTTCGAGGCGGTTCAGACGGGCCGGCACCGCCGGGCTTTTCGCGCCGGCCAGCGCCAGCACGCCGATGAACACGGCCGCTGCCCCACAAACCACGGCAAGCACGATCATCCCTACACCTCGATCGTCATGATGCGCCGCATGGTCACGAACGCCGTAAGCTCCATCAGCCCGCCGGCGGCGAGAAAAATGCGCCCGAGGGGTTCCTCCCACAATGGCGAAATGAACTCCGGGTTCACCACCATGAAGAACCCCACGACCCATGCCGGGAGTAGCCCGACGATCATCCCGCCCAGCCGTTGTTGGGCCGTCAGCGCCGTGATGTGACCGCGCAGCTCTTCGCGCTCGCGCATGGTGCCGGCAACGCTGTCGAGGATGGATGCCAGGTCGCCACCGACTTTGCGATGGATCTCCAGAGCGCGGGCGACGATCCGCAGGTCGCTGCTGTTCACACGGGAGACCATCGCCGAGACGCCGGCCTCGAACGACCCGCCCACTCTCGCCTGGTCGATGATGAGGCCGAACTCCCCGGCGAGCGGGTCGTCCATTTCGCGGCTGACCGTCTGGACCGCCTCCATGATGCCGAACCCGCTTCGCAGCGAAGTCGCCATCACCTGCAGAGCGATCGGGAGCTGCTTATTGAACAGCTCCAGCCGGCGGCGAGCCCGGCTCCGCACCCACAACTCGACGCCAACAACCCCGACCGTCCCGAAAATCAGCCCGAAGACCAGGATCCCCGATGTGAGCGTCACCAGCGCCGCAAGCCCGGCAAACGTGACGACGAGCGCCAGGATGTACTCGCTCACTTTCAGGGGCAGGGCCGCCCGTTCGAGTAGAGCAGCCCGCGAGGCGACCCAGCTATACCGGCGCAGGATCGCGCTCACTCGTTCGCTCCCGGCGACTGCATCCTCTTTCAGCAGACCGGTGCCCGCGAGGCTCCGCTGCCGGTCATCGGCGCCGGGCCGGCTGAGCGTGACCGTGCGGGCCGCGAGCTTTCGCTGGTTGTACGACAACTGCCCCGTGAGCGCGCCAACACCCACGAACACGCTCAGCGCGCCAAACACGGCAGCCAGGACAGCGATCATCGGGCCGCACCATCCAGGAAGAGTTCCGGCTGGAGCTGGCAACCCATGATCGCGAGCTGCTCCGAGAACGTGGGCCTCAGCCCCGTCGGCCGGTACCGCCCCACAACCTGTCCACCTTCGGCAAGGCCTTCCGCCTTGAACACGAAGAGGTCCTGCAGTGTCACGGTCGAGCCCTCCATGCCCGTCACCTCGCTCACCCGGACGATCCGGCGGACGCCGTCGGGGAATCGCTGAAGCTGAATGATGAGGTGCAGCGCCGAGGCGACCTGCTCGCGGATCGCCGTGACCGGGAGCTCCACCCCCGCCATCAGCACCATGTTCTCGATGCGCGCCAGCGCGTCGCGGGGGCTGTTCGCATGCACGGTCGAAAGCGACCCCTCGTGACCCGTGTTCATCGCCTGGAGCATCTCGAACGCTTCCGGGCCGCGAATCTCTCCGATGATGATGCGGTCCGGGCGCATGCGCAGCGCGTTGCGAAGCAGATCGCGCTGGGTGATGGCGTGGGCGCCGGTCATGTCGGGCGGTCGCGCCTCCATCTTGATCACATGCCGCTGCTGCAGGGCAAGCTCTACCGGGTCCTCGATCGTCACGATCCGTTCGCTCCGGGGGATATAGGCCGAGAGCGCGTTCAGGAAGGTCGTTTTGCCGCTCCCCGTGCCGCCGGAGATGAGGATGTTCAGTTTGTACGTGGTGCACGCGCCAAGGAACTCGGCCATTCGCTCGTCGAGCGTGTGC
Source organism: Dehalococcoidia bacterium (assembly GCA_023382755.1). Lineage (GTDB taxonomy): Bacteria > Chloroflexota > Dehalococcoidia > Tepidiformales > Tepidiformaceae > Amarobacter. Next base: position 4,256 of record JAHDWR010000071.1, read on the forward strand.
GCCGCGATCAGGTCCTCGATCCGGTACCGGTCCCGCCGGAACTTGCGGACGGTGATCGTCGGGTGGACCGGCGTGGCGGGGGGAATCGTGATGTTCACGCGTGAACCGTCGGATAGGCGGGCGTCCACCATCGGCGTGCCCTCATCCACCCGCCGCCCGATCTGGGAGAGGATGCGCTCCGCCACCCGCCGTACGTGCGTGTCGTCGCGGAAGGTGATGTCGCTGGGATGGATCACACCGTCCCGTTCGAAGTAGACCTGGTCTGGCCCGTTCACCATCACCTCGGTGATGCTCGAATCGTCCACCAGCGCCTGGATTGGCCCGAGCCCGAGGACTTCATCGGCGACAAGCGAGACCAGCCGCTGCCGGACCTCGCCGTAGACCGGGTAGTCGCCGGTGGCGATGAGGGTGGCGATCGTCTCCTCCACCAGTTTTCGCGCCTCGCCGGGCGCCGCCGCGGCCAGCTTGTCGGCGTCCAGGCTATTGATGAGCGCCTCGTGCAAGGCCGAAACCATCGTTGGGAGGTCAGGGCCCGATGACGGCCTGAGCGCGGGCCGGCCGCTGGCCGGCATCATGCTGGCCAGCCCGTCGCGTGCGCCGCCGAACCGCAGGCCGGCTGCCCCGTCGTTTCTGAGCGAGTCACTCATCGTTGGCTCCTTCTCATTCGGTCCCACCTAGTTCCGCGACCCGGCGGGGATGAGCCTCCGGAGGAAGCCCTTGCTTTCCCGCGCGGGGGCATCGCGCCCGGTGATCTTGCCCGCCAGTCCTGCGAGGTTGGATGCGGCACGCGATTTCGGCCGGGCCAACACCACCGGCAGGCCGATCTGGGTCGCCATCGTCATCTGCGCGTCGTGAGGGATCTCCCAGAACACCTTCTTCCGGAGCACCCGCTCGATGTCGGCCGCCCGGATCGTGTTTGCCCCATTCGGATGGTTCACCGTCAGGAACAGCCGGTCGTCCGGGAACCCTTCGCTCTCCAGCACGTCCAGGATGAACGACGTGTCTTTGATGCTTGCCATGTCGACGCTGGTCACCACCAGCACCTGCGTCGCCACTTCCAGGGCGGCCCCGACGACATCGTTGAAGGCACCCGGCGTATCCAGGATCACGTAGTCAAACATGCGGCTCGCGAAGCGGGCCAGCTCCTTGATGTCGTCCGCCTGCACCTGGCGCCAGTCGTTGGGGTGCTTCGGAGAAGGGAGGACGAACACCCCCGATTCGTGCTCGACCAGTGCAGCCTTGAAGCTCGCGCGGTCGAGCGTGGCCACCTGGCCGGCCATCTCCGCGACCGTCACCGCCGGGTCGATGTCGAGCATGATCGCCACGTCGCCGAACCGCGTGTCGAGGTCCATCACGAGTACCGAGCTGTCGGTATCGCGTGCGATGGCGGTGGCGATGTTCGTGGTGATGGTGGTCTTGCCGATGCCGCCCTTGGCGCCGAACACGGTGAGGATCGTGCCCGCGGCCTGCGGTTGGGGAGCGGCCTCCCCCGGTAGCGACGCCGACCGCATCACGGCCTCGATGGCCGTAAGCAACTCGCCCACCTTGAACGGGTGCGCCAGGAGGTCTCTCACCCCCGCGTGCATCGCCTGCCGCACCAGGTGCAGCTCAGTCGAGCTTGAATACGCGATCACCGGCGCGCCCGGGCGGATGCCGCGCACCGCCTCGATCGTCTGGATGGCCCGCGCGACCGGCTCTTCGATCGACGCCAGGATGAGGTCGGGCTTGAGCTCCTCCGCGAGCGATGCCGCCTCGACTCCGTACCCGCAGTCGGCGACGACCGCCAGGCGCGCGGGTGTGAGCATCCCCTGCAGCTCCTGCCGGAAGATGGGGTCCTCATCGATGATCATGACCAGTGGGTTCCGTCCCATGGCAGCCTCCCTTCCTCGTTCCCCGTCGCTCACCGGCGCAACGCTTCAATGATGAGTTGCTGGAACGTCGGGTCGGCCAGCGAGAGGAAGGTCGAGTCCTCCGTTTCGATGATCTCGTCGTCCCCGGGCGCCCGGACCACCAGGCGGATCTTGCCTTTCGTTTCGGCCAGCAACACCTGCTGCGTCGCACCGGGGGCGAGGGCGAGCGTCACCACCGTCCCCTCGGGCTCGGGCTCGGGCTGGTCGACCGGGGATCCCTCCTCGCCCGCGGCGACGGTCGCCTCGGCAACTGGAGCCAGCTGCCGTTCGAGCTTCTGTTCGACGGCCAGCACCTGGATGTTCTGGGCGATCGTGAAGGCGCGCGTTTCCGTGAATTCCTTGTCCGTGGTCAGGTCCTTGTACTGGACATCGACTACCGCGATCACATCCACGTGGTCGCCGGGCCGCGTGAGGCCGCCGGGGCTGATGACCTTATCGACCTTCACGCCCATGGCGCGCATGCCCGTGGGCACGATGTAGCTCAGGCCCAGGTCGCTCCGCACGGAGGCAAGCTTTTCCTGGACGAGCTGTTCGCCCGCGTAGATGGGGATGCGGGCCACGCGCCCTTCGACCAGAGAGACATCCGAGTAGGCGCCGCCAAGAAGCGCGCTCGCGGGCACCTTGGTGAGTTCCAGCATCCCGGCCGTTATCTCCGTGCGCGCCGCGATGTCTGTCTTCGCGGTGACGACGGTGGTCTCGGTCCCGCCCGCGGCGTTCCGGACGATCGGCTCGTCGTCACTTCCGCGGAGGGCGGCGAACACAAGCAGACCTGTGAGCGCCGCCAACACGGCCGCGAGCAGCAGACCGAGGCGGCTGCTTCCGCCGAGTGCAAAGGTTCGCGCTTGTGTCATGGCTGGTCCTCCGACGGGGTTTGGGGGTTATTCAATGAGCTGAACGATCTTGGTGGTTGCCGCCGGGTCCCAATCGAGGACACAGTCGGCGTCCCCGGGCGGACACTTCGTCGGGTCGAAGACATCGAGGTCAACGGGCTCGTCGACGATGAAGCGACCCTTGATGACGCAGTCCGGATTGTCCCAGCACTGCCAGGTCCCCCGGCTCGTGTCCCACGTGCCGTCGCCGTCCACCCAGAAATAGGCCAGCAGGTACTGCCCGTTGTCGAGTTCAGCGAGCGGGTAATAGCCGGACCCCGAGTTGTTGATGTCCACATGGAGCACGGGTAACAGGACCACCGCAGTGGCCTCGATGCCGTCGACAACGGCGCGTTCAGGCTTGCACCGCCAGACCGAGCCGTCGGTCGGCGGCCGCGCGTCTTCCCACGTGTAGCAATCATTTTCCATCGCCGCCTCGAGGCGGTCCTGGAAGCCGTTGCGCACGTCGCCACCAGTAAGGCCCGGCTTGGTGGGGATCGTGGGTTCGAGCCCGCACCCGCCGCCAGTCCGGATCGGCTCCGCGCTGTTGCCCGGGCCCAGGTTCACCAGCCCGGTATTGCTCCCGGCTTCGCCTTCGTGCAGGCCGCTCTTCAGTTCGATGAGCGGGGGAGGATCCTCGCCGCTTGTGGTCCCCTCGAAGTACGCCGTGTCCTGGACTGCGATCGGCACCACGCACCGGATGATGTTGAAGCTCGCGATCCGCGCGGTCGCCTTCGCGCTGACCGTGGGCTCGCCGAAGCTGAGCCATCCGGCGAAGGCCGTGGCAGCCTTCTTCTGCACCTGCACCTGCACCTGCGTGTAGTTGTCGCTCACCACCGCGGTCACCCCGAGCAAGTCCGAGAGGTTCTCCTCGGCGTAGGCCTCGGCCGCGGCGATGGCCGGCGCCTCTCCGGCTGCGAGCCCGTTCAGCTCCTGCGCGCCGGCAAGTGCCGCCGCGTCGGCCGCGTTCTGCAGGTTCCGGCGCTGGATGTACACCGCGCTCGTTTCGACCACCACGGCGAGGATGGCCAGGATGAACAGGCTCATCAGCGCCAGCGTCACGATCGACTGGCTCTCCTCGCGCTGGACGCGGCCAGGGTAGCCGTGAAGTTTGGCTAGCATGTCGCCTTCTCCACGGTGTTGGTCTCCATCCGCATCGTGGCGGACTTCGTGTAGGCAGTGCTGGAATCAATCCCCGGCACCAGGCCGATGGGCGTAATCCACTGGTAGCTGTGGCTCGTCGTCACGATGACGCTGCCGCCGATAACCGCCGGCGTCGGGTCCCAGGTCACCGTGGTCGCTGTCGGGGCGCCGCTGCCGCCGTAGGTGTTGGTGACGCGCGTGCTGACCGCCGCCTGCGTCCCCCCGACCGCCGCGCAACGCGCGCCCTCGCGGACCGCGTTGGTAAGGCTGACATACGAAAACGCGAACAGCCCGCAGTCGACGATGAAGAAGATGAAGGCAAGCAGGAACGGCATCGCCAGCGCGAATTCGAGGATCGCCTGGCCGTTGTCGTTGCCGTTCGCGGGTGTTCTCTTCATCACATCATCAGCCAATCAGTGCCCTGGCCCCTTCTCGTGCCGCATCAACCAGGTAGTTACCGAAGCCCAGGAGCACAACGACCATCCCGATGGAGAGGATCGCAATCACGAGCGCGTACTCGATTACGGCCTGTCCCTCGCGGCGGTCGAACCGCCCAAGGGCGGCGCGGGCGAACCGCAGCATGACTCGTCTCCAAAGTTGTGATGCGGCCGAGACGGGTTGCCGGCAGGACAACCCACCCCGGCCGCGCTCGGTCAGCTGATGAACCCGTCAACGGCGCTCTGTGCCCAACCGATGGCCGCCTGGCCGAAGCCCAGCAGCGCCGCCATCAGCACGATGGAAACGGCCGCCACGATGAGCGCGTACTCGATGACCGTCTGGCCATCTTCCCGTGGCTGGCGTGTCTGCTTCCAGGCCGCAGCCTTCAACGTGAGATTCCGCATTTTGATATTGCCTCCTGATTTATGTTCCCTGCGAGAATCGTTCGTCCGCACGTTGTGCCTCCCGGCAAACGCGCCAGCGGACCCTGCGCGTTGTCGGTTCAGCAGGCCTCCGGCCGGATCCAGAGCGGCGGGAGGTAGGGCAGCCGGTAGAAGGCAATCCGCCGGATCAGTCCCCGCCGCGAGCCGCTCACACGGCGCCAGAGCCGCTCCCGGCGCTCTGGCCGCAGATGTGATGTGTGCCCCGCCAGGTCGTGCAGGTCTACAGCCACTTCCATCAAGGAAGCGACCTCTCCCCGGATGGCCGGGTCGGGAGGAAGCGCGCGCTCCCACGACTCGCCGGCGAGCAGCCGGTCGATGCAGCGGTCGAGGGCGGTCTCCCTCAGCGGGTCATGCGGTGACGCCAACGTAGTCCTCCTGGAGCAGCTTTCGAAGGCGCGTCAGCGCCCTGAATTGCACCGCGCGCACCGCGTTTGCGTTGCTGCCAAGGCGACGGGCGACATCCTCATGGTGAAGGCCCTCGAAGAAGCGCAGGAAAACGACCTGTTGCTGTTCGGCGGTCAGCCGGCGGATGGCTGCCTGCAGCCGCCCCGCCTCCATCCCCGCAAAGACTTCCGATTCCGGGTCCGCACCCGCGTATTCCTGTTCGCCGATATCGTCGAGTTGAGCGACCTCCCGCTGGGAGCGGAGCAGGCTCATCGCCGAGTTGTGCGCGATGGAGAACAGCCAGGCCTGGGCGCTCGCTTCGCTCCGGAGGGAGTGACGGCTCCGCCATGCCTTTAAGAACACGTCGGCCGTCACGTCTTCAGCCTGCTGTGCGTTCCGTACCAGCACGTAGGCGTAGCGATAGACGTTGTCGACGGCGCTTTCGTAGAGACCGCTGAACCAGAGCGTGTCACGCACAAACTCCGGTCCCGTTCCCGCGCGCCGCCCAGTGGAAGGCGCAATTGCCGCAGCCAGGCTCCCCATAATTCCCCCGCCTGGACAACGGGGTGACTCGACCCACCCACGGTGCCCTGTACGGGTAAGACGCAGCGTTCACCGGTTTGTTACGGGTTATTCACCAGGTTTGTCAGGGTTTTCCCCGATGAAAGGCGGCTATCGCGGCCCGGTAGTCACTCGCCGGTACACTTTGCCCCCCGGCGAATCGAACACCAGCCGGTAGTCGCTCGCCCTCTCAAGGGCCGATAGGAGCAGCGCGCAGCACTCCTCCATTTCCTCCCGTCCATAGGCGGTATACACAGCCCGGGGAATGAACACGTGGTCGAACTTATGACCGTGTGCCGCTGCCCAGTCCGCGAGGCAATCGATCTCTTCGTCGGCGCAGTCCTGAAGGCCTTCGTAGGCGTCGATTTGCCGCGCGAACTCTCTCCCCGGGAGCCACTCGGCCCCCTGGACCGTCCCGAGGCTCGGTCGGTTCGTGAGCGCCGGAAACCACTCCGAAAGGGCATCGAGAGCCCAGTGTTCCTCGCCCGTGATGACCACGAACGTGGCATCTGGCGCAACTTCATGGTCGATCCGGCCCAGGGTGTCGCGGACCTCGGGGCTCAACGAATGCAGCGGAGAAGTTGAGAGCAACGGTGCGAGGATCGCACCGAGCAGGACGAATCCCAGGATGCAATAGAGTCCCAGGCGCTGCCGCACTTCCAGGCCGCCAGCCGTGGCGGGCATGGAGGGTGTGCCTTCGGAGTAGCCTCCGAGCACCGGCAGCAGGACATGCATGAGAGCGAACGCGCCCAGGAGCGAGACCGGCGCCGCTCCGAGTGTCTCGGCCTTCCGCGGATCCAACACCATGATCGCAACGGCCCACACTGGAACCAGCCACGCCCGCGTCCCAATGCACCAGGCGAACCCGATGGCGCCAAGAGCTGCCACGATTGGAAACAGAGGCTCGCTGAAAAAAGAGGGCCCGAGAACCTGCACGGCTGCTGGCCCATGGGTCCCGGTCTGCGCGGCAGCGAGGTACGGGGCGACGCCTACGTGGGACAATGCGAGGACAAGCCAGGGCGCCACCCCTGCCACGGCAATCATTGCCGCCAGGCCCATCCGCCGTGCTACGACCATCCTCTCCCTGGCAAATGCCAGGAACACGGCCCCGGAATAGATGGCGAACAGGCCCATCTGCGGGTGCGCAAGAACCGCCAGCGATGCCGTTGTACCCGCAACAATCACCGCCGTCAGCCGAGCCTCCCGAAAGGCGACGAGGGCGAGACAGGCCACCGCAACAAGGGCGAAGAACAAGCCGGGTGCCCGAGTCAAGCCACCACCGCCGAGTTCCCAATCGAAGCTACGAGGCACCAGGGCGAATATCCACGAGGCGATGAATGCCGTGTATCGCGTCGCGAATGCCCGGGCGAGTACGTAAAACGGAGGGATTGCAGCAGTGCTGAAGACCAGCGGGATCACGCGCTGCAACGTCAGAATTTCCGCACCAGTCAGTACCTCGAACACCCGCGTGAGATAGAACGCGAGGGGTGGGTAGGCGCTGGGGATACCTGCATCGTTGTAACTGAGCTCTTCGGGCATGCGCCACGAATTCGCGCTAATGTCCGAAACGATCGAATAGAACATGCCGCCGTCGTTGAGCGGGAAGTCCGTGGCCAGCACGAAGCTCGCCCGCACTCCTGCCCCGACGGCGGTGACCGCCGCCAGCAGGATAATGTCAGCACGGCGTTGGTCGAGCCACCGCACTGCGGCCCCGATCCCCAGCATCAGCTGATGCCCTCAAATCTCAGGTCGATGCCGCCAGCCCGGATCCGCGCGCCACTCGCAATATCCGCCGACCGCACCACCTCCCCGTCAACCTCGACCCGGCACGCCGGCGTCGATGCATTGAGCCGCCCGTCGCGGCTGAGCACGAAATGCGCGTCTTCCACACCCGGCCCGCTCAGCCGGACCGAGCAAAACTTCGCCCGGCCGGCAAGTTCCACGTCCTCCCGCAGTTCGAAAACCTTGCCCGCATCGGGCCCCGAATCGACGACCAGCCGCCCCCACGGGCCGGTCACGCGCTCCTCGACTCCCGCCGCGGGCTCCTCCTCGCGGCCGGTCCGCCGCAGTTCCGCCCACGCCGCGAGCTGCTCCCCAACCCCAGACACGTCGACGGGCTCCGGCCGCGACCGGTACCACCCCACCGCCCGCCTCCCCCCATACACGACACCGGCGAGCGAAACCGCGGCCACCGCCAGCAGCAGGATGTAGGCGGCATAGTTCGTCCCGGGCGCCGCCGGGCCAGAGAACGGGTACACCGCTTCCACAGAACCCGCCGCGCCGGCGACCACCACCCGCACCTCGTGTCCCCCTGCCGCGTAGTCATCCTCCGGAAGCACGAAGTCGAACGGAGGCTGCACAACCTCGCCCACCTGCTCCCCATCCACGAAGAACGTGGCCGTGACCTGTCCCGGCTGTGCCTGGATGGTCAGCCGCACCAGGTCGCCGGGCTCCAGGCCGGGCACCTCGCGCGGGGCGAGCAGCACCGGTGGCAGCGCCGCCACCGTGAATGCGTGCGTCAGCGTCTCGCCACCTACCACCGCCGCGGTCAGCGTGTACGTCCTGCCGGGTTCGAATACGTACGGGTCGAGCCGGACCGAGCGACCATCCGGCAGCGGCTCTATCGGCTCGCCATCAATGGCGAATTCCACGGTGGTCCCGGATGAGAGCCCGGAAACCGGGACCACCTGCTCCTCGGAGAGCGGCGTGGCCACCGGGCCGAGCACGGCTGCCGGTGGCGGCGGGCCCTCGGTCTCGAACGTGGCCGTGGCCGTGGCCCCTCCCGCGGAGATGGAGAGCCGGTGAGAACCTCCCGGCAGCTCCGCCGGCAGCTCGATCGTGACGGTGTATTGCTGGCGGAGCCGGTCCGAGATGCGAGCGTAGAGTTGCGACAGCTGAGCCGGGTCGGCGGCAGCGAAATACTGGCCGTTCGTGCTCGTCGCCAGGCTCGTCAGGAACTGTTGGTCGACCTCCTGGCCGAGGCCGACCACGAAGAAGGGCACCGCGGTTGAGCGTGCCGCCTCCAGTGCCTGCTCCCGCGTGATCCCCCCGGATGCAGCCCCAAAGTCCTCACCGTCAGAGAGGAGGACGACGGCCTTCCGGGGCTGCGGGGCCGCTCCGGCGAGTTCGGCCGCCCGGGCGACGCCCGCGAACAGCGCCGTGTTGCCGGTGGCGCTCATCGCCTGGATCGCCGCCGCCAGCGTCCCGGTTTCCCCCGTCAACGGCACCGGCACGGTCACTGTCTGGGCGAATGTCAGGAGCGCCGCCTGGTCGTTGCCCTGCATGGCGTTGACGAGCGGCAGGATGGCGCTCTTTGCCGACGCCAGGGCCGCGCCTGCCATGCTCCCACTGGTGTCGACCGTGAGGATGATCCCGAGGGGCAGCGCCGTGTCCACCCCGCTCGTCACCCGCCCCGGCGCTACCGCGACGCCATCAATGGTCCCCGTGAACGCCTCGATCCCCAGCCCCATCACGGGGTTGCTCGCGGCATCGAGCACCGCCACCGAGGCGGTCAACTGATCCCCTTCGACCCGTGTTGCCGTCACTTCGGCGCGTTCGGCCGATTGCTGTGCGAACGAAGGCGAGCCCGGGCTCCAGGTCACCCAGCCAGCGACCACAAGGGCGGCGACGCCGGCGCGGAGCAGGATCGGCATCTTCATTGGATCCTCGGGAGCGGGGTCGGCGTGGCGGCGGCCCGGGGCCGGGTGGGGCCGGGCGTCGGCGTCCACGTCGGCGTCGGTGTGATGGTCGGGGTCGGGGTCACCGTCGGCGTGGCGGTCGCGGTGGGCGGCGGCCCGGAGGTGGTCGCCGAAGCGGGCGGCGCTCCCGCCAGTGGCGTTGAGGTGGGGCGGACCGGTGTCGCGGTCCGTGTTGGCCCGGGTGTGCTGGTCGGCGTGGCGGTTGGCGGGATCACCTTGCGGGGCAGGTCCAGGTATCCCTCCGGGTCCACCGCACTGTCGTCGTATCGAAGCTCCACATGCAAATGTCCCCCGGGTGATCCATCGCCGATGACCGTCTCGAGACCGGCCTGGTCGCCCGGCCGGACTCCCACATCGGCCAGGAATCCCGCGACGAAGCTCCAACCATCGCCGCAGTCCACGACCACGTGTGTCCCCAGCGTGGCCGACTGTTCGACCGCGGCCACGACGCCCGTGCACGCGGAGTACACAGGTATCTCGCCCAGGCCGGCGAGCGAGAAGTCCACGCCGCCATGAACCTGGCCGTACAGCCGCGGCGTCCCG
>JAHDWR010000072.1 GCA_023382755.1 Dehalococcoidia bacterium
CTCGCAACGGAAGGGAATCAGGCTTACCGGCCCACCTTCCAGCCTTCAGCCCGCGCGACAGGCCCACGGCCTTGCGCGGGTAGCCACGACCGGATGGCGTGGCGGGCACCGGCCAGCTCCACACTGGGGCAAGCGCCGGGGTACGAGTTGGAGACGCAGGAAGGACCCTTCCTCATGGCGCGCTTAACTGGCGCTCAGATGGTGCTGGAGAGCCTCCAGCGCGAAGGCGTGGACACGATCTTCGGGTATCCCGGAGGGGTTGTGCTCCCGCTGTACGACACACTCCCGCAGTACCCGGGCATCCGGCACGTGCTGGTGCGGCACGAGCAGGGCGCCGCACACATGGCGGATGGCTACGCACGCGCGAGCGGAAAGATGGGCGTCTGCCTTGGCACGAGCGGTCCCGGCGCGACGAACCTGGTGACGGGCATCTGCACGTCGTGGATGGACTCGACGCCGGTGTTCGCGCTGACGGGGAACGTCACGCGGTCGCTGCTGGGCAAGGATGGCTTCCAGGAAGCGGACATCACGGGGATCACGCACTCGATCACGAAACACAACTACCTGGTGATGCGTCCGGACGAGATCCCGCTTTCGATCCGGGAGGCGGCGCACATCTGCCGGACGGGCCGTCCGGGACCGGTGCTGGTCGACATCCCGAAGGACGTGTTCCAGGAGGAAGCGGAGTTCGACTGGCCGGAGCAGATCAACCTGCGGGGATACAAGCCGACGACCGAGGGGCATGGGGGGATGATCCGGCGAGCGGCGGAGCTCATCAACCAGGCGACGCGTCCAATCATCATCGCGGGACACGGCGTCATCTGGGGGGACGCCCACACGGAACTGGTGGAGCTTGCGGAGAAGGCGGACATCCCGGTGATCACGACGTTCCTGGGCATTGGAGCGTTCCCGGAATCGCACGACCTGAGCTACGGATGGCTTGGCATGCACGGCATGTTCTACGCGAACATGGCCGCGGACCAGGCGGACCTGGTGATCGCGATCGGCATGCGGTTCGACGACCGGGCGATGGGGCGGTTCAAGGACTTCAACCCGGGCGTGAAGATCATCCACATCGACATCGACCCGGCGGAGATTGGCAAGAACTTCCCGACGGCGGTGCCGATCGTGGGGAACGCCAAGAACGTGCTGCCCCGGCTGACGGACCTGGCCATGGAAGCGGAGCACCAGGACTGGCGGGGCTGGATCGACCAGGTGCGGGAAGAACACCCGAGCCTGCATATTCGTGAGAGCCGGCGGATGCTGCCGCAATACGTGGTGCGGACGCTGTACGAGGAGACGAACGGGGACGCGACGATCGTGACCGGGGTGGGCCAGCACCAGATGTGGGCCGGCCAGCACTACTTCTACAAGCGGCCGCGGCAGCTGGTGACCTCGGGCGGGCTCGGGACCATGGGGTTCGAGCTGCCTGCGGCCATCGGCGCGCAGGTGGCGCTGCCAGACGCGGAGACCTGGGCGATCTGCGGCGACGGCGGCTTCCAGATGACGCTGCAGGAGATGGCCGTGCTGGTGGACGAGAACCTGCCAGTGAAGATCGCGGTGTTCAACAACGGCTACCTGGGCATGGTGCGCCAGTGGCAGCAGCTGTTCTACGACAAGAACCTGGTGAGCGTGGCGATGACGCAGCCGGACTTCTGCAAGCTGGCAGACGCGTATGGCATCCGGGCGATCCGGGTGGAGACGAAGGCGGAGGTGGCGCCAGCGATCCGCGAGGCGCGGGAGCACAAGGGTCCTACCCTGATCGACTTCCAGATCGACCAGGAAGAGAACGTGTGGCCGATGGTGCCCGCGGGAGCGGCACTTTCGGAGACGATCGAGGCCCCGGCCGAGGAGCTTGCCCGATGACCCCCTCTACGAATGGTTCGCGTTCGCGTCACGCGCAGCACACGGTGGTTGCGATCGTGGAAGACAAGCCGGGTGTGCTGATGCGGGTGGCCAGCCTGTTCCGGCGGCGTGGCTTCAACATCGAGTCGCTGACCGTGGGCTACTCGGAAGCGCCGGGCCTGAGCCGGATGACGATCGTGGTTGACGGTGCGAGCGCGCCAGTGGAGCAGGTGGAGAAGCAGCTCTACAAGCTCATCGACGTGGTGAAGGTGACAGACCTGAGCAACGAAGACATGGTGGCGCGGGAGCTGGCGATGCTGAAGGTGCGCTGCAACAACGTGAACCGCCACGAACTGTTGGACATCGCGAACGTGTTCAGGGCGGACGTAGTGGACATCGCGACGAACTCGATCATCCTCCAGGTGGTGGGTGACGAGGACAAGATCGACGGCCTGGTGAAGATGTGCGAGCCCTACGGCATCCGGGAGCTTTCGCGGACGGGCCGGATCGCGATGGTCCGGGGTGCGAAGACGACGACGGTGCACGAGCCGGAGCCGGAGAAGATTGCGAAGTTCCATGCGACGCAAGGGCGGCGGGTGGAAGGCGAATTGCCGTTCAGCAGCGACTGACGCGGTTTTCGAGCACGAAGAAGGACTCCCTCCCGGCGGCGCCGGCGAGGGAGTTCTGTATCGTGGGGACTCAGGGCTCAGGAATTAGGACTCGCCGGGCTGGTTGTGTTTGGCGCGTTGTTCGGCCTGGAGCGAGCCGATGGTCTCGGCGGAGCGGTTGTAGATCTGTGGGACGTCCCAGCCGTTGAGGCCGGCGTAGGTATCGATCTGGCTGCGGTGGTGGATGTCGTGTTCCATCATCATGAGGAGGATGCGCCACCCGGGGAGGGCGCCATCGGAGTCGATCATGGAGACGCGGCGCTCCAGGTAGTCCGCGGGCGTCCCTGCGAGGAGGTCGCGGAACTGGTCGAAGCTGGCCTGGAGGGCGGGGAGCCAGCGGGCGCGGGAGCGGACATCGGGCGGTGGCGGGCTGATCCAGCCGTTACCGAGGTAGGCGCTGGCGAAGTAGAGGCGCGAGCCGCACATGTGGCCAACGAGTGTGTTGATGCTCCAGGCCCTTTCGCCTTCGCCGGCGGGGGGAGTCCAGCCGTCGGCCTCCGGGGGGAGGGCGGCGATATCGCGCATGGCCCGGCGGTTCACGCCTTCGAAGTAGCGGAGAAACACGTCGATCGAGGTGAACATGGTTGGCCCTCCAGGGTGGAGAGCCTAGCAAACCGTGGGGCAGCGGTGCGAGTTGTCGCCGCGGTGGCCGGGCCATACGCTACGGCGACATTCGGACCCCGGCGGAAGCATGCTCAAGGTCGAACTCTCCTATCGCGGGCTGATCGTCGTGGGGCTGGCGATCCTGTCGCTGTGGGCGCTGGTGCGCGTGTGGCAGGTTGTGCTGCTGTTGATCACGGCGTTGATCTTCATGGCGGCGTTGATGCCGTACGTGGAGTGGCTGGTCCGTCACCGGGTCAACCGGGTGGTGGCGGTGTTGCTGATCATGCTGACGATCCTGGTTGGGATCGGGTCGATGGTGGCGATCGTGGCGCCGGCGATGTTCGACGAGTTCCGTGACCTGCGTTCGAACCTGCCGATTTACGCGGCAGACTTCGAGGAGTTCATGGCGGACTTCGGGTTCAAGACAGACCGGTGGGACCTCCCCGAGCGAGCCGAGGAGATCAACTGGGGAGACCTGATCAGCGGGAGCCAGGCCGTGGACTACGGCCAACGAGTGGTGTTCGCCGTCATCTCGGCGTTCACGGTGCTGGTACTGACGGCGTACCTGCTGGTGGACACCAGGCGGCTGCGGACGTTCCTCTTCCGGTTCGTGCCTGAAGAGCGGGAGCCGGACGCCGAGCACTTCATCCGGGCGCTGAGCCGGGTCGTCGGCGGGTATGTGCGCGGGCAGCTGATCACGTCGACCATCATCGGGGTGTACACGCTGGCGGTGCTGCTGGCGGTGGACGTGCCAAACGCGGTGGCGTTTGGAGTGCTGGCGGCGTTCGCGGACATCATCCCGCTGATCGGGGCGTTCATCGCGATCGTGCCGGCGGTGGTCGCTGCGTTCCAGGAGTCGCCGGAGCAAGCGCTGATCGTGCTGATCGCGCTGCTGGTATACCAGCAGTTCGAGGACCGTTTCCTGGTGCCGCGGGTTTACGGCCAAACGCTGAACCTGCCGGCGATTGTGGTGCTGGTAGCGGTGCTGGTGGGAGGGGAACTCCTGGGGGTAACGGGGGTGTTGCTGGCGCTGCCGGCGGCCGCGGCGGGCCGGGTGGTGCTGGACTACTACCTGGACAAGCGGGACAACACGAGGCGGCTCGAAAGCGGCAACGGCGAGAACGAACTGCTCGCGCCGGACACGCCGGCGGAGGCATAAGCGATGTTCACGAGCGTACTCATCGCGAACCGGGGCGAGATTGCGGTGCGGATTGCGAGGACCCTGCGGCGGATGGGTATCCGGTCCGTAGTGGTGGCATCATCGGCGGACCGCCGGGGGCTGGCGGCGCGAACGGCGGACGCGGTCGCGTTGATTGAGGGGCAGAGCGCGGCGGAGACGTACCTCGATGTAGACGCGGTGATCGCGGCGGCGAAGGCGGAGGGTTGCCAGGCGATCCATCCGGGTTACGGGTTCCTGAGCGAGCGGGCGGACTTCGCGGAGCGGTGCGCGGCCGAAGGGATGGCCTTCGTGGGGCCCCCCGCAAGGGTGTTGCGGGGGCTGGGCGACAAGGGGGCGGCCCGGCGGCTCGCCATCGCGAACGGTGTGCCGGTGATCCCGGGATGGGACGGAGAGGACGACGACGCGACGCTTGCCCGAGAGGCAGCGAGGATCGGGTACCCGGTGATGCTGAAAGCGCGCGGTGGGGGCGGCGGACGGGGGATGCGGGAGGTGTTCGCGCCGGACGAACTCGTTGAGGCGCTGGAGAGCGCACGGCGGGAGGCGCTGGCGGCGTTCGGGGACGGTGGGATGCTCATCGAGAAGCTGGTGCGGGATGCGCACCACGTCGAGGTGCAGGTACTGGCGGACAGCCATGGGAACGTCATACACCTTGGGGAGCGGGACTGTTCGGTTCAGCGGCGGCACCAGAAGCTGATCGAGGAATCGCCGAGCCCGGTCGTGGATGGGAGGCTGCGGGAAGAGCTGACCGGGGCAGCGCTGAAGCTGGCCCGGGCGGCGGGGTATGTGAATGCGGGGACGTTTGAGTTCCTGGTGACGAGCGGGGACCCGCGGGAGTGGTACTTCCTGGAGGTGAACCCGCGGCTGCAGGTGGAGCACCCGGTGACGGAGGCGGTGACGGGGGTGGACCTGGTGGAGCTGCAGTTGCGGGTAGCGGCGGGCGAGACGCTGCCGGTGCGCCAGGAGGACGTGCGGTTCGAGGGGCACGCGATCGAAGTGCGGGTGAACGCGGAAGACCCGTGGGACGGGTTCCGGGGGAGCGGCGGGCGGATACGGGAGTGGCGGTCCTGGGGCGAATCACGTGTTGATGCCGGGTACGCCGGTGGGGACGTGATACCTTGGAGTTATGACTCGTTGATGGCCAAGCTCGTCGCCGCTGGAGCCAACCGGAAGGAGGCAATCGGCCGGACCATCGACGATCTGGACTGCATCGAGATCGAGGGGGTGCCGACGAACATTCAACTCGCGAAACGGATCCTCGAGCACGCGGACTACCAGCAGGGAGCGAGCACGGTGGAGTGGCTGGAACGCGAGCTGGGGGGTCTCCTGGCGCCACGGGTGCCGGTGTGGCACTGGGCTGCCGCAGCGGCGGGGCTTGCATCGGAGGGGGCATGGCCGCGGCAGACGACGGGGCCGTGGGCGGGTGCGGCCTGGATCGGGGCCGGCACGGCGGTGTGCTGGCTTTCGAGCGGGCCGGAACAACGCCGCGTGGACATCCGGCGGGCCGGGCGCGCGATGACGGTCACGGTTGGGGACGAAACCGTGGGTGTGGAGCTGGTAGAGCGTGACGAAGAAGGAGCACTCTGTGTTTTCGAAGACGGGACGCGCATCCGTGCATTGACCTCGCCGTGGGGCGAGCCGCTGCTCGTAGAACTTCGGGACGACGCTGGCGCGCTCACCAGGTGGATACGGGTCAGCGGCCCTCCGGAGCTGCCGCGGAAGGTGCACACGGCGGCGGAGGGCGTGATGGCGGTGACGGCACCGCTTTCGGGGACCGTGGCGGCGGTGCGGGTGGCAGCGGGGGACCAGGTGGAGGCGGGCCAGCTGCTGGTGGTGCTGGAGGCGATGAAGATGGAGCACCGGATCACCGCCCCGGAAAGCGGCATCGTGCGGGAGGTGCTGGTGGCCGAAGGGGGCGTAGTGCGGGAAGGCGATGTGCTGGTCGAGGTGGGGTAGCCAGCAAGAGGTGGAGTAGCGGGCTAGAGAGGGAGCAGGCCGGAACGGACGGCGAGGGCGACCGCCTCGGTGCGGCTGGCGGCGTTGAGCTTGCCAAGGACTGTACCGACGTGGAACTTCACGGTGTGTTCGCTGATGCCGAGTTGAAGCGCGATGGCCTTGTTGGGGAGGCCGTGGGCGATAAGTCGAAGGACTTCGAGCTCGCGGGTGGTGAGCGCCGGGGACTCGCCGGCGGCCCGTGACGCGCTTTCGGGAACGACCGGGGCCATGGCAGCGACGGCGGGGTCGAAGACTACGAGGCCCTGGGCGACCGCTCGGACGGCGGCGGCGAGCTCCTGGGCGGTGGACTCCTTGAGCAGGTAGGCCCGGGCGACACCACGGGGGCTGAGATGGCGGAGGAACTCAGCGGGCGAACCCGCGAGCAAGACCGCCGGGCCGGTGGGCCAGCCGTCCGCCATGCTGCCCTCGTCGAGGTCGACGACGAACACGTCCGCGTCGTTATCGGGCCCGCCGTCCTCGACGAGGGAGAGTCCGGGTTCGGCGCCGAGCATGGCGCGGAGGCCGGCGCGCACAGACGGGTAGGCAGCCCGGACTGCGACCCGGAGCGGTGCGCGGCCGTCATGGATATGGTTCATCACTGTCGCCCGATCGTAGCCGGTTCGCGAGGCGGCCGGGCCGGGTCAGGCACGTTCGGCAAGGGTGATGGAGAGGTCCTTAACTTCACCGCCACGGAGGATGCGTGCCGGGGTCGGCTGACCGATGCGTCCCGCGCCGAGAGACGCCTGGAGGTCATCGGTATCGGTGACGGGTGTGCCGGCGAAGGCGACGAGGATGTCGCCGATGAGGAGACCCGCCTGGTCGGCCGGGCTACCGGGTTCGACCGAGACAATGAGCAGGCCCGACTCCTGGCCATCGAGGGCGGCGGCGAGCGGGGCGGGAAGGCGGGCGCCCTGGGAGCTGATGCCCAGGTAGGCGCGACGAACCTTCCCGCCGACCAGGAGGTCGGCGACGATGCGCGTGAGGGCAACGGCGGGGACGGTGAGCCCGGCGCCGCGTCCGAGGCGGCTGCTGTTGAGGCCGATCACGCGGCCCTCAGGGTCGACGAGCGGGCCACCCGAGAAGCCGGGAAAGAACGTGGTATCGGAGCGAACGTAGCCTTCAACCTCGGCACCGCGGAAGGTGCGCCAGGCGCCACCAACTGCGCCGACGACGCCAAGGGACGCCATCGGGCCTTCAGGGGTCGGACGTCCAACCGCGAGGACGATGCTGCCAACGCGGGCCGAGCCTTCGGGAGCCAGTTCGGCGGGCGTCAGGCCTGTCCGATTGACCCTGAGGACGGCAAGGTCGGAGCCGGCATCGCGGCCGGCGATGGTTGCGGCGGCGGTTTCGCCCGAAGGAAGGAGGACCTCGATGCTGTCGTCGCGTTCGAGGACGTGGTCGGCGGTGACGATGGCGCCATCAGCCGACCAGACGATGCCGCTGGCTGGGAGCCTGCGGCGGGCGTTGACGAGGACGGTCGAAGCGGCGGCCTTTTCGACGGCGGCTGCAAGGGCGTCGGAGAGCTGGGAGAGGACCGAGGACACGGGGTGCTCCTGGGGGCGCGGCGCCCCGGGGTGATGCAGCCATGGTGCCAGGTGGGGGGCCGCCCCGGACCGGCCGTGCGGGGAGGGGAGCGACTGGACGTTCGGGCAGGGGCCGGAGCCTCAGGGGCGGGGGGCCGTGATGGCTTCCTGGACCCTGGCGAGCAGGTCGACGGGGCGGTAGGGCTTCTGGATGAAACCGGCGAGCCCCTTGCCCACGAAGCGCTCTGTGGCGTCCTGCTCGTTGTAGCCGCTGGTAAGCAAGACGCGGACGGCGGGGTCGAGACGGCGAAGTTCGCGGAAGCACTGCTCGCCGTCCATGCGGGGCATGGTCATATCCATGATCACGAGGGCGACGGCGGGCGTGGCCTGGTAGATTTCGAGCGCCTGGGCGCCATCGGCGGCGAGGATGACGCTGAAGCCGGCCTGTTCGAGCATGCGGCGTGTGACGGTGCGGACGGTCTCGTCGTCGTCGACGACGAGGACCATGCCGCGGGCGCCGGCGGGGACGGGTTGCGCGACCGGGGGGAGCTGGGAAACGGGAGCGGCAGGAGATGCGGCGGCGGGGAAGAGGACCTTGAAGGTGGTACCGCGGCCCGGTTCGGAGTAGAGCTTGATGGCGGCGCGGTGCCCGCGGACGATGCCGAGGACGGCGGCGAGGCCGAGTCCCCGGCCGGTGAACTTCGTCGTGAAGAAAGGATCGAAGATGCGGGCGCGCGTTTCCTCGTCCATGCCCTCGCCGGTATCCGCGACTTCGATGTAGACGTAATCGCCTTCGGGGAGGTCGGTATCGAGGTAGGACTCGGCCAGGTAGGCGCGGTCGGCAAACTGCATGCCGGTGGAGATGGAGATGACGCCGCTGCGATCGCCGATGGCGTCGGAGGCGTTGGTGATGAGGTTCATGATGACCTGGCGGACCTGGGTGGCGTCGGCCTCGATGGGCGGCAGGTTGGGCGCGAAGTGGTATTTGAGGACGGCGCGCTTGGAGATTGAGACTTCGAGCAGGTGGGCCATTTCCTCGACAACGCGGGAGAGGTTGAGGGGCTCGATGACGAACTTCCCCTTGCCAGAGTAGGCGAGCATCTGGCGGGTTAGGTCGGCGGCGCGCTGGGCGGCGGTTTCGATGGCCTGGACGGTCTGGCGGGCGGGCGATTCGGGCGGGAGTTCGAGGAGGGCGAGGCCGGCGTTGCCGAGGATGGCGACGAGGAGGTTGTTGAAGTCGTGGGCGATGCCGCCGGCGAGGATGCCGAGGCTTTCGAGTTTCTGCGTCTGTTGCATCTGCTGGTCGAGGCGGCGGCGTTCGGCCTCGGCGGCACGCCGTTCGGTGACATCGATGACCGAGTTGAGCCAGACGCGCTGACCGGCGAGCGTGACGATGGTGGAGAAGAGTTCGAAGGTGAGGACCGCGCCGGCGGCGTTGGTGATGCGAAGTTCGGCGTGCGGGGGCTCGACGGTTTCACCGGCCATTCGGCGGGCAGCGCGCGAGCGGATGAGGGCGCGGTCGTCCGGGTTCATCCGGGAGCCGATGAAGTCGCGGCGGACGAGGGTCTCCCTGGGGAAGCCGAGGAGGCGCTCAAGGGCGCCATTGACCATGAGGACGTCGGCGCCGTCCCAGATCCAGATGCCAACGGGGACGGTCTCGACGAGTCTGCGGAAGCGCTCTTCGCTGGCGCGGATTTCCTCTTCGGCGAGGACGGTTTCGTGGACATCCATGCAGGCGCCGATGAAGCCGAGGAAGGAACCGTCTCCCGAGTAGCGGGGGGTGCCGTGTTCCATGATCCAGCGGTACTCGCCGTCGTGGCGGCGGAGGCGGTAGCGCATGGAGTAGAGGGTGCGGGCATCGAAGCTAGACTCGTAGGTGGTCACCGTGGCTTCGAGGTCTTCGGGGTGGATGACCTGGGTCCAACCGTAGCCGGCGTCTTCTTCCATGGGGCGGCCAGTGAAATTGCGCCAGGTTGCGTTGAAGAACTCGATCTGGCGGTCGGCAGCGGCGGTCCAGATGAACAGGGGCGCGGAATCGGCGAGGTAGCGGAAGCGGGCCTCGCTTTCGCGGAGTTCATCTTCGGCGCGGCGGCGCTCCGTGACATCGAAGGCCGAGACGAGGGAGGCGGAGACGCCACCGAACGAGATCGGGCTGGTGGAAACGGCAAGGTGACGCGCCTGGCCATCTCTGCGGGTGATGCGGATTTCGTAGCGGCTGACACGCTCTTCGCCCCGGCGGCGGCGTTCGAAGTGTTCGCGCATGACGCGGCGATCGTCGGCATGGATGAGGCCGGCGAGGAACCCGTCCTGGAGTAGCTGGTCACGGGTGTACCCGGTGAGGCGCTCGAGCTCGGTGTTGACGAGGAGGGCGGACTGGCCGTTGGAGACCCAGACCGCGGTCGAAAGGCTCTCGAGGACCTCGCGGATGCGGCCCTCGCTTTCGCGAAGGTCTTGCTCGGCGAGCTTGCGCTCGTGGATGTCCTGGATGATGCCCGTGACCGTGCTGGAGCCATCGGAGGCGGGCATGCCCGTAACGAGGACCCAGCGGTGGGAACCACCGGGCTGTTGGAGGCGGAACTCAAGGGGGTCGCCGGAGGCCAGGGTCTCGAGGGAGAGCCGGCGGATGTGGCGGGAATCCTCCGGGTGGGCGATTGCGAGGAAACTCCCGATATCGGCGGGCATGGCGGCGGCTTCCCGGCCGCAGATCGCCGCTGCCTCGGCCGACCAGTCGATGTGGTCGGCCCCGATGTTCCATGTCCAGACGCCCATGCGGGCGGCGCGGATGGCGAGTTGCAGTCGCTCTTCGCTGACCCGGAGTGCAAGTTCGGCGGCCCTGCGATCGCCAATATCGCGGGCGACGCTGCCGACGCCGGTGACGGCGCCATAGCGATCGCGAATCGGGAAGTAGGAGGAGGAGGTCGTGACGAAACTGCCGTCCTTTTTGGCCCAGGTGCGTTCCATGCCCTCGATACTTTCGCCGAGCTCGATGACACGGTGGCGGATGGCTGTGCGGATGTCGCGTTCGGCCGGTTCGAAGAACATTTCGGATGACTTGCCGAGGACTTCGGCAGCGGTGTAGCCGAAGAGGCGTTCGGCGCCGCGGTTCCAGGTGGTGATGCGGCCGTCGAGGCCGGTGACGATCATGCCGTCGTAGGAGGATTCCACAATTGCGCTGAGACGTACCTGGGCTTCTTCGGCGGCCTTGCGTTCGCGGATGTCGGTGATGCTGCCGCGAACCAGTTGGCCGGCGGAAGGGAGGCGAACGAGGCGCACTTCGCACTGGATGTCATCGCCGGCGGAGGAGCGGTGCACCCACTCGAAGGCCGGGGCCTCGCCGGCAAGCGCGCGGGCGATGACATCGCGGGCTGCTTCGGCTGAAGGCCGGCCATCGGGCTGGTTGGCGGGGCTCACGTCGGCGGGGCCAAGCTGGAGGAGTTCGCCCCTGCTGCGGGCGAAGAGGCGGCATGCGTTCTGGTTCGCTTCGACGAAGCGGCCGGTCTCCGCGTCGAGGAGGACGATGGCGTCGGGTGCGTGTTCGACAAGCGTCTGGAAACGGGCCTCGGTCTCGGCGCGGGCTGCCTCGGCGGTATCGATGGGTGTGACATCGTGGACGACGATGAGGCGGGCGGGTCGGCCTTCGAAGGTGATACCCTCGCCGGAGATATCCACGGAAAGGACGCGCCCGTCGCGGGTGACGTGGCGCCATCGGGACTGGCTGATGCCAGTCTCCGGGAGCATCGCGAGATGGGTGTGAAACTCGTCGACGGCGTCGTGCGGCCGGATGTCGTCGAGGGAGAGGGCGAGGAACTCTTCCCGGGTGTAGCCGTAGAGGTCGAGTGCGGCGTGGTTGACTTCGAGGAAGCGGAGCGTCCGGGGATCGAAGACCCACATGGGCCAGGGATTGGTAGCGAAGAGCAGGCTCGCGCGGTGCAAGGGCGGTTGCTCAGCAGCCTGGTCTTCGTCCACGGGCGGTTTCCCCTACAGCATCTACCGCGGTGTGATGGCGACAATACTAACGCGTACGGGCGGGACGATCTGCCGGGAAAGTCCCGATCCGGAGGTGGCAGGGGGCGCGTTCAGGAGACCGGCTCGCCCGCGGCTGCAGGGATCGATGCCCCGAGGGAGGGGGCGGGGGAGCCGGGAAGGGGGGCATGGGCGGTGAGCCGGAGGGCGATGAGGGCCGTGAGGAGGCCGACAGCCGAGGCGAGGGCGAAAACGAGGGCGAGGGAGGCGCCGGCCCAATCCCCGGCATCGCCGGCCGCGACGATGCCGCCCGCGATGCCGACGCCGGCGGCCGCGGAGAGCGTCTCGTTGAGCTTCATCGAGGCAGAGGCTTCGCCTTCGCGACCTGGCGGCGCGGAGGCAAGGAGTTCGAGGGAGAACATGGGGTAGGCGATGCCCATGCCAAAGCCGCCAATCGTCCAGGCGATGGCGACCCAGGCGCCGGGTACGGGGTCGGCGAGGGCGAAGGGGACCATGGCGATGCCCGCGGCGACGACAAGGGCGCCGATGGCGGCGAGGCGGGGCCGGGAGAAACGGCAGAGGGCGCGCTCCTGGACCCAGGAGCCGGTTGTCCAGCTGAGGGTGGAACCGGTGAGGGCGAGGCCGGCGACGAAGGCAGAGTACCCGCGGTGGGTGGTGAGGAGGTAGGGGACGAAAGCCTCGGCGCCGAAGAAACACATATTGAGGAAGCCGTTGCCGGCGACAGCCGCGGGGAGGCCGCGTACAGCCCGGAAGGTGCCGGGAGGCAGGAGCTGGCGGAGCGCGGGCAATCCAGCGGCGATGCCCACGGCCGCGAGCGGGACCGCGATGAGCGCGTTCCCGGTGGCCACTCCTCCAAGGGCGAGACCTGCGGAAAGGGCGAGGCGGATGGCGGTCGGGACGCGAGAAGGGGTGAGTTCGCCGCCTGGCGGACCCATGCGGAAGAGGGGCGGGAGGGCGAGGGCCGCCATGAACGGGATAATCGGCACGAAGATCAGGAACGCGCCGCGCCACGAGATGAACTCTGCGATGGCGCCGGCGATTGCGGGTCCGGCCAGGCCGGGGACGACCCACGCGGTGGCGAGCAGGGCAAGCATGCGCGGCCGCAGCTGTTCGGGGTAGCCGCGGCCGAGGGCGACGTAGGCGATCGCCGGGAGCGCGCCCGCACCGAGGCCCTGGATGGCGCGGCCGATGACCAGCACGAGCATGGACGGGGCGAACCCGGCGATGAGGAGCCCCATGCCAAAGAGCGTCATGCCGATGGCGAGGGGGCGGCCGGGGCCATGGCGGTCGGCCTGTTCGCCGGCCCAGGTGATGCCCACAATGCTGGCGAGCAGGAAGCCGCTAAAAACCCAGCCGTAGAGCGCGAGACCGCCGAGGTCCTGTTCGGCCCCGGGCATCACGGTGGCGACGGCGAGGGCCTCGAAGGCAACGAGCGTCACGGCCATGAGGAGGCCGATGGTCAGGGCGCGCCGGTGGCCGCTGAAGATGGTCTCGGCGCCGGCGAGTTCTGCATGCACCTGCCTATTGTGCCCGCCCGGAAAGGACGAGACGACCTCCATCCGGGTGATCGTGACCATCCCACTTCTGGGGTGGCGCGAGGCCATCCGGGGCGATTGCGGAGACAGTGGCGACGCCCAAACGTTCACAGAAACTTACCCGAACGGACGTAGACACGGTAGGCGATAGGTCTATCCTATGGATCCATCCGGGGGAGATGGGCGCGCCGGGAGGACGCCGTGAACATCGAGGTCATTGAGTTCGAGTTGGAGTGCGCGGAGCACGGAGTGCACCGGTTGCTGGTGCCGGTTGAGCTACCGCGTCCGCGGGTGTGCGGGCACTGCTTCCTGCCCGCCGAGCGGCGAGAGATCCGGAGGTTCGTGATGGCCCGGACCGCGGCGGAAAAGATCGGCGGCGAGGCCTTCATCGGCTAAGGACCGGCAACGGGCCAGGGTCAGGCGAGCGGCCCCTCTTTCGCCCAGTTGAAGTGCATGCGCCCATGGTCTGCGTTGGCGGCCATGATCCCGCCGACGGTGCCATCGGCCCAGGGCGCGCCGGGGATCTTCGACTCCAATTGTTCATCGGAGAGTTCGGAAAGCAGCTGGAGCGTTTCGGCGCGCGCGGCAAGCCCGACCCGGACCAGCTCGCCGAGCGGCTTGCCGCGGTGCTCGTCGGCCCATGCCTCGGTCCACCTGTGGATGCCGGCCATGACGTCCTCGCGCGATTGCGGGGTGCCGTCGCGGTTCGTCCGGGCGGCCATGCCGGGTTGCCCGGCCAGGTGGCGACGGAACATCTCGTTCCAGTTCTTTTCGATGAGCGTGGTGTGGATGAAGTGGTCGGCGTAGGACC
>JAHDWR010000073.1:0-6179 GCA_023382755.1 Dehalococcoidia bacterium
GGTCGCCCGGCTGGATGCTGTTGGCCATGTTGCGGCGGGTGCTCTTGAAGCCGTGGCGTGAGAAACCCAGCTCGCGGGTTTTGCCGAAGATCTCGGGTCCGCCCACGACGATCCAGTTGCGTGCCATCTTCGCCTCCGTGCGCTCAAATGAGCCGCCGTCAGGGCGACCAGGTACCAGTGTAACCGCGGACCAACACGTCCGGGGCGAGCGGCTCGACCACGGGATCGCGAAACTCGACCGGCGAAGGCAGGGTACCGGCCGGGAAGAGGGGGATCCCCTGGCCGAGCACCTTCGGCGCGATGTAGGCGTGGACTTCATCAACCAGGCCGCCAGCGAGAAGGGCCGCGTGGACGGTCGGTCCGCCCTCGGCGATGAGTGAAACCACACCGCGTTGCCCGAGAGCCGCCAGCAGCTGGTCGAGGTTGATGCCGGTTGCGTCCTCTTCCAGTTCGAGGATGGTCACTCCCCGCTGGCCGAGCGACTCCTTCCACGCGCGCGGGCTTGCTGCGGCGGTAGCCACGATCGTCCGGGCGTCCGCGCCAAACACGCGCGCATCGGCAGGGCAGCGTCCCCGGCTATCGACCACAACGCGGACGGGCTGCCGGTCGGCGGCGGTGCCGCCAGGGCGCGCGGTGAGGGCCGGGTCGTCGGCGAGGACGGTGCCACTGCCGACGAGGATGGCGTCGACCCACGAGCGGTCCTGGTGGACGCGCTCAACGGCAGCGGCGCCGGTGAGCCACCGAACGCCGGCCTGCGGTGCGCCGACCATGCCGTCCAGGCTGACGGCGAACTTGGCGATGACGTACGGCCGTCTCGAAGCGCGGAAGCGAAGGTATGGCCGGAGCAATACGGTGATTTCGGAGGCGCCATCGCCCACTTCGACCTCGACCCCGGCCGCGCGAAGGCGGGCGGCGCCCTGTCCACCCACGTGGGGGTCGAGGATGCCGACAACGACGCGCGCCACGCCGGCGGCGATGATGGCCTCAGAGCAAGGTGGCGTCCGTTTCCCTTCGAAAGGCACGCAGGGCTCGAGTGTGGTGTACAGCGTGGCGCCCCGGGCATCCGTGTTGGCCAGGGCGGCGGCCTCGGCATGGGGACCGCCGTAGGGCGCTGTCGCGCCGACGGCCACGACGGCACCGTCGCGAACGAGCGCAGCGCCGACCCAGGGGTTGGGGCTGGTGCGGCCGCGGGCGCGGCGAGCAGCCTCGATGGCGGCCCGCATTGGAGGCGAAGGCTCAGTCACGGTCATCAGCGTAGCGGAAGTGGACGTTGGCGCGGCAGCGGCGCCTCAAGGTGCCATGAACCAGCTCCCGGCGATGGTGGCGAAGCGGTTGGGTTGTTCGAGGTTGGCCAGGTGGCCGGCATCGAGGATCGTCTTGGTTGCAGCCCATTCGAGCTGGTCCCTCCACACCTGGCCGTAGGCCGGCGGCACGAAACGATCGCCAGCGCCCGAGACAACGATGGTGTGGGCTTTGATGCGCGGCAGCCGCTTGACGACGCCCGTATCCGGCACCGGCCAGAGGAACTTCGCCGCGGCCTTGAGGTCCTTCATCTCCTGGACGTAGTTCTCGAGCGCGTCGATGGCGCCGTCGCGGAGGACCAGGTCCTCGCGGCGAGCCGGGTCGGCGAAGAGGACCTCGGTGGCGCGCATGGGGTTCTGGGCGAAGGGGTCTTCGCCGCCGATGGACTCCTCCCAGATTCCGACTGGATTGGCCAGGACCAGCTTCAGGACGCGGTCCGGGCGGATGGCCGCGAGTTCCGCACCAATCCAGGCGCCGATCGAGTGGCCGAGGATGTGGACCTGTTCGAGGCCAAGGTGGTCAAGGAAGTCGATGTAGTGCAGGACGAGGTCGAGACCGTCGTCGACCTCGTCCAGGCCCTCGGAGGGCCCCCAGCCGGGATGGTAGGGGGCGATGACGTCGAAGCGAGTGGAGAGTTCGGCGATGGCCGGCTCCCAGCCCTGGAGGCCCGCGATGTGGTGCAGGTACAGGAGCGGTGCGCCGGCGCCGCCGCGAAAGTAGTGCACGGGAGACTTGCCGGGACGAAGGACTGCGGTCAGTTGATCCATGGCGATGTCCCTCAGGCCTTCACGGTTTCGTTGATGGACCGCGGCGATGCCATCAAGCCGGCATCGAGCGGTCTTGGCGACCAGTGGTCTTCGTACCCGTCCCAGAGGTGCCGGAGTTTCGGCATGACCTGCTCGGCGAAGAGACGTGTGCTTTTCTCGCACTTGTCGCGCGGCATGTCGCCGATGTGCATGAGGCAGAAGACGTGGCCGACTTTGAGCGAGGTGATGAGGTGCTCCATCTGTTCGGTGACCTGCTTCGGGTCGCCTGAAACGAGGAACCCTTCATCGACACACTGGCGATACGACTTGCCGACCGCCCCACCGGAGCTGACGCCGCCGACCTGCGACCTGAGGCCGGCGCGGATGGTCGCTTCCGTACGGTAGCCGGGGGCGTCGGCGAAGCCGGGGTAGACGTGGAGGCAGCGCTCGAAGAAGTAGCGCGCGTGCTGGAAGTAGCTTTCCTCGGCCTCCGCATCGCTTTCGGCGACGATGATCTGCTGGGCGAAGGACCCCTGGTAGGGGTTGAAGGGCTTACCGAGGGCCTCGATGCGGTCCCAGAAGCCAGTCATGAGTTGGGCGCCGCGCTTGAAACCGCTGAAGCTGAGGTAGCTGTAGTTGTATTCTTTTTCAGCGCAGAAGTCCCAGGTTTCGACCGAGCCGCCGCCGGGGATCCAGATGGGCGGGTGGGGTTTCTGGACGGGGCGTGGCCAGACGTTCACGTAACGGAGCTTGTTGAACTTGCCGTTCCAGGCGAACACGTCCGGGTCTGTCCAGGCCCGGATGATGAGGTCGTGGTTTTCCGCGTAGCGTTCGCGGAGGGTGGCCGGGTTCGAACCGAAGGCGTAGTTCGTGTCCATCGACGTGCCGACGGGGAAGCCGGCGATGAGGCGGCCGCCGGAGATGACGTCGAGCATGGCCATCTCTTCCGCGACGCGCGTCGGAGGGTTGTAGAGGGCGATCGACTGGCCGAGGAGGACGATGCTGACGTCCTTCGTCCGGCGCGCAAGCGTGGCCGCCATGATGGCGGGTGAGGGCATGAGTCCATAGGCGTTCGCATGGTGCTCGTTGACCCCGACACCGTCGAAGCCGAGTTCGGCGGCGAACTCGAGCAGGTCGAGGTAGTCGTTGTAGATCTGATGGCCCTTCACCGGGTCGTACAGACGAGAATCGACGTCGACCCAGACGCTTCGGTGCTTCTGGCGGAAGTCTTCCGGCAGGTAGGGGTAGGGCATGAGGTTGAACCAGTGGAACTTCACGGGGCCTCCGGGCACGTTGTTTCGCGCGAAGCTAAGTGGTGGCCCAAACGTCCGAGACGGCCGAACGGACCTTCCTGTTGGGCCCAATGGCCGTGGCCTGGACGGCTAGGCGCCGGCGGCCTCGGCTCCGGGCGCAGGCTCTCCCGGCGGCACCACGCGGAAAGCGCAGGTTGGCGCGCCGTGGACACGGGAACCTATCGCCTCGACGTGGCCCTCCGCAATGACGGTCTCGATCACCTTACGCTCGATTTCGCAGAACTCGGGATGCTCTCGCGCGACGCGGATGAATGGGCAGTGGCGCAGCGTCACCTGCCACTCCTGCTCGCTGGTGACTTCCCAGAGGGGAAAGAAGCCCTGCCGCTCCTGGAGGCCGGAAAGCTGCTCGACCCGCCCTTCGAAGGTGGGGGACGCGACGGCCGCGCGAGCCAGGCTCTCCTGTTCCCCGGCAAGCATCTCGAAGACTTCGGACTTGCACCCGGAATGTCTCTCGAGGACCGCGAGCAGTGAGATGGCGATGGCGGCATAGCCCTGGGGAAACAGCTCTTCGCCGGCGGGGGTGAGGCGAAACACGTGCGTGGGACGCCCCGGGCCTTCGCGGCGGCGGGTGTGCTTGACGAACCCATCCGACTCCAGCGAATAGAGATGCATCCGGACCGCCGCGATCGACAGGTAGCTCGCGCGGGCCAGCTGTTCCGCTGTCGCCTCGCCTCGTTCCTTGATTCCAAGGAGCAGGAGCCGGCGGGTCGCGGGCAAGAGGTCTAAGGCGATGGGCAACGGCATGGTCCTCTCTGGCCCTTCTTCGCATCATTACGGCGTGGGCCACCGGCCCCCGTCCATTATGTATTCGACATGTCCCGGCGGCCAATGAGTGCGGGGTTGGCGGCTTTCGGGGGCACGTCGGTCACCGCCAACCCCGCGCTTGCAACCGGGGTGGGTTCAGGCGGCGCGGCCGCGCCCGGCGGCCCGGAACGTCTCTCCTTCCGAGTTGTGGGCGAGCACGCCAAACCGCTCAATGAACGTCCCCAGCTCCGAGGTGCTGCCGGCCAGGGTGGATGCTTCCCGCGAGATCTCGGACATCTGCGCGGACACCTCTTCGACGCTGGCGGAGACTTGCTGACTGGCGGCCGCCGACTCCTCGGCAACGGCACTCGCATCGGCGACCGAGTTCCGCACACGCTCGCTGGAGGCGTTCATGTCCCCGGCGAGACGGGCGGACTCCCGGGCAAGGTCTGTCACGCGGCTGAGCACCCCGGTGAGCCGGCCGGCGGAGGCCTCGACGGACGATGCGGCGCCGGTTATCTGGCTGATCTCGGCGCTGACAAGCCCGACGCTCTCGACGATCCGGCCGAGGGCTCCGCCGGCCGCCTGCGCGCGCTCCGCGCCGTCTCGCACATCACCGATGCTCTGCTCCATTGCCCGGACAGCGCGGGCCGTGCCGCTCTGCACCCCGGCAATCAGCGAGGCGATCTCCTTGGTGGCCACCGCGGTGCGCTCGGCGAGGGAACGGACGTTTTCCGCGACAACGGCGAAACCGCGTCCCTGTTCGCCGGCTCGGGCCGCCTCGATGGCCGCGTTGAGGGCGAGCAGGTTGGTCTGCGCGGCGATGTCATCGATGACCTGGACGATGGCCCCGATCTGGGAGCCCTGCTTGCCGAGCTCCTCGACCTCAGTCGCGGTCTGGAGGACGTTGGCGCGGATGGTCTCCATGGCATCGATGGTGTGCTGGACAGCGCCGGTGCCCTCGCGCGCCTGGGTGAGCGCGGCATCGCCACGTTCGGCTGCCGCCAGCGACGCAGCGCCAACGCGGTCGAGCGCCTCACGCACTTCGTCGGTAGCGGCGACGGCCATTTCGATGGCGCTGAGCTGCTCCCCGGCGGCACGGGCGACGGCCGCTCCGGCTGTGCCGAGCTCCTCCATCTCCGCGTTGAAGCTCGACATCGAGGCCGTCTGGGTGGTCGCCCCGCGCGCCATCTCGGATGCGGCGTTCGCGATTTCGCGCGTCGCGGAGTCCACCTGCGAGACGCCGAAGCCCAGGTTCTGAAGTGGCTGACCGAGCGTGTCGTGGATATCGACGAGCTTCTCGAGCACACCCTCGCTGATGAACGTCTCGATGGCGAGGGAGATGTCGAGGAGGAACACCTTGCTGAAAGCGGCGATGGTACGGCCGAGCTTCTCGCCCTTCAGGTGGCGAGCAAGGATCGGGAAGATGAGGTCGGCGTAAGAGCCGTAGTTCCCGACGTTCCACCTGGGTTCGATGTTGAGCCGGGCGTGGGCGGCCCCCACGCGAAGACGGTGCTCGAAGTAGTCCTGGTCGAACCGGGCTTCGAGCAGGCGCAGGAGGTAGTCCTTCTGGGCGGCCTCCAGGCGCGCGCGGGTGGAGCCGGCGCCAGCGACCTTTTCCGCCCATTCCGCGAATGCGGCGCTGTGGTCGTAGAACTCGCGGACGATCCGCTCTGCCTCAGGCCGGACGTACCGGGCTGCCTCGCGGATCAGGATCGCATCGCCGGGTGTAATGCCGATCCAGCGGAGACGCAGTGCCTGGTCGGCAGCGTCGATCTTAAGCCGGGCTGAGAGAGTCGCTTCCATGATGAGGTCCCCATTCGCTTCCTTGTCGATGAGCTGGCGCCGAAGTGCCGGCGGGTCGTTGCTGGCCGGTGGGGGCCAGCATGGCAGGGGTCCCCGGGCGCACCGCGGGTCCGCGGGCGTGGCTATCGAGACACCGGGCCGCGCCACTCCATCCGAGTCCTTCACCCCTGATGGAGTGGCGCCGCGGTCGGGACAGTACCCGCCAGGACGACCCACCCCCAGGTGGCGGGCGAAGTGGGCGGGTGAGCACCCCCCCCAAGCCGCAAAC
>JAHDWR010000073.1:6189-13938 GCA_023382755.1 Dehalococcoidia bacterium
GGCGTGGCTACCGGGACACTGGACCGCGCGGGCGCCGTCCAAATTGTCCCGGCATGGACGACCCTCCCTGTTGGCGGGAGAAGTGGGCGGGTGAGCACGCCCACGATGCCGCTACGCCATGCTTCCCTTTCGCATCCGGCACTTACATCAGGGAAGTCCCCGAATCCTCGGAATTTGGGTGTTTTATCGGCGAATTTTGCGAAATGAGCCCGAAATATTCGGGCTCATCGTTGGGGGCCATAGCGGGACCGCCCCACCGAAAGGCCACCCGTCCGCGTCTCACGCCAGCCCGGCCATGGTTAGGCCGGGCCGGTCGCGGGTCAGGCGTCCTCGACAGGGCGGGACGGGCGCCAGGCGCCGCCCCGGCGCCCGTCCACGGCATCGGCGGCGCGCCGAAGCGCGGCAGCCAGACGGCCGCGCACCACTGAGCTCGAGCGTTGCTGGCGGAGTGAGCGCCGCCGCGCACCGGCGGCGATCCGTTCCTGGTGGCGCCGGCGGGCGTCTTCGTAGAGGGAAACAGGGTCCTGGAGCATCTCGTGGGGCCTCCGCAATGCGATGCAGGGAAAACGGCCGGCAACGCCGGCGGTAACGGATCACCCTGCCTGATCATTTCGCGTGCGGGCGCACGCATGTTCTGGTAGCCTCTCGGCGAGATGGTGCGCTTCCTCCACACCTCCGACTGGCAACTCGGGATGACCCGCCACTTCCTCCGCCCTGAAGCCCAGGCGCGCTTTGGCGTGGCGCGGATCGACGCGATCCGGACCATTGGGGGCCTGGCGGCAGAGCACGGCAGCCACTTCGTAGTGGTCGCCGGGGATGTCTTTGAATCGAACCTGGTGGACCGCAGTATCGTGCTGCGGGCACTCAATGCGATGCGCGAAGCCAGGGTGGCCTTCTACCTGCTGCCCGGGAACCACGACCCGCTCGATGCCGGGTCGGTCTATACCTCCCGCGTGTTCCGGGAGAACCAGCCCCCGAACGTGCACGTCCTCAGCGGAGACCCGGTGCAGGTCGAGCCGGGCGTTACGATTGTCGGCGCGCCATGGCTTTCGAAGCGGGTGTCCGCCGATCCGCTGGCCGCCGCGCTCGAGCGGGCCGGAGAGGTCGAAGGCACACTCATCGTGGTCGGGCACGGGGCGGCCAACACGCTTGTCCCGGACATGGACCCGGGCGCATTGATCGACGTCGCTGCTGCCGAGGCGGCAGTGGCGGCGGGCACCGTCCAGTACATCGCCCTTGGCGACCGCCATTCGCGCACGGCGGTGGGGGGCAGCGGCCGCATCTGGTATTCGAGTTCGCCCGAGCCGACGGACTACGACGAAGATGACCCCGGGTGGGCGCTGCTGGTGGAAGCAAGCGAGACGGCCTGCGACGTGCGGGCGGTGAAAACGTCGACCTGGAAGTTCGTGCGCCAGTCGTTCGAACTGGCCGGGCGTGGTGACATCGGGCGCGTGCGGGCGTGGCTCGACGGCCTGGCCAACAAAGAACGGACGATCCTTAAGCTTTCGTTCATCGGCGCGCTCAACCTGGCGGGGCGCGCCGAACTTGATGACGTGCTTGCCCACCACGCGGAGATGTTCGCTGCGATCGAGCAGTGGGAACGCCATACCGACCTCGTGTTGCTGGCGGAGGAGACCGACTTTTCGGACCTCGGGCTGAGCGGCTTCGCTGAGGCCGCCGCCGAAGAATTGGCAGCCGCAGCCGGCGGCGAAGGCGACCACGCCGTCGGGGCGCGCGATGCTCTTGCGCTCCTGTACCGGCTTTCGCGGGGGACCGCGTGAGGATTCACCGGATCGTGCTGCGCAACTACCGGGCGATCCGCGAGTACCGCCTGGAACTCCCGGCGACCGGCGTCGTCGTCATCGAAGGCGAGAACGAAGTCGGAAAATCGAGCATTGCCGAGGCGCTATGGCTCGTCTTCGAAGTCCCCGACTCGTCGGATAGTGAACGGGTCCGGAGTATCAAGCCCGTGGACCGGGATGCGGCGACGGAGATCGAACTCGAGGTCAGCAGCGGACCGTACCGGTTCGCATACTCAAAGCGCTTCCACCGGTCTCCCCGGACCGAGTTGCGGGTCGAGACCCCCCGTCCGGAGCACCTGACCGGCCGCGAAGCGCACGACAGGGTGACCGCCATCCTCAAGGAGACCACCGATACCGCGCTCTGGGGCGCGTTGCGGCTGCTCCAGGGCGAAGCGCTCAACGACGTAGCCCTCAGCGGACACCTGTCCCTGGCGGCGGCCCTCGACGAAGCCGCATCGGCAAAACTTGGTGGCCAGCGGGAACAGACGCTCATCGAACGCGCGCACCGCGAGTTCCGCCTGTACTACACCGAGACGGGGAAGGAGAACAAAGATTTCGCGCTCCTCCGAGCGGCGCTGGAGCACGGCGAGGCACAGGTGGTCCGGCTCACCGGCCGGCTCACCGGCCTGGACGGGCTGGCGGAACGCTGCACGGCGCTCGACGAGGACGTTGCGCGCCAGACGGCCGAGCGGGCGGCCGCGGAGGCCGACGCGGAAAGGCTGCGGCAGGAAGCCGCGCGCCGCCAACAGCTCGAGGCGCGAGTCAGCAGCCTCGAAGCGGAGGCGAACCTCGCGCGATCACAGCGCGATGCCGCGAATGCCGAACGCGGCCGGAGAGCACGAGTGGCAGCGGATCTCGATAGCGCGAAACAACGGCTCGCAGCGTTGGAGCCCCAGCGGGCCGGCACGGGCGCCGAACTTCGGGCGGCCATGGCGGCGGTGGCTCTTGCCCGGGCGGATGCCGAATTGGCCGATGAGCAACACGCCACCGAGGCTGACGCGGCACGTATCGCGGGCGACGACTTCACCTACTTCCACGAACGGCTGCAGGTCGACCAGATGGCGGAACGTGTGGAGCGGGTTATCCGAAACCAGGCCGAACTACGCGCGCTGGCAGCCCACCTCAACGCGGTCCGGGTCAACGGACGGGTGCTCGAAGAGCTGGAGAGCCTGGAACACGATCGCCAGCGGGCGGAGCTTCGGCTCGAAGCGGAAGGGGCGGCCATCGAAGTGGTGGCGCCGGACCCGATCGACATCCGGGTGAACGGCGAAGCGGCACGCGTGGCGCCCGGGGTCCCGTTCCAGACGCATGTGACCGGGGAGGCAGCGCTGGAGCTGCCCGGCGGGATCGAGGTCCGGCTGCGCGCAGGCCAGGGTGTTTCGGACCTGGCAACGCGATCCGCGGAGGCGAAGGCCCGGCTGGAATCGCGCCTCAAGGAAGCCGGTGTGGGTTCGATCGCCGAAGCACGCGAACAGGAAGCGGAACGCCGGCTGGCTGTGGGACGCCGGGCCGGGATCGAGGGACAGATCGAGGCCGACCTCCGGGACCAGACCGCCGAGAGCCTGGCGGCCAAGCTCGCACGCACTCGGGAACGAGTCGCGCAGTACGAAGCGCGACGGCCGCCAATACCGATGCCGGGATCGATGGACCAGGCCCGCGAGGCAAGAGACCAAGCAGCCGCGCGCGTGGAGGCCGCGGAGAGCGCCCGGCGCGCGGCCAAGAAGGCACTGGAGGAGCTTGACGCGAGGCATGCGGTGCTGCAGTCGGGCATGGACCGCCTGGACCGCCAGGTCGAAGCACTCGAGCGCGAAGTGGCAGACCTGGGCCGCGCCCTGACCGAGGCCCGGGAGCAGACACCCGAAAGCGCCATCGACGAGCAGATCGCGACGGCTTCAGCGACTGCCGAACGGCTGGAAGGCGAGCTGGGCGAGGCCCGGAAGGCGCTGGCCGCGACGCCCGCCGTTGCCGCTGAACTGGCAGCTGCGCAAACTCGCCAGCGGACGGCCGATGCCGTCTTGCGACGTGCCGAAGCCGACCGGTCGGAGGCGCGGGGGGCTCTCCAGCAGGCGGGCGAGAGCGGCCTGCACCAGCAGTTGCAGGACGCCGAGACGGCGCTGCACGCCGCGCGGGCCGAGCTCGCATCGTTCGAAGCGCGGGCCAGGGCGGCCCGGCTCCTGTTCGAGACGCTCCGGCGGCACCGCGAGGCGGCCCGGCGGGCTTACGCGTTGCCGTTGCAGGAAAACGTGCAAGAACTGGGGCGCAGGGTGTTCGGCCCATCGTTTGCGGTCGAACTCGACCCGGAGCTGCGCATCGCGCGGCGGACGCTTGATGGCGTGACACTGGAGTTCGGGCGTCTTTCGGTGGGAGCGCGAGAACAGTTGGGGATCCTGCTCCGGCTGGCGTGCGCGTCGCTCGTGAGCCGGGCCGGAGGCGTGCCACTGGTACTCGATGACGTACTGGGGTGGTCGGACCCGAAGCGCCTCGCACGAATCGGCGAGGTGCTGGCGCTGGCAGCCCGGGAGACACAGGTGCTGGTGCTGACCTGCACTCCCGAACGGTTCGCCGGGGTGGTGCCGGCGACGGTCGTTTCGCTTCCCACGGGGGCCGTCAGGCGCCAGGACGTCGCCCCGGCAGGCACGGCGATCGCTCCGCCCGTCCCCACCGGGACGCGCCGGCCTGCCCCGGGTCGGCCGCCGACCGAACAGGCGGCGCTGGACCTGTTCGGTGAGAGACCCGCCACCGCGCGGAACTGATAGCTCCTTGCCAGCGTTTCTGAGACTAAGTATCATGAGGTCCACGAAACGATACTGACAGGCAGGAACTGGGCAGACATGAGAATCGTCTCCACCCGGACCCGGCGGTGGCTGATGACCGTGGTCGTCACGGTGCTCACGGGCCTGGCGCTCGGGGCGTGTGGGGGCGGCGAGACTGCCGGTACCGGCATCAAGGTAGTCGCCACGACAACGCAGGTCGGCGCGCTCGCGCGGGAAGTCGCCGGCGATGAGGTGCAGCTCACGGTGCTGCTTTCGGCGGGGGCGGACGCCCACGACTACGAGCCGAGTCCCAGGGCCGTGGCCCAGATCAAGGACGCGAAGGTTGTCCTGGTGAACGGCATCGGACTGGACGAGTGGCTCGACGATGTCATCAGCGGCGCGGGCGCGGCACAGGTCGTGGTGGTGACCGAAGGCATTGCCCTCCGCGACGGGGGCGACGAGCACGCGGAAGGCGACCCCCACGTCTGGCACGACCCGGCGAACGCAAAGACGATGGTCGACAACATCGTCACGGCACTTTCGGCGGCCGACCCCGGGAAGGCGGCCACGTTCAAGGCGAACGGCGACGCCTACAAGGCAAAGCTCGACGCCGTCGACGCCACCATCCAGGGACTCATCGACGCCATCCCGGCGGAAAACCGGAAGGTGGTAACCAACCACGATTCGTTCGGCTACTTCTTCGACCGTTACGGGCTCGAGTTCGCCGGGGCGATCATCCCGGGGACGTCGAAGGACTCGCAGCCATCGGCGAAGGAGCTCGCGGACCTGACGGACCTTATCAAGCGCGAGGGCGTGAAGGCGATCCTCGCCGAAGAGGAAGTCGATCCAAAGATAGCCCAGCAGCTCGCCGCCGATACGGGGGTGACGATCGTGACCGGGCTGTATGCTGACTCGCTCGGGGAGCCCGGCAGCGGGGCCGAAACGGTCGACGGGATGCTGCTTGCGAACGCCACGAAAATCGCGGAGGCCTTGCGATAGCCACTCCCGTCAGGCCCGGGCCGCCCGGTGAGCCGGGCCAGCCGCGCGGACTCACCCTCGAGATCCGGGGGCTGCAGGTCGCCTACGGGGCGAACCTGGCGGTGGCAGGTGTGAACGCGCGGGTGCCTCCAGGCGCGATCACCGGGGTCATCGGCCCGAACGGGAGTGGCAAGTCGACGCTGCTGAAGGCCGTGGCGGGCGTGTTACGTCCCCACGGCGGGGAAGTCCTCCTGGATGGAGCGCCGATGCGCGGACAGGCGGCCCACATCGCCTTCGTCCCGCAACGCGAGGAGGTGAACTGGGACTTCCCGGTCACTGCCCGCGATGTCGTGCTGATGGGGCGCTACGCCTCACTCGGGTGGTTGCGGCGACCGGGCCGCGACGACCGGGCGCGGACCGACGCGGCGCTGGAGCGGCTCGGGCTGGGCGGGCTCGGCCACCGCCACATCAGCCAGTTTTCCGGCGGGCAGCAGCAGCGCATCTTCCTCGCCCGGGCACTGGTCCAGGAGCCCCGGCTGGTGCTGTTGGACGAACCATTTACCGGGATCGATGTCCAGAACCGCGCGATCTTCCACGAGCTGATCCGCGGATTCGCCGCCGGCGGCGTGAGTGTGCTGGTGGCCACACACGATCTGGACGAGGTGCGCGAGACCACGACGCATGTGCTCTGCCTGAACCGCGACATGGTCGCGTTCGGCCCGACACCGACCACCTTCACACCAGCCAACCTGCGGGCTACGTTCGGCGGCCAGGTTGCCGTCTTCGAACAGGTACCGATCTTCGAGCAGGCGCCATGAGCTGGCTGACCGAACCACTGCAGTACGGCTTCATGCAGCGGGCGATGATCGAGGTGGTCATCATCGGGGCGTTGTGCGGGCTGGTCGGGTGCTTCGTGGTCCTTCGCGGGCTCGCGTTCATCGGCGATGCGCTCGCGCACGCCGTGTTCCCGGGCGTTGTGCTTTCCTACATCGCGGGCCAGAGCATCATGATCGGCGCGTTCGTCTTCGGCGGCATGACAGCGCTCGGCATCGGCATCCTCTCGCGGAGCCGGCGCGTGAGCGAAGATTCGGCCATTGGCGTGGTGTTCGCCGCCTTTTTCGCCCTCGGCGTAGTCATCCTCAGCCGCCAGGGCGGTTTCAACCGGGACCTCGGATCCCTGCTGTTCGGCAACATCCTCGGGGTGTCGATGGACGACGTGTGGGTCACGGCGGCGATTGCGGCACTGGTCGCCGGCATCCTGCTGGCGCTGCTCAAGGAGTTCACGCTCCTCGCGTTCGACCCGACGATGGCGCGGGCGGCGGGCTACCCGGTCTTCGCGCTCGATGTACTGCTGCTCCTGCTGGTCTCGGCCACGATCGTGGTCAGCCTGCAGACGGTCGGGAACATCCTGATCCTCGCGCTTATCGTCACGCCACCGGCAACGGCGCGGCTGTTGACCGACCGGCTGGGGCGGATGATGGCGGCGAGCGTGGTGATCGCGGGTGGTTGCGGCGTCGCGGGGCTCTACATCTCGTATCACGCGGGGACGGCGGCCGGCGCGACCATCGTGCTCACGGCAACGGCGGTATTCCTGCTGGCGGTCGTGTTCGCCCCCACGCATGGACTGTTCAGCGGGTACCTGCAGCGTCGCCACGGCCGCCACCACGCGCACCACTTCCATGCCGCTGGCGAGGACGTTGAGCTGACGTAGCCCGCGGCTGGACGAGGACGTGCGTGTGGCCCGCCGGTGGCTGTTCGTGTGGCGGCGCCTGAACCGACGCGGTAGAGTGAACCCCCGCCGAAATCCGTAACGAGGGACAGACACATGACCGCTCCAAGCCAGGCACATGGCCCCGACCGCAAGCTAACCGAAGAGGAGATTTCCGATCTCCGTGAGAGGGTGAAAGCCTTCATGGCGGAGCACATCTACCCGAACGAACCGTTCTTCCACAAGCACCATCCCCGCCGGAGCGCCGAGGGCGCGGCAAAGCTGAAGGAGCTCCAGGCGAAGACGAAGGCGCTGGGGATGTGGGCGCCGCACCTGCCTTCGGCGGCGGGCGGGATGGGCATCGGGTTCATGCCTTACGTCTACATGAACGAGATCCTGGGGCGCAGCACGGTCGCGCCGATGGCCTTTGGTTCGCAGGCGCCCGATTCGGGCAATGCCGAGATCCTCTGGCAGTTCGGCACGAAGGAACTGCAGGACAAGTACATGA
>JAHDWR010000074.1 GCA_023382755.1 Dehalococcoidia bacterium
GGAGAGGACGCCGACGGCGAAGGCGATATCGGTGGCCATGGGGATGCCCCAGCCCTTTGCACCGTCGCCGCCGAAGTTCCAGAACGTGAAGATGATGGCGGGGACGATCATCCCGCCAAGGGCGGCGGCGACGGGGAGGGCGGCTTTGCGGGGAGAGGCGAGCTCGCCGTGGACGAGCTCGCGTTTGATCTCCATGCCGACGACGAAGAAGAAGATGGCCATCAGGCCGTCGTTCACGGCGTGGCCGAGGCTCAGTTCGATGCTGAGGAGGTGGAGGTCGAGGGCGAGTTCGGTGTGAAAGAACTCGAAGTACTCGTGTTCCCAGGGAGAGTTGGCCCAGATGAGCGCGACGATGGCGCCCGCGAGAAGGACGATGCCGCCCGAGGCCTCGGCGGCTGCGAAGGACTGGATGGGACGGATGAAGCGTTCGGCGACGAACTGGCGCCCGCCGCCACCGGTTGGATTGCGAAGGAATTCACCCACGGTTGCTCACACTACGGCCTGCGGACACTAGAGCAAATGGCACTTCAGCGCTGGTCTTCGAGCCACCGGGCAAGGGTGATCTGCGCTTCCCGGACGCGTCCGGCGGAGGCGGCGACATCGCCGGCGGCGGGGCCGGAAAGCCCGGGTGCGATGGCGTCGAGCGCGTTGGCGGTGGCTTGGAGCGCGCCGGCGACGGCGGCCAGCGGGGCGAGCGCGGAGGGAGCCGGTGGCAGAGGGCGCTGCGCTGGCCGCGGTGGGTCCGCGGGCGGGGCCGTGGCGAGCAGGGCTGGGCCACGAACGATGCGCGATTTGCCGAGGAGGAGGAGGCCGCTGCTCAGCATGGCGAAGCCGGCAAGGGCGAGGGGCGCGTGGATGCCGGAAGCGCGGGTGGCTCCGCCCTGGGCCGCCGCCGGCGAGGCAGCGCCGGCCGGGAGCGATGGCAGTGCCAGGAGGGCGAACAGGAGCGCGGCGGCGAGGACACACAGCGCGGCGGCGCGCTGCACGCGGGGCACGCGGGCGAACAGCATGTGCACATAATGATTGTCCTGTGTGAAGTGCACAATCGCGGCGGGCGGGCCGGTGGCGGAGTGGTCCCGGAGGGGGTAGAACCGCGGGTGAGGGCGCGTTGTATCGCGCGGGGGGCATGGTATGGAGATCGGGTTGATGGTGGAGGGCCAGAACGGGCTGACGTGGGAGCGCTGGATCCACATCCTGAAGCTCGCGGAGCAGCTTGGCTTCCCGACGGTGTTCCGTTCGGACCATTACTTCATCGGGCCGCAGCAGGACTCGCTCGAGGCGTACCTGTCGTTTGCGGTGGCGGCGCGCGAGACATCGTCGATCCGGTTCGGGCCGCTCGTCTCGCCGGTCACGTTTCGCTCGCCGGTGGATGTTGGACGGATGGCGGCGCAGATCGACCAGCTGAGCGCGGGCCGCTTCGTGATGGGCATGGGTGCGGGCTGGAACGAGGCCGAACACCGGGCATACGGGATCCCGTTCCCGCCGGTGAAGGAGCGGTTCGATCGGCTGGAGGAGGCGATCCAGGTGGTGCGGGCGCTGTGGGCGCCTGGCCCGGCAAGTTTCGAAGGGAAGCACTACCGCCTGGAGGGCGCGGACTGCCAGCCAAAACCGACTGCGGGCGGTCCGCCCCTCCTGATTGGCGGGAGCGGTGAGAAGCGGACGTTGAAGCTGGTCGCGCGTTACGCGGACGAATGGAATGCGGTGAACGTGGCGCCCGAGGGCTACGCGGGCAAGGTGGAGGTGCTGAAGCGGCACTGCGAAGCAGAAGGCCGCGATCCGGCGGTCGATGATGACGTTCGCGGTGATAGGGCCGGACGAGCGCTCCCTGGACCGCGCGACGGAGCGGATGATGGGGATGTGGGGCGCACCGGCCGGGACGAAGCCCGCCGACTACCGCCAGGTGTTGCGCGGCCGCGGGATGATGGTTGGGGGGAAGGACGAGGTGGTGCAGGTGCTCGGGAAGTACGCCGAGCTGGGGCTCCAGGAGGTGCAATTCCAGCACTTCAGCTTCGATGACGACACGGTGCCCGAGTTCCTCGCGGGGGAGATTGCGCCGGCCGCGAAGCGCCTGTAGCGGGCGCGTTCATCGCTGTCCCCCGGCATCCACCACGGGGGCGTTTCGGCGCCAATTTGGCACGCCGTTTACACGCGGTTTGCATTCGGAGATGGGGGTTTCCGGCACTCTACTGGCCGTCCACTGAACAGGTCGGATCGGTGCTGTCGCGGTGTGGGATGGCGACCGTTTTGAAGAGACAAGGATGAGCTACTTGCGACCAGTGCCCAGGTCCCACGAGCGACCGGTGCCGGCGAGGCCGGTGACGGTGGTCTCGGCTGACGCGCGCGAGGTGGTGTACCTCGAAGATGACGCGTCGCTGGAGATCATCACGGCGGCGCTGACGGCATGGGGGCTGAAGGTGCGTTCGGAGCGCGAGGTAGAGGCGCCGGCCGCGAAAGCGCTGCCCACTGTGGGGACGGCGGAAGCCTGCTGGGAGACGACGCGGCCGGAGGCGCCGGCCCCGGGGCGGCTGGACAACGCGCTTTCGCCCTTGTGGCTGCCGATCCGGAAGCCGGTGGCGGGGAACGAGCCGGTCTCCGCGTGGAACTGGTTCGGGCGGGCGGCGTAGCTGCTCAGGCGATGGCTGTGGTGGCGGGCGGTTCGTCGATAGCAGGCTTGATGGCGCGCATCCAGATATGGGCTTCTTCCATCCCGACCCAGTTGCCCCAGAAGCGTTCGCAGAAGTACTGGGCGCGGCCGTTGTAGTTGGCCAGGGTATCGAAGACTTTGCCGGCGATGCGGCGGGCCCATTTCGGCTGCCAGGTATCGGCGTTCATGTTGAAGTTGAGCTGCTGGCGGGTGATTTCGAACTTGGCGGGGTGGTAATAGCCCCAGGCGCGGCCATCGAAAGTGTTGGGGTCGAAGTATTCGAAGGTGGCCAGGAAGACGCCGCGGCGGTGGGTGGGGTCTTTCCAGGTGACGTACTTGGACGAGCCGTGGGGGAAGCGGAGGTAGACGAGGGCGCCGGGTTTGCAGACGCGCCAGACTTCGCCCATGAAGGCCATGAGGTCGTCGACGTGTTCGACGATATGGGAGGCCTGGATCTCGTCGACGGAGTTATCGCGGAGGGGGAGCGGCCGCATGACATCACAGACGACGTCGACACCGGGGATGCGGGCGATATCGAAGCCGATGGCGCCTGGTTTCTTGCGGAAGCCGCAACCGAGGTCGATGACGACGCGGTGAGAGGCGGAGCTGGCCATGTGGGGTGGATTATCACCGAGCGAAGCGTGAGGGGCACGGGAGGGAGCGGTCGGGAAAGAGGAATGGGCACCACTGGGGTGGAGTCCACGTGCAACGCAACTGGAGGTCGCAGTAACCGCTAGGCAGATAAACTTGGTCGGATGGCTACCAGTTCAAACCGCTTCGCCTCGTTGGTTGCGATTGGCAATTTGCTGGAATTCACGCCGCCACGCCTTTTCCAGGAACTCCACGACCTCCTCGATGACTTTGGCGTGCCCCCCGGGCCCGGAGCCAGGGACACCAACCCGCTTGACGCGGTCCTCGCGAGACTACAGCTCGCTTCGGACGAGCAGCTGTCAATCATAAAGGACGCCCTGGTCGGGCGACGCTCTTCCGATGCTTCGAAGGAGGACGCGGGCCGCCCAAGAACCGCGGTGGGCGCGGACCTTATCTCGAGGATTCCGCTGGAGAACGAACAGCGCGAGCTGCTGGCGACCCTTGTCGAAGCCAGTTGGAACTTGCCCTCCGACCAACGCCAGAAGTTCCAAGCGGTCGCCCCCGTCAATGGCGCGGATCGCATAGAGCATGCCGGTCTGCCAGTTGGGCGAACTGTCGCATATCGCGGCGACTGGGAAGCGTTGGCGGCGGCCGGCCTGATTCAGACGACGCCTCGTCCCGACGGGCAGATAGTGATGTTCGATGTCTCACCG
Source organism: Dehalococcoidia bacterium (assembly GCA_023382755.1). Taxonomy (GTDB): domain Bacteria; phylum Chloroflexota; class Dehalococcoidia; order Tepidiformales; family Tepidiformaceae; genus Amarobacter. The sequence continues at coordinate 3,949 of JAHDWR010000074.1, forward strand.
CTTGGGTTTGCCTACTATCGCGAGTTGAGGTCTCAAGCCGGAGCGATGGATGAGGTCGCCGCGGAAGTGGTCTCGTTGATCGATGATGACGACTTCGTGCAGGCCCACCCGTCGGCGGCCGAGCGCTGGCGGGCGGCCCACCAAGATCTGTGGTCGGCGGACAGCAACGGCAAGCTGACTGACATTGGCCATAAGTGCCGCGAGGCGATCCAGATGTTCGCGGATGGACTAATTCGGAAGCTGGAGCTGACGGCGCCAAAGACGGAGCTTAGCAAGGACCAATCGCGAATCTTCGAAGTCACGAGGGCCCTCGCCGTTGGCCGGGGAGAAGCTGAGTCAGCCCTCTTAACGGCGGTAGCTACGTATTGGAAGGCTGCTTCTGACCTGGTTCAGAGGCAGGAACATGGCAGTCAAAAGGCGGCCCCGCTGATTTGGGAAGATGCCCGCCGAGTCGTGTTCCAGACTGCCGTCGTCATGTACGAATTGCATAGGCTCGCGGAGCGCTACCGTCGCTAGGTGGTTCTTTGAAGCCGAGGGGTGGAAATTCGGGAAAGAGGAATGGTCGGGGTGACAGGATTTGAACCTGTGGCCTCTACGTCCCGAACGTAGCGCTCTGCCAGGCTGAGCTACACCCCGCCGGTTTCGTAGCGTAGCACCCGGCAGGCTTTCGTGCTTGCGCTCCCGGCGGGTGGCAATGGGGTCGCGCGCCCGGCCTTCGGGGTTAGTCGCGCGTCAGGTCGGCGATGAGGGTGTGCGGCTTCGGGAAGTCGGCATCCACCCAGACGGCGACGAGCTCGGCGTCTTCGGGCACCTCGAACGTGATGAACCCGCGCTGGCGCTGGCCCGGCGCCAGTTCGCGGCTGGTGAAATCGGGCTCTTTCTCGCCGAAGTCGAAGTCGTAGATGAAGCCGTCACTGTCCTGCACGGTGAAGTCGAACGGGCTGCCCGAAACCTGCTTGTCGAGCGCCTCCTGGGTGACTTCGATGACGACCCAGCGGTTGCCGGGGTCCGGGCCGAAGTACTCGCCGGGCTTCGCCGGGTCCTCGATGCCGTGGACCGTGTAGCGGCTGCCGCCCGCTTCGACAGGCGTGCCCGCGGCGGGCCCGGAGCCGGGCGTAGGCACGGGCTGCGGTTCGTCGTCGCTGGTTGCGGTGCCGCCGCCGCCATCACCGAGGACGCCGTCGGGGCCGAGGTCGCCGCAGTCGGTCTGGACCCACTTGCCGTCCTCCCAGGACCACACGGTCCACTCTTCGTCCTCGGTCTCGTCGAAGCCTTCGATATCTTTGGCCTCGACAACGAGCAGGGCCTCGCCGCGGTCGCCTTCGAGGTTGCGGACCTGGACATCCTTGACGCTGATGTCATCGAGGCCGGCGCCGGCGAAGGCCTCCATGAACGCTTCGGCGAGCTTTATGCCCGCGGCGAACTCCTCGTAGGAGGTCTGCTCGCGGCATTCCTTCGAGTAGGAATCGTAGGCGTCGTGGAGGTCGCCCCCGAAGAGACCCTCGGCGGCGCGGCGGACCGCCTTTTCCAGCCCCGCCTCGGATTTCGCGTCGCCACCGTCGCCTCCACCACATGCGGACACGAACAGCAGGGCCAGTGCGGCAAGGATGGAAGGCAGTACACGCATGGGACTTCACCTCGTTGGGAGTGGAGTCTGGGCGATGGCGTGGTGTGGGGGCAAGCGGGGTGCGGGAAGCGGCTAGATCTCCTGCAGGCTCCAGGAGGTGGTGTTCAACATCACGCCCATCACCATGATCGCGAGGGTGAGGAGCAGCCCGGAGACGCTCAGGAACATCGACTGGCGGCGCACCCGGCGCAGTTCTTCCTCGGTGACGTGTTCGCCGCGCGCCTGGGCCTCGAGCTTTTCGAGCTGCCGCGGCCCGAGCACGAACATGTGCAGTGCGATTACCGCCAGCATCACCATCAAGACCGTCATCTTGATCACGAAGACAACGCCGAAACGGAGCGACATGAAGTCGACATCCGACGGTTGGGCGTAGTGATTGCGCCAGTCGGAGATGAGGTAGGTCCCGGCGACCATCGTGAGGATGAGGCCGAACCCGCCCAGGTAGCCGAACCGGCGGGTGATGGTGCGCATGGCGGCGACGCGGGTGGGCAGGTCCGCGATCTGGCGCGAGGCGGGGACCCACGCCACGGCCAGGAAGAACTGCGGCCCGACCCAGAGGGTGATCCCCAGGATGTGCAGCCAGACGAAGATGATGCGTAGCGTGTCTTGCACGGTTCCCCCCATTTCGCCGCAAGCGCGGCCCCACTGCGATCGATTGAAGCGTACCCGGCTCCACCGGTGAAGCGGGCGGCCTCGATGGGAGCGATTCGAAGAACGGCCCGGCTGGGCGAACAGGCCCGCTGGTTTGGGCCGTTGGGACGATGCCCGGGGCAGGCTCCCGGCCGATAGTGAACGCCGAGGAGCATTGACTGCCATGAGTGTCCCCTCGGGAAGAGTTGAAGCCGCAGCGCATGAGGCGGGAAGCCGGACAGCAGAGCCGAACCGCGCCGACCGCCTGATCCGCCAGCATCCCGTCCTCGCCTACTTCATCCTCACCTTCGTTGTCTCATGGAGCCTGTTGTTGCTGATCGGCGGGCGCGACCTGTTCTCGGGCGTGGACTGGGACGTGAGTCCGGTGTTCGGGCTCGCGATCATCGCCATGCTGACCGGCCCCACCGTTGCCAGCCTGGTGTTGACCGCACGACTCGCGGGGCGGGCGGGTGTGCGGGACATGTTCAGCCGGCTGCGACGCTGGCGCGTGGCCGTCCGCTGGTACGCGGTGGCGCTGCTCACCGCGCCGGCCGTTGTGCTGGCCGTCAACCTCGGGCTGTGGCTCACCTCGTCCGCCTTCCGGCCGCCGATCTTCTCCGACGAGGCGACGGCGGTAGCGCTGCTGGCCGGCTTCGGCGTCGGGCTGACCACTGTCCTCGAAGAGCTCGGCTGGACAGGGTTCGCGATTCCCCGGCTGCGGCTTCGCCACGGGGCCTTCGCGACGGCGCTGATCGTCGGCGTGATCTGGGCCGCCTGGCATCTGCTCCAGGTCATCTGGGTGGGGAGTTCGACCTCCGGCGGCGTGCCGATGGCGCCCTACCTCGCGCTGTACTTCCTCTTCGCCGTCGCGTCGCTTACGGCGTACCGGGTGCTGATGGTCTGGGTCCACGACGCGACCGGGAGCCTGCTGGTGGTGACGCTGATGCACGCGAGTTACGCGGCCTGCACGCTGCAAATCGACCTGCTGGTCCCGAAGCTCACCGGTGGTGACCTGCTGGTGCAGGGCTGGGTGCTCAGCGCGGCGCTGTGGCTGGTGGTGGCGGGGGTTGCCCTTTCGAGGCAGCGCGAACTCGCAGGGCAGGGTGAGGCGCGCGAGCCGGCCCCACCAGCGGCCGCGTGCTCCCTATAATCGCGCTCATGACTACTTCCTACGAACACCTCCTGATCGACCGCGTCGGCACGGATGGCCGTGTCGCGCGCCTCACCCTCAACCGGCCGGAGAAGATGAACGCGCTCTCCCAGGAGTTGTTGTTCGAATTCAACGACGCGCTGCACGAACTGGAAGCCGATGACTCGGCCCGGACGATCATCGTGCGCGGCGCCGGCCGCACCTTCAGCGCGGGATACGACCTGGCGCCGGCCCGCGGCGGGGCCGATGCGGTGGTGCGCCGCTACCGGGCGGCCGACGACCAGCGCCGGCGGCTGCTGATGGGCATCCGCACCGGCATGCAGCAGATCACCGACATCCACATGTACTTCTGGAACATGGCGAAGGTTACGGTCGCACAGATCCACGGCTATGCGTTCGCGGGCGGCGCCGAGCTGGCGATGATGGCTGACCTGGTGGTCGCGGCTGAGGACGCCCAGATCGGCCACCCCGGTCTGCGCGGGCTCGGCACCAGCCGGACGGGCGTCATCTGGCCGCTCGTCATCGGCATGCGCAAGGCCAAGGAGCTGTATTACACGGGCGACGCGATCTCGGGCAGCGAGGCCGAACGCATCGGCATGATCAACTACGCCTGGCCGAAGGACGACCTCGAAGCCAATACGATCGCCCTCGCCGACCGCCTGGCGATCATGCCCGCCGACCACCTGGCGATCCTCAAGCTCAACATGAACCGCTTCTACGAAAACATGGGCATCTACTCTTCGGTGCGCAGCTCGACGGACCTGGACGCGGCCGCCCAATTCACCAGCTTCAGCTACGGCTGGCAGGACAAGATGCGGGAGGGCGCGGAGAATGGCACGGGCCTGAAGGGCGCACTGGACTGGCGCGAAGGCCCCTACCGGAAGGAGACGCCGGGGCTGAAGCGCTGAGCGATGCCCGGACTGGTGCATGATATGATGCCTGCGGAGGCATCATAATGGTCATCACCGAAACTCGGCCCGCAATCGTGCGGATCACCGTCTCCCTCCCCGCGAATCTGCTTGCCAGGGTCGATGCCCTCGTTGCGCGCGGCGGCGCTGCGTCGCGCACTGCCCTTATCATCGAAGCGTTGGCCGCTGACCTGGCGCGACGGTACGAAGAAGAGATAGACCGGAAGTTCTACGAACTCGCAAACGACCCCGACCTCGCTGCCGAAGAGCGCGAACTCCATGCGGCCTTTGCCGGTGCCGACCGCGAAACCTGGTCGGCACTCAAAGAAACCGACGGCGGCTGGGACGGGTGAACCGGGGCGACGTCTACCTGGCACGGCTCGACCCGGTTGAAGGTTCCGAACAGGCGGGGACCCGGCCAGTCGTCATCGTCTCCCGTAACAGTTTGAACGAGACCCGCACCCACGTCGTTGCCGTACCTCTGACGCGCAGCCGGGGCTCACGCCTGCTCCCCAGCCAGGTGGTCATCCCCGAAGGCGACGGCGGGCTGCCCTCCGAGTCGGTCGCGCGCACCGAACACATCCGTGTGCTCTCGAAGACGCGGCTCGTGCGGCGCTGGGGCGCGCTTTCGCCCGGGTCGGTGCGTTCGATCGAGGCAGCCATGCGGATCACGCTCCAGTTGTGAGCCTGACCTCACCCTCAGTCCTCCGCCGCGAGCCGGCCGGCCGCGATGCCCACAAACACCCCCAGCACCGTTTCGATGACGTGCGTCAGCGTTGTGCTGATGCCCGCATCGCCGCCGACCGCGCCAAGCACGACCAGGCCGCCCAGCGAGAGCAGCAACGCAGCGGCAAGCACGGCCACGATCACCGAGACCAGGCGGCCGACGGGCACCTCGTCGCTCATCGGAGTGTGAGCCGCCCGGTCGCCCGGGAAACGACCAGCGGCCTGCCCGGGTGGCGGAGCGCGTACAGGGGGAGGCTGGCGGCCACCCGCGCGAGGAGCGTGGCCGCCGCGAGCCAGCGGCTCTGGACCGTGCCGGTATCGAGCATCGTGAGTGCCATTGCCTGACCTCCGGGTACTAGTGGTCAGGCAACCGTCGGGGCTATGTGCACGCAGTTCCAAGCGTGTCGCGGCACCGCGTCAGCAGCTGGCACGAACGAAAACGGGCGGCCCCGGTGGGAGGGGCCGCCCGTGGAGGATGGAGCGGGACGCGGACTATTGCAGGCCAGTCCGCATCCGCTCCTTCTGCACTTCGAGTTCGCGCTCCATCCGCTCGCGCTGCTCGGCTACTTCGGTCGATGAGAACAGGTGGCCCGCCGTGTCTTCGATCGAGTCGAGGCCGGGCTGTTCGAGGCGGTGGTCGTCGATTTCGTGCTTGCGGAGGCGGAGGATGGCGCGCGGCCCATCCAGCTCGGCGATGTGGACGCAGCTGAGCCAGTAGTCCGGTGCCCAGGGGATATCTACCCGGAAGTAGTCCCCTCTCACCTCCTTCACGTAGCCGAACTGGGTGCCGTCCACCGTCCAGACCGATGCGCCGACGGCGGGCCGCCGGATTTCCGATGTTGTACTCATGGCGATTCCTCCTCCTGGGGCGCTGGCGGCCATGGTGGACCGCAACCCATCGCGGAGGTGCTGCACGGGGAGGCAAATGCATTTCATCCGCATAACATGGCGAAATCTTCACAGTCCGCCGGGGATGGTCCCGGATGGCGCGCCGGGGCGTGCATGCCTCATGCCTCACCCCTCATCCCTCTATCGCGCCTTCGCTTCGCCCGCGATACCCTCGACTTCGATGCCTGAATCACTCCGCGCCGCTGTCATCGGGCTCGGGTCCATGGGCGCGAACCACGCGCGCGTCCTCAGCGATACGCCCGGCGTCGAACTCGTCGCCGTCGCCGATGCCGACCCGGAGCGCGTGAAGAAGGCCGTTGGCGGGCGGCCCATCCCCGGCTTCCCCGACGCCGCCAGCCTCCTCCGCGAGACCCGCCCCGCCATGGTCTCCATCGTTGTGCCGACACAGCTGCACGAGGCGGTCGCGCTCGAGGCGATTGCGGCCGGCGCCAACGTCCTCGTCGAAAAGCCCATCGCCGCGTCGCTCCCGGCTGCGGCCCGCATCGCGGGCGCCGCCGAGGCTGCCGGAGTGCTGCTCACGGTCGGGCACATCGAGCGCTTCAACCCGGCCATTGGCGAGCTCAAGAAGCGCCTCGACGAAGGCCAGGGCGGACGCGTCCTCCAACTCCGGGCGCGCCGCGTCGGCCCCTTCCCCCACCGCATCCGCGATGTCGGCGTCATCCACGACCTCGGCCCCCACGACATCGACATCATGCGCTACCTCCTCGGCGACGAGATCGAGCGCGTCTACGCCGAATCGCGCAGCCACATCGCCACCGGCAACGAAGACCTCTTCGCCGGCTTCGTCGACTTCCGCGGCGGCGCCATGGGCCTCCTCGATATCAACTGGCTCACGCCGATGAAGGAACGCTCGCTCACCGTGCTCTGCGAACGCGGCATGTTCGTGGTCGACTATGCGGCGCAGTCACTGGCGTTCCACGAAAACTACGCCGCGGCCGCGCGCGAAGGCAGCTATGCGAGCGTGACCGAGGGACCGATGACCCGCTACCCCATCGCCAACCGCGAACCCCTCCGTGTTGAGCTCGAAGCCTTCCGCGATGCGGTCGCGAACGGCGGCCCAGCCCCCGTGAGCGCGCACGACGGCATGGCCGCGCTGGCCGTGGCGGAAGCCCTGGTGCGCTCGGGCGAGACGGGGATGCCGGTCGCGGTCGACGAGGTAACGGCCGCGCCATGAACGTTGCCGTCGTCGGCATCGGGCGCATCGGGCTGCCGGTGGCCGCGACCATCGCCTCGAAGGGCCACCGGGTGTTCGGCTGCGATGTGAACGCTGCCCTGGTGGAGCGCGTGAACCGTGCCGAGAACCCCATCCCGGATGAGGCGGGCCTCGACGCGATGCTGCGCGAGGTGGTGGCCTCGGGGAACTTCACCGCTACTACCGATACGGCCGGGGCAGTCGCCCAATGCCAGGTGGTGCTCTTCGCTGTGCGCGTCGACATCGACGGCGAGGGGCGGGCCGACCTCCAGTACCTGCTCTCGGCGGCCGACGACGTGGCGCGGGCGCTCCAGCCGGGCACGCTCTGCATCTTCGATACGACCCTGCCCGTTGGCACCACGCGAAAGCTGCTCGCGCCCCGGCTCGAAGCGCGCGGGCGCCGGCTCGGCGTGGACTTCCACGCCGCCTTCAGCCCCGAGCGGCTGCTCATGGGGCGCGTCATCGAGGACCTGACGAAGTACCCGAAGGTGGTCGGCGGGGTGGACCTGGAGGGCGGGGTCCGCGCGGCCGCATTCTACCGCGAGGTGTTCGGTGGCGAGGTGATGGAGCTGGCCAGCGCCGAGGCTGCCGAGCTTTCGAAGCTCGCCGAGGGCGCCTACCGCGACCTGAACATCGCCCTCGCGAACGAACTGGCGATGATCGCCGACGTCCACGGGATCGACGTGGCAGAGGTCATCCGGGCGGCGAACTCGCAGCCGTACTCGCACATCCACGTGCCCGGCACCGGCGTCGGCGGGCACTGCATCCCGGTCTACCCGCGCTTCCTCATGCAGGGCGAGGGCCCGAGTGCGCTCTCCGCCCTGGGGCGGCGCGTGAACGACGCGATGCCGGGTTACGTTGTCGACCGCGTGGCGGACCTGCTGGGCGGGCTCGAAGGGAAGCGCGTGCTGATCCTCGGGCTGACCTTCCGGCCGAATGTGGCCGTGACGTTCCACACCAACGCGGTCGACCTTCTGCGGGAGTTTCGCGAGGGCGGCGCGGTGGTCGCCGGGCATGACGCGCTCCTGAGCGACGCTGGCGTGCGCGAACTCGGCTTCGAACCCGCGCCGCAGCCGCTGGCCGGCTACGACGTGGCAGTCGTGCACGCGAACCATCGAGCCTACGCGGCCCTGGACTGGGGCAGCGTGGCGCCGCTCATCGTCGACGCGCGGAATGCGCTCGACCGGGCGGCCGTGGAGGCGGCGGGGGCGCGCTACCTGGGCGTGGGGCGGCCGGTCTCGGGGGGCTGAGCTACCGCCGGATCAGGCGAAGACTGGCAGCCCGAGACCCGCATCACCGATGAGCTGTTCAACTTTGCGTGCGAACGGCACGTCGCTGAGTTCCACGCCTTCGCTCGCGTCGATGAACTCGATGCCAACCACCGCACCGTCCTCCGAGTAGTCGATGAGGCGCATGTCATCCAGCGGGTGGGTCTTCGCAACTTTCGCATGCGGAGCCAGCCGGACATACAGCACGTCGGCCTCGCGGTCGTACTCAACGGATACCTCAGCCATGGGTCGCCTCCAGAGTCACTCGTCGCCTTCCCAGACTACAGTCTTCACGAATGGTGGGCTGGAACCACGCGCGACGTACACCTTTAGACTTCGGCCCTGATAGTCGCCGATGAATATCTCCGTGGGACCGGCATTCCTCCGAGATATCGCGCTCGGCCATTCGCTTCCAGGCGTACGGCCTTATCACCGGACGGTCGCCAGAGGGCTCGCCGCTCTCGTTCACCACAAGTGCATGGTAGACCACCGGTCAAGCCGGTCCGACCTAAAGCGGCTCGATGACACCCTACCGCCGGATCTTCTTGTTGTCCCAGGTAACGGTGCGGGTGGGCGTGAAGACCACCCAGCGCCAGTGGCGGCCGCGTGCGGTCGATTCGTTCTTGCGGGGCTCGGCCGGTTCGCCGTGGCCGCCGGCGTACTTCTTGCCCATCTGCCAGCGCACCTCTTCCATCCCCGGCTCGGCGGCCTCGGCCTCCGGGTCTTCGAGGACCTTCGCGGTCCCCTGGAACATCGCCCCCTGCAGTTCGGGGAAGCGTTCGTTGCGGTCGACCAGGATGGTCGCGGTCGGGTTACGGCGGAGGTTCACCACCTTCTGGCCGCGGCAGTAGAAGAAGACCTTGCCCTGGGCCCAGCCGAACCAGAGGGGCGTGAGGTTGATGCGGGTGCCTGGGCCGATACTGGCGACGCGCATGTTCCACGAGCTGAGCATCATCTCGTCCAGTTCCTCGGGGGTGAGGGAAAGTTCCTTCGGGATCGGCATTGGGGTACCTCGAACAGATTGTGCCGGGATGATACGCTGTCTGCCGTCGCACCCGGGCGGGTGTGGTTCAATGGCAGAACGCGACCTTCCCAAGGTTGAGACGAGGGTTCGATTCCCTTCGCCCGCTCCACTCCCCATCGCTTTCACCGGTTAGTAGTCCCCCGCGAGGTCGCGCTTGCCCTGCTGGCTGGCCAGGGCCGCGTGGTTGAGGATGTTGCGCGCCATCGAGGACTCCTGGAGCGCCGCCCGTGCTCCGTACACCTCCGCGCGGAGCACGTGCGCGGGCTGGGAGCCGGGCTCGGCGATGACCGCGTACTCCACCAGGTGGCAGGCCATGCGCAGGTTGCCTTCGGCCTTGAGCGCGGCGGCGCGTTCGAGCACGCGGTCCAGCCCGCCCGCCAGGGCCACCCATTCGCGCGCCTGCTCGGCACGGGGCGCCGGCAGCAGGTTGTCCGGCTCGCCGTCGTACCAGCCGCCGTACAGCCGCCAGACATTCCGCACGAGGAACTGCGGGTCGTCGTAGACCGGGCGCAGGTAGGGCTTTTCGAGCAGGTGCTTCGGAAACTCGACCTCG
>JAHDWR010000075.1 GCA_023382755.1 Dehalococcoidia bacterium
CCGAATGGAGTGGCCGCCTACGGGGTCGGGCGCCTTGCCCTGGCAACCCGTGCTGGGCTGGAGCCGCTGGCCTCGCTCGAAGGGTTGACCTCGCCGGAGGTCCGCCGGATAGCGATTGCGAACCCGGGCCACGCACCCTATGGCAGGGCGGCCAAACAGGCGCTTGAAGTGCTGGGTCTGTACGGCCGGGTCGAAGAAAAGCTCGTCTTCGGCGAGAACATCCGGCAGACCACCGACTATGTCGAAAAGGGGGACGCTGACGCCGCCATTGTCGCGCTGGCACTCGTCATCAAGGGGTCCCCCGCGCCCTACGCGCTGATCGATTCCTCCCTCCATGCGCCAATCGAGCAGGGTGGCGCGGTCATCAAGGGCACCGGGGCTGAGCTGACGGGCCGGTGCATCCTGCAGTACCTGCTCGATCCGGACGGACAGTCCGCACTGGCTGAGTACGGATTCGAGAGGGTGGCGCGGTGAGCTTCGGCGAGGTGGACTGGAGCACCTTCAGGATCTCTGTCCAGATCGCCGTGCTCGCTACGCTGCTCTGCATCCTGGTGGGCACGCCTCTTTCGTGGGCGATCTTCCGCACGCGCCCGGTCGTCGCGGGTTTCCTGTCGTCCGCCGCACTCCTCCCGCTCGTGCTCCCGCCCACCGCGGTTGGCTACTACATCCTCTACGGGCTGGGGCGCCAGAGCGCCTTCGGCCGGTTCCTCATCGACGACCTGGGGATTCGGCTGGTGTTCACCTGGCAGGGAGCGGCGATCGCTGCCGCGGTGGTCGCGTTGCCGCTGTTCGTGCGCACCGCGCAGGCAGGCTTCGAACAGATCGACGCTGAACTGCTCGATGTCGCGGCCACCATGACCGGGCGGTGGCGCGTGTTCTGGCGGGTCGCCATCCCGCTCGCCTGGCCCTCGATGGTGGCCGCCTCGCTCATCGCCTTCGCCCGGAGCATCGGCGAATTCGGGGCGACGATCATCGTGGCTGCCAACATTCCCGGCGAAACGCAGACGGTCTCCGCGGCGATCTACGACGCGACCCAGGCGGGGAACACCTCCCTCGCCCACACTCTCGCGCTCCTGACCGTGGTGATGGGCACGCTGATCCTCACGGCTCTTGCGCTCGTCCTCCGCCGCGGGGACGGCACTGGGGGTGCCCGGTGATGGAACGAGTGCTCTCGGTCAGGCTCCAGCGGAGACTCGGGCCGTTTGTCCTCGACGTCGATTTCGAGACCGGGCCGGGTATTACCGTGCTCTACGGCCACTCCGGCTCGGGCAAGAGCATGACGTTGAAGTCGATCGCCGGGCTCTCGCGGCCGGACTTCGGGCGGATCGCGAACGGCGCCCAGGTCCTGTTCGACTCGTCGTCCAACGTGGACGTGCAGGCACACCACCGCTCGGTGGGACTCGTCACCCAGGGCAATACGCTCCTGCCGCACCTTGATGTCCGCGGGAACATCGAGTTCGGCATCCGCGATATCCCCCGGGCCGAGCGCAACGCCCGTTCGGCCGAACTGCTGGCCATGTTCGGGCTCCAGGGCTTCGAACACCGCAGGCCGCGGTCGCTCAGCGGTGGGCAGCAACAGCGAGTGGCGATCGCCCGCGCGCTCGCCCGGCGGTCGCGCCTCCTCCTCCTCGATGAGCCGTTCAGCGCCCTCGACGACGCCCTCCGCAACTCCATGCGCAGGGAACTGCTGCGCCTTCGCTCCGAGCTCGGACTCACGATCCTCTTTGTCACGCATGACCTTCGCGAGGCCCACTTCCTGGCCGATCGCCTCGCGGTGTTCGATGGGGGCCGGGTACTCCAGCTTGGCAGCCGCGAGGATGTGTTCCGGCGGCCCGCATCCCGCCGCGTGGCCGAGCTGACTGGCGTCGCCAACATCTGGGAGGGCGTGGTGAGGGAGGTTTCGACCGAGGGCGTCACCGTCGACGTGCAGGGCGCCGCGCTCCGTGCACTTGCGGGCGGTCGCGCCTTCGCTCCGGGTGATCGCGTCCATGCCGTCGTCCGGGCCGAGCGCGTCAACCTCCGCCGCGACATGCAGGCAGCATCGTCGCCGCGCAACCTCATACCGGCCACCATCGTCGCGGAGTTCGCCTACGGGTCCAGCCACGTGCTGCAACTGCAGCCCGAAGGGGCCGGCCCACGGATCGAAGTGGAGATCGCCGCCCGCCCCTACGAGGTGCTGGATATCGCCGCGCGAAAACTGTTCAACGTCGAGATCGACCCCGCCGACATCCACCTGGTGCCCGGCGAGGACGCCCCTGAGCGGACCGTCACCCGCTAACCGGCGAGGGTGTCCGCTCCACCGGGGCGGGGATGGTTTCGGGGAACAGGACCGTGAACGTGGTACCGTGGTCTTCGCTCGATTCCACCATGACGGCTCCCCGGTGGGCGTTGACGATCCCGATGACGGCGGCGAGGCCCAGTCCGCGCCCCGCGCCCTTCGTCGAGTAGAACGGCTCGAACACGCGGTTGATGGTGTCGGGCGGGATGCCCGGTCCATCATCGGAAACGCTGATGAACGCATAGCGGCCGGGGCTCGTGATCAGGCCGCTGCGGATGAAGCTCAGTTCAGCAGCGCCGAAGTCCCGGGCGCCGCTGGCCACGCGCATGTGCCCCGGGTGGTCCTCGAGGGCATCGAACGCGTTGGTCACCAGGTTCAGGACCACCTGCCGCAGCTGTACCTCGTCGCCTTCGATGAACACCGGCTGCTCCGCCGCGTCGATATCCACCAGCACAAAGCTGCTGGCCACCCGCCGGACCAGCTTCACGGTCTCTCGCACAAGCTCGGCCACCTCCACCTGCTGGACCATGAGCTGGCCATTCCCCGCGTAGGCGAGCAACTGGCGGGTCAGGTCGGCGGCGCGGAAGGCGGCAGTCTCGATCTCGCTGATCGACTCCGCCGCCGCGCTCTTCGGGTCGACCTCCAGCTTGGCCATCGCCGCATTTCCGGCGACGGCGAGCAGGATGTTATTGAAATCGTGCGCGATGCCGCCCGCCAGCAGCCCCAGGCTCTCCAGCCGCTGGGACTCCTGCATGCGGCGCTCGAATGTCCGCTCCCGGGCCTCCCGCTCCCGGAGTTCGGTCACGTCGCGCCCGCTCACCTGCCACAGTCCGTCGTTGCCGACCGGGACGAGCGCCAGGTCGACCCGCCGGCGCCCGGCGCCCGCGACCGTCACCTCGAATCTGGCCGAGGTCGCCCGGTCCGGCGTTGCCAGCGTCTGGCGAATCGCCGGCCTATCGCGCTGGGCGACGAGCGCCTCCAGGGGCCGGCCCCGCAGCTCGGCCTCGTCGGCGGCGCCAACCAGTGCCACTCCGGCGGGGTTCGCGTATTCAATCGCCCCATCGCGGACGAGGTAGATAGCGTCCGGAGTCGACCCGACGAGGACCTCGTAACGGCCGGCCGACTGTTCGAGGGAGGCGAGCATCCGGTTGATATCGACGGCCAGCTGCCCGACCTCGTCCCGGCCTTCGGCCTCGACGCGGCTCCCGAGCTCCCCGGACCCTCCGATCTCCGACAGCTCGCGGCTGAGCCGCCGCAGACGGCGGACGACGAGCCTTTGCAGGAGCAGGAACATCGACACACCGAACAGAAGCGCCACCCCGGCTGCGATGGCAAGCATCCACCAGCCGACGCGACTGCCCTCGCGGGCGATATCGCGGTCGATGGCGACGCGCACCTGGAGCGAGCCCGTCTCGTTCGTGGTTGGCAGCGACCCGGCCGCGATCAGCCGGTCCTCGTCTTCCCCGGTCATGGTGATGCCCGCGCCGGCCGAGGCGTCGCCCACGGCGAGGGTCAGGTCCAGCACGGTCTGCTCGGAAAGGCGTGCGAGCGTGGCTTCGTCCAGGTAGCGAGCCATCAGCAGGTAGCCCCGGGCGGGCCCGTGGTCCTCGCTTGTCAGCACGGGGCGGATGGCGAACATGAGCGGCCCGCCTTCCAGGAGCACGATGCCGGCGCGCCGGTAGCCATCGGCGGCGCCCGGTGGCTGCTTGATGGGCAGGCGCAGCTCACGCAGGAGGTCGGGAGAAGCGGGGACGGGGTCGCCGCTCTCGCGCTCGATCGAGCGCGTGACCACCGGTCGCCCGTCGAGGTCGATCAGCAGCAGGTAGTTCAGGTCCAGCGCCCAGAGCGTCTCGTCGACAAGGTTGTCCGCTACGTAGTCGCCGCTGCGGTCCCGCATGTATTCGTACGTCGCATCCCACGAAGCCCAGTCTTCCACGGTCGTATCGATCTGGGAGATCTCGTTGGCGATGGCGTTGCGCGCGCGGTCGACATCCCGGGCGGCATAGGACTGTTCGAGTTCCGAAAACGTCCGGTCGGTGACCAGGGAGGAGAACCCATAGACGCCGACCGCCGTGCCGAAGACAGCGACCGCCACGATGAGCGCAGTCGTCCGCCGGAGGGTCATCGCCATTGCCACAGACCTCTCTTCGGACACGCAGAGTCGCTCAGGCGGTATTGTCGACACCGTTCGGGCGCCGAGATATGCGGGAGAACCCTATGCCCGCGCGAGCGAGAGACGCTCGGCGGATGGCCTACAGCACGCCGCGTGCCCGGAGGTCCGCCACCTGGGCATCGCTGTAGCCCAGCTCTCCGAGTACGTCCGCCGTGTGCTCGCCCACCTCGGGCGCACGGGTCGGCCCAACCCGCGCCAGCCCGTCGATGTTCAGCGGGTGGTTCACGATCAATGGGGCCGTGACCGACGGGTCACTCGGTGGCACGGCCATCCGGTTCGCGTGGACTTGCGGGTCGTGCAGGAGGTCCCCGGTCTCGGCAACGGGCGTCACGGGCACTCCGCTCTCCCGGAACGTGCGCATCCACTCGGCGGCCGTGCGCTGGCGGAGCGTGGCCTTCAGCTCCTCGACCAGCTCGGCAGCGTGCTGGGGCCGGGCGGCGTGGTCACCGAAGCGCGGGTCCGCCAGCAGGTCTTCGCGCCCGGCGGCGAGGAGCAGCCCATCGAGTTCGGCGTGCGTGCGCACCATATAGAGCTGGAGCAGCCGGCCGTCGCTCGCCTCGAAGAGCACCCGGTTGGGGCTCACCAGAGGGCGGACCACCGTCCGGTCGGGGAACTCCGCCTCCACCATGGCCGCCTGCGCGTAGCAGAGGTTCGCCCAGACGCCGTTCGCCAGGAGGCTGGTATGGACGCGGGTGCCCTTCCCCGTCCGTTCGCGGTTCATCAGCGCGGTCACAATCATCGCGTACACGGCGACTGCCGTCGGGTGGTCGCCCATCCCCGGGACGGACATGCCGGGCGTGGCGCCCTGCGCCCGGACCAGGTCCATCAGGCCGGTGCGGGCCCACCAGGCGACTCCGTCGAAGCCTTCGAGTTCCGCGTCGGGGCCTTCCTCGCCATAGGCGGTGAGCGACGCGTAGATCATCCGCTCGTTCAGCGGCGCCAGGTCTTCGTAGGTCAGCCCGAACGCGCGGCGCGTGGCGAACGGCTGGTTCGTGACGTACACATCGCAGTCGCGGACGAGATCGAGAAGGATGTCGCGCGCTTCCTGGGTCTTGAGGTTGAGGGCGATGCTCCGCTTGTTGCGGCCATCAGCGAGCCACATGTAGTTCATCGGCGCCTGGGGGCTGAGCGGGCCGTTGGCCAGCGCCCGGTAGGGGTCGCCGGCGCCGGGGGTCTCCACCTTGATTACCGAGGCCCCAAAGTCGCCCAGGATGGTGGTCGCGACCGGCCCCGCGATCCAGGTGCCGACATCGAGCACCTTCAGCCCGGAAAACAGGTAGCCGCCATCTTCCGCCATACGTTCGCCCTCCTCCAGCCGAATCAGTGGAGGGATTCTGGCCCACGGCGGGGCTGGCGTCATGTCGCGGGGGCCGGAGTAACCGGGGTCGGCTATAGTCCGCTCTGCGAGCGGCGACCACACCGCGGGGGATAGCGATGAGATTGGAAGGCATGCGGGCGATCGTGACCGGGGCCGCATCGGGCATCGGGGCGGCCACCGCCGAACTCTTCGCGCGCGAGGGCGCGCAGGTGCTCGCCGTGGACCTGCCGGGCACGAAGCTCGCGGAAGCGCACGCCGGGCTGCCCGGCATCGTCCCCTTCGAGGCCAACATCGCGGGTGAAACGGCGGGCAAAGAGATCGTCGCTGCGGCCATCGGGCGGTTCGGCGGGCTCGACATCCTGGTGAACAACGCCGGCACGGGCTCGAACGCGCTCGCCGAGGTCCTGCCGATCGAGGAGTGGGACCGCGTCTTCGCCGTGAACATCCGCGGCATGTTCCTGCTCTGCCAGGCGGCGATCCCGGCGCTGCGCGAGTCGGGCCGTGGGCGAATCGTCAATGTCGCCTCGGTGATGGCCGAAAGGACGGACTACGGGCTGGCCGCCTATGCCGCCTCGAAGGCGGGCGTGGCCGGGCTCACGCGCACGCTCGCGCTCGAACTTGGCAAGTTCGGCATCACCGCAAACTACATCCTCCCGGGAGCGATTTACACCGGCATGACGCGACAGAACTTCGACCAGGACCACATCCGCCAGGTCTGGGAGAAGAAGTCGCCGCTGAAGCGGCTCGGCCAGGGGATCGACATCGCCCGTGGCATCCTCTTCCTCGCCTCGGAGGACGGCGGCTTCGTCACCGGCCACGGGCTGGTGATCGACGGGGGACTCACGCTCCGGACGTAGGGAAGCCCGGCATCTCGGCCGGGCCTCGGAGAGTGTTTGGTGAAGGGCCGGGCTTAGAGCAGGTCCCCTCCGCAGGCCGATGCCGTCGTGCCGTGTTGCTGGAACGCCTTGATCACGTTCCGGCCCGTGGTCCAGCGGTGCACTTCGTCGGGGCCGTCGACCAGGCGCTGCGAACGGATGCTGGTGTACCAGCGCGCCAGGGGCGTATCGAGGCTGTAGCCGAGCGCGCCGTGGAGCTGGATCGCCGTGTCGACCACCTTGTGCACCATGTTCGCCAGGAACACCTTCGCGATGCCGTTCTCCTGGCGGAGGTCCATCCCCTTTTCGGCCTTGTAGGCGATGTGCATCAGCATCAGCCGCGCGATATAGAGTTCGCTTGCGCAGTCCGCCAGCATCCACTGGACGCCCTGGCGCTGCGAGAGCGGCTGCCCGAACGTGGAGCGTTCGATGACGTGCTGCGTCGCCATGTCGAGCGCGCGCTGGGCCATGGCGACGTTGTGCATGCCGTGCCGGAGCCGCCCGTAGGCGAGCCGGTGCTGGCCCATGTTGAAGCCCTCGCCCTGCCCGCCGAGCAGGTTCTCGTTCGGCACCACAAGGTCCTGGATCTTGATCTCCGAATGGCCGCCGCCGAGGACGTGCCCGAGCGGGCTCTCGACCGCCATCGTGGGGATGTCGCGGACGATCTGGTAGCCGGGGTTCGGCAGCTCAACGATGAAGGTGCTGAACTGCTTGTGCCGCGGCGCGTCGGGGTCCGTCTTGGCCATGACGACGGCGATATCAGCGACGCTGGCGGCGCTGCTGAACCACTTCTCGCCGTTCAATACCCAGTTGTCGCCATCGCGGACGGCTCGGGTCTGCATGCCGGTGGCGTCGGCCCCGGCTGCCCGTTCGGTCATGGAGTAACAGACGCGCTTCTCGCCGTTGAGCAGCGGCTTGAGGAACTTCTCCTTCTGGTAGGGCGTGCCGTGAGTCAGGATCGTGAGCATGGTCGCGTCGTCGGGGCCCTGGGTGTTCAGGGCGAGCGCACCGAGGTAGCTCTCGCCGAGCTCCATCTGCACCAGCGCGTTCGCCAGCGGGCCGAGGCCCATCCCGCCGTACTCCTTCGGCACGAACGGGCACCAGAGCCCCTGAGATCGCGCCTTCGCGCGCAGGTCGGCGAGCACGTCCTTGTAGGGGCGGCCGGCCGCCAGTTCCTTCTCGGCGGGGACGCATTCGTCCTGCACGAACTTGCGGACCGTTTCGCGGATCGCCCTGGCCTCCGCCGGGATTTCGAAGTCGACTGCCATGATGCACCTCTGTGGTTTGGGCCCCGTGGCAGGGGCGATGGTGGACCGGGGCTATTCGGCGCCGTAGCTCCCGCCGGAGACGACGAGTTGGCTCCCGGTCGTGAAGCTCGATGCGGCCGAGGCGAAGTAGAGCGCCGCGCCGACGATCTCGTTCGGTTGCCCGCCGCGCTGGAGGAGGATGGTGGAGGCCGCCCGCCTGTTGAACGCTTCCAGGTCCCACGCCTTGGAGATGTCCGTCAGGAACGGCCCCGGGATGATGCAGTTCACCCGCACCTTCGGCGCGAAGGCGCGCGCGAAGCCGGCGGTCATCGCGTTCAGGCCCGCTTTGGCTGCCGCATAGGGGATGACGTTCGGGCCGGGGTTCTGCGAGGCCGTGCTCGAAACCATGATGATGGATCCGCCATCCCCCTCGGCCATGCGCGTCCCGACGATCGAGGTCAGCCGGAATGGGCCCTTCAGGTTCACGTCGAGCACCTTGTCGTAGAGCGCCTCGGTCACGTTGACCACCCGGTCATAGATAGGCGACATCCCGGCGTTGTTGACGAGGATGTCGACACGGCCGAACTCGGCATAGGCGGTTTCGGCGAGTTGTTCCACCTGGCCCCACTCGCCCACGTGGCAGGCGACGGGGAGGGCGCGGCGGCCGGTCTCGGCGCGGACCTGGGCCGCCAGCTCCTCGCAGCTCTCGAGCTTCCGGCTGGCGATGACCACGTCGGCGCCGCAGCGGGCGAAGGCGAGCACCATCTCCCGGCCCAGCCCGCGGCTGCCGCCCGTCACGAGGGCGACCTTCCCGGTCAGATCGAAGAGGTCAACAGGGTCCACAGGTCACTCCCGGTGGGTTGTCTGGCAATCCTACCGGCTCCGCCCGACGTTCGCTGGCGGCGGACCTGCGATCGGCCGTACGCTGCCGGGACCCACTCGGAGGTGCATGCGATGGTGACTGTGTTCCGTACGCCGGATGAGCGATTCGCCGGATTGCCAGACTATCCATTCGCCCCGCGATACCTGGATATCGCCCACCCGGGCACTGCGCCGCTCCGGATGCATTACATCGACGAGGGCGAGCGCAACGCCCCCGTAATGCTGATGGTGCACGGAATGCCGACGTGGTCGTTCCTGTACCGGCGGATGATCCCGGGGCTGGTGGCGGCGGGCTACCGCTGCATCGCTCCGGACCATATCGGCTTCGGGAAGAGCGACAAGGTACTCGAAGACGAGTGGTACTCGATCGAGCGCCACAGTCAGAACCTGGCGGCACTCGTGCGTGGGCTGGCGCTGGAGCGCGTCACGTTGGTCTGCCAGGACTGGGGTGGGCCGACTGGCCTCCGGCAGGCGGTCGACATGCCGGAGCGTTTCGAGCGCCTGGCCATCCTGAACACATGGCTCCATCACGAGGCGTATGAGTACAGCCCGGCGATCCGCGCCTGGAACGCCGCCTGGCACCAGGGGGGAGCGATGGACCAGTTGCAGGGTTGTGGCTTCGTGATGCAGAACTACCTGAGGAACTTCCCCGCCGGTTCGACGCCGCTTACGCCTGAAGCGGCCTTCGCCGCCTACGAGGCGCCATTCCCCGACCGCGCGTCGAAGGCGGGGCCCCGCCGTTTTCCGCTGTCGATTCCGTTCGACAACCCGGAGGGCGGAAATGCCACGGAACAGGAGCGGTGTTTCGAAGCCCTGCGCTCGTGGGCGAAGCCAGTCCACTTCATCTGGGGTGAGCGCGACCAGGTATTCACGGAGGCGTGGGGCCGCGCCTGGGCGGCGATGTACCCCCGGGCAACGTACGACGGACTCGACGCCGGTCACTTCCTCCAGGAATCGCACGGGCCGGAGATCGTGGAGATCTTGCTGCGGCGCATCGCGGAGGAATGACCCGCCGCGACGCGCCGCGTCAGGGTGTGACTCAGGCCAGCAGTTCCGCCGCCGTGAGGTTGAATTCCTTGAGCACGTCGGCCGCATACGTGATGTGTCCCGAGTTCACGGCAGGGTTGCCATGCACCAGGTGCAGGCAGGCTTCGGCCATGTGCTCGACCGGGGTGGCCATGTCCTTGTTCGCCTCGGTGACCAGCCCGTGGTGCAACACGCCCGGCGTGGCGACCAGCCCGGGCGAGATGACGTTCACGCCGATGTTGTCGTTGCTGGCTTCCGAAGCGAGGCCCGTGGTAAAGCGTTCGAGCGCGGCCTTGCACATTCCGTAGACCGTCCCGCCCCGGCCGGGCGCGCGCAGCTGCGGGTGCAGCGCCGCGTGCGAGGAGATGTTCAGGATCCAGCCGGACTTGCGCTCACGCATCGAAGGGAGCACGAGCTGGGCCAGGTGGAACGGCCCGAAGACCTGGACTTCGAACATCAGCTTCATCCGCTTCTCCGGGAAGTTATCCACCGGGATGAAGTAGGTGATCGCCGCGTTGTTCACGAGGATGTCGACCGGGCCGAAATGGTCCACCGTCTGCTTGATGAGCGCTTCGCGGTCGGCGGCCTCGGAGAGGTCGCAGCGGACGGCCAGGGCTTCGCCGCCCGCGTCGCGGATGCGCTTCACGACACCATTGATGCTGCCGGGGAGCATATGGTCGCCCTCTTCGACGGTCCGGGCCGAGACGACGACCTTCGCGCCTTCCATCGCGTAGCGGATAGCGATTGCCTCGCCGATGCCGCGAGACGCGCCGGTGACGACGGCGACCTGGCCGGCGAGCACTCCATTCTTATTGACCGTGGCCAGGGGTGGGGTTCCTCCAGAACTCTCAGGTTTGAGTGGGCCGATCTTGGAGGCTGGCGCGCCGGCTGTCACGCCGGCGCCGCCGCCAACTGCTGAGATTGGCCGGAGGTGCCGAAAACGACGGCGTGACGGGGCATCAATCGACCGACCGGTTTGGCATCCGAACAGAGGTGTTGCGCTCCCGGCGTGCCCAGGTGGCGACGCTCGTGTATCTCGCGTTTGGCGCCGCGTACCTCTGGTGGCGCACCTTCAACACGGTCAACACCGATGCGCCGTACCTCTCCATCCCGCTGCTTGCCGCGGACTATCTTGGATTCGTTTTCTTCATCCTGTTCGCCCTGAACCTCTGGTCGCGTGTGCGGCGGTATGCCCCACCACCGCCCGCCGACCGCCCGGTGGATGTCTTCATCCCCACCTACAACGAGCCGCTTTCGATCCTGAAGCCGACGGTCCTTGCCGCCCTCTCGATGCGGTACCCGCACCGGACCTATGTGCTGGACGACGGCCGCAGGGACGAGGTCAGGCGGTTTTGCGCTGAAGTTGGTGCGGAATACCTCACGCGCCCGGACAACCGCGGCGCCAAGGCAGGGAACGTCAACGCCGCGCTCCCCCAGACCAGCGGGGAGTTCATCGCCATCTTCGATGCCGATCACGCGCCCTTCGAAGAGTTTCTGACGGAGTTGCTCGGGTACTTCGACGACCCGGAGGTGGCGCTCGTCCAGTCGCCCCAGGCCTACTACAACCTGGACTCGTTCCAGCACGGCCGCGGGAAGCGCCTCGAGGGGAAGCCCTGGCACGAACAGTCGATCTTCTACGACATGATCATGCCGGGGAAGGACCGCATGAACGCGGCCTTCTGGTGCGGATCGAGCGCCATCCTCCGCCGGTCCGCCCTGGAAGAGGTCGGTGGCGTCAACACCCTGACCGTGACCGAGGACATGCACACGGCCATGCTTATCCACGCGGCGGGCTGGAAGTCGGTCTATCACGACCGCGAACTTGCCGCCGGCATCGCCCCGGACGACCTGGAGCCCTTCCTGGTCCAACGGCTGCGCTGGGCCCAGGGCGCGATGGAGCTGTTGCGCAAGGACAACCCGCTGATGCGGCGCGGGCTTTCGTGGCGCCAGCGAGTCGCCTACTTCACCAGCGTCGCCTACGTCATCGAGTACATCCCCAAGGCGATCTACCTCTCCATGCCGCCCCTGGTCCTCATCACGGGCGTCCTCCCCATGACGAACATGGGATGGAATTTCGTCTTCCGGTTCGTGCCGTACTACCTGCTCGGCGTGCTTGCGACCCGGTGGCTCACCGGCGGCACGAATCCCTACCTCCGCTCGGAGCGCTTCCACGTCCTGAAAGTGGAGATCATGCTGCGCGCGATCACGCTCCTGGTGTTCCCGAGGAAGCTGAAGTTCAAGGTCACGCCGAAGTCCGCCGGCGAAGGCGAAAGCCGGGTTGCGGTGCTCCGGCACCTGCGCATGCAGATCGTGGTTGGTGGGCTGTGCGCCGCAGCCGCGGTGTGGGGGTTCTTCTCCTGGCTGGCAGGCGCTTCGTGGGCGCTCAGCGGCGTGTCGCTCTTCGTCACCATCGGCTGGGCCACCTTCAACGCCGGCATTGTCGGCCTCCTCATGCGTTCGGTGCTCCAGCGGCACCACCGGCGCCAGGTCTACCGCTTCCCGGTCCGCGTGCCGGTGACCATCTCGCTCGGCCGGCGCAAACGGCATGCTGAGACCATCGACCTTTCGACGACCGGTCTCGGCTGGCGGTCGCCGACGTGGTATTCGCCCGGCACGCGCATCCAGGTCGAACTCAACTCTCCGTCACGCGTCCCGATCCGGGCCCCGGCGACCATCACCATGTGCATCTCGGAGACCCCCGGATTCCGGATCGGGGCGGAGTTCGCGGACCTCCCGCCCGAGGATGAACGGCAACTGGTGCTCCTGCTGTACCAGGGCCTTGCCCCCGAGACGGTGCATACCCACGCCCGGCCGGAGCGCGCAGGGCCGGTCGCCGCATAGTCACGGCACGGCGGCGGCGGCTAGACTGCCTGCACGCCATGGCCCTGAACACGATCTGCGCAACCTGCGGCACTACGCTCCACTCCGAACTCTCGCGGACGCTTGGGCGCTGCGGCGCCTGCCGCGCGGGAGAAGAGGCCGGCGCCGGCTTTTCCGCGACACCGCCCGACCTGCGCCGCCGCGTGGCGGCACGCCCACCGCGGGATGCGAATGCCGGGCAGAAACGCGGTTAGCCCCGGTTCCCCTTGTTCGCGCCGGTGATCTCGGCCATGAGTTCGATTGCCCGGTCGTCGCCGGCGATGGTCATCCCGGTGAGGCCGCTGTCCTCCCACGCGCGGTAACGCTCGCGGATGCGCTCCGGCGGCCCGATGAGTGCGCCATCGTCGCAGAACTCATCCGGGACAGCCTCCATCGCCTCGCCCTTGCGGCCGGCGAGGTAGAGTTCCTGGATCGTTCTGGCGGCGTCGCCGTAGCCGCGCCGCACCATCATGTCGTTGTGGAAGTTCTTGCTGCTGTG
Organism: Dehalococcoidia bacterium; assembly: GCA_023382755.1. Lineage (GTDB taxonomy): Bacteria > Chloroflexota > Dehalococcoidia > Tepidiformales > Tepidiformaceae > Amarobacter. The sequence goes on from JAHDWR010000075.1 coordinate 13,158, forward strand.
GCCCATGCCGCCGACGTAGAGGGCGATCCGGGGCTTCATCTGCCGGAACGCGTCGCGCAGGTCGTCGGTCACGATGACGGTGACGCTCGATTGCATCTCGAAGTCTTTCCACGTTTTGCCGTTCCCGGCTCGGGCGAAGCCCTCTTCAATCCACGGGCGGTACATATGCGCGGTCGCCGGCACGAACCCGAGTGGGAGGATGCCGTCGCAGACCTCGGCGGCGAGGCGCACGTTGGTCTCGGTGCCGCTGCCCAGCCAGACCGGGATCTTCGGGTTCATGTGGAGGATGGACTTGAGCGGTTTGCCGATGCCCATCGCCCCCGGGCCGGTGTAGGGGAGGGAGATCTCCTTCCCCTGGTGGGTCACCGGCTCCTCGCGCGCGAAGACCTTCTTCATGATGGTGACGTAGTCGCGCAGCCGGTAATACGGGCGCCCCCACGGTTGGCCGTACCAGCCTTCGACAATCTGCGGCCCCGAGACGCCGAGGCCCGCGATGAAGCGGCCTCCACCCGCGAGCGCGTCGACCGTTGCCACCTGCATGGCGGCCATGGCCGGTGTGCGCCCGGCGAGCTGCATGATGCCGGTGCCCAGCCGGATGCGTTTCGTCAGTGCCGCGATGTAGGCAAGCGGTGTCACCGCGTCGGAGC
>JAHDWR010000076.1:0-7490 GCA_023382755.1 Dehalococcoidia bacterium
GGGCGACCGTCTCCCGCACGTCCTTCGGATACTGGGCGGTCCCGGCCAGGTAGATCCCGGCCGAACCGGCCTCAACCGGGCCCAGCTTCGGATGGCGCTCGAGCAGGAACCCGTCTTCGCTGTGGGCAACCTTGAGCTGCGCCGAGATGTTTTCCTCGGCGGGCTCGAGGCCCACGGTCAGGACGAGGGTGTCGGTGGGGATCGCCAGACGCTCCCCGGTGAGGGTGTCATCAACGGTGACGAGCCCGTCCGCGAAGGTGATCGCGTCTTCGGCTTCGGCCGCGGGGTCGTAGCGGAAGAACTGCACCCCCTCGCGCAAGGCTTGCTCGTACTCTTCTTCCGCGTGACGGCTGAACGTGCGCATGTCGCGGTAGAGCACGCGCACGCGTTTGCCCTCGCGCCGGAGTTCGAGCGCCTGGTTCACCATCGATTCGCAGCAGTAGCGCGAGCAGCCGCGGCCATCCAGCCGCGAACCGACACACCCGACGAACGTCACGTGCTCTCCGAGGTCTCGCTTGGTTTCGAGTTCCAGGTTCGTGATGACAGCGGGGTCCGTGCCGTAGCCGAACTCGGAGGGGACATACGGTCGCGCGCCCATGGCCATGATGACGGCGCCGGCCTGGATCTCCTCGCCGTTGGTCAGGCGGGCGCTGAAATCGCCCACGTGGCCGCCGATCTGTTCGACTTCGACTCCCCGGTGCACCTCGACCCCGGCGCGGAGCATGTCGCCCGCCACGGTCGAGAGAAGCCCGTGCGCATCGATGCCGGCCGGAGCGAGGGCACCGAGGTCTCGAAGTGTCCCGCCCATCGCGTTCGCCCGTTCGACGAGGTGCGTCCGGTAGCCCTGTTCGGCGAGGTTGGTTGCCGCCACCATGCCTGCGATCCCGCCGCCGATAACGAGAGCCGACTGGTTGACCGGCTGAATACCCTCGATGAGCGGGACCAGGAGTTCGGCCTTGCTGACGCCCATCCTCACCATGTCGAGCGCCTTCTCGGTCGCCGCCTGGCGGTCGTGCTTGTGCACCCAGGAGTCCTGGTTGCGGAGGTTCACCATCTCCAGGAGGTAGGGGTTCAGTCCCGCCCGCAGCATCACCCGTTTGAACGTCGGCTCGTGAGTCTTGGGCGAACACGCCGCCACAACCACCCGGTTGATCCCCTTATCGCGGATGACCTGCCCGATTTCGGCCTGGGTGTTCCCCGCGCAACTGAACATCTGCGACTGGGCGTGCACCACCGTCGGCAGCGTCCAGGCAAACTCGACCACCCTGGGGACATCGACAACGCCGGCGATGTTGCTCCCGCAGTGGCAGACGAACACGCCGGTCCGGACTTCGCCCCCGTCAGGAATGGCTTCGGCCATCTCCTCCTTCGGCCAATCGCGGTTGCGCACGAACGTGAGCGCCGATGCCGCCGCGGCGCCGCCCTCGGCGACGCTGTCGGGGATGTCTTTCGGCCCGGTCGCGCAGCCGGCGGCAAATACCCCGGCGCGCGTGGTGTGGATAAGTCCGCCCTCGCCTTCGGACGACTGGATGAACCCATCCGGGTCCATCTCCAGCCCCAGCACGTCCGCCAACCCGGCGAGCCCGTCAGGCGGCTTTACCGCGGTGGCGAGCACCACCATGTCGAAGTCTTCTTCGCGCACCTCGCCCGATACGGTGTCCTCGTAGCGGACCGCCAGGCCATCGCCGTTCGGCGTCACCGATGCCGGCCGGCCACGGTAGAACTTCGCGCCCTCGCCTTTCGTCCGTTCCAGGAACCCGTCGAAGCCCTTGCCATAGGCTCGCAGGTCCATTGAAAGCACCGTCACGTCCTTCACGCCATGGTCGATCGCCTGGTAGGCGTGCTTGATCGAGTACATACAGCAGAACCGCGAGCAGTATTGCTGCATGCGCTGGTCGCGCGACCCGACGCAGAGCACGAAGAGGATGTTGCGCGGGTGCCGCCCGTTGGAAGGCCGGATGATCTCGCCGCCAGTCGGCCCCACCGACGTCAGCAGCCGTTCGAACTCCATCGAGGTCAGCACGTCGGGATGGGCCCCGTAGGCATATTCCGAAACCAGCCATGGGTCGATCAGTTCGAACCCGGTGGTGACCACGATGGAGACCACCTTCCGCTCGACTGTCGATGTGAGTGGCATCCCGTAGTCGATGCACTTCGGGGGACAGGCCTCGAGACAGCGATTGCAGGCGAGGTAGTTCGGCGGTTCATTCAGGCAGCGATCGATGTCGATGACATACGCCCCGGGGACCGCCTGGGGGAACGGGGTGTAGATGGCTTTCCGCGAAGCCATCCCCACGTCGAACTCGTTGCCCAGCAGCACGGGGCAGGCAGGGACGCATTCGCCGCAGCGCGTGCACTCACTCGTTACGATCCGGGCCTTCTGGCTGATCTGGACCGTGAAGTCGCCGGCGCTTCCTTCCACCTTCGAAACGGTCGCGTTGCTGATCAGCTCTATGTTCGGATGCTGTTCGACTTCCGATAGCTTCGGCGCCTCGATGCAAATCGAACAATCGAGCGTAGGGAAGTTCTTATCGAGGGCGGCCATCTTGCCGCCGATGGCCGGAGACCGCTCCACGAGGATGACGCGGGCGCCCGCATCCGCGAGATCGAGGGCCGTCTGGATCCCGGCGATACCGCCGCCGATGACGAGGACCTGGTCGTTCATGGCCGTGACCTCTCGCCGTATTCGAAGCCCGCGTTGAACGCGTTCAAGTTCAACGGGATCGTTTTCTCGGGGACCGTGCTTTTGATGGCTTCCTCCATCGCCCGCCGGCTCACCACACTGGTGGCGCCCGTGAGGAAACCGAGCATCGCGATGTTGGCCACGATCCGCCGGCCCATGTCTTCGGCGATCCGCGTCGTCGGGGCGCCGCGGACGGTCTTGCCCGTCCCCGTCGTCACCAGGTCCTCGTCGATGAGGACGATGGCGTCATCCGCCATGTCCGCCGAGTACTTCTGCGCGGCCTCCTGCGACATCAAGACGAGAATGTCGGGCCGAGTGAGGACCGGGTAGTCCACCTGGTCGCCATCAATCACCACCTCGGCCGCGCAGGCGCCTCCCCGGGCCTCGGGCCCGTACGACTGGCTGAACACCGCGTCCTTGCCGTCGTAGAGCGCCGCCGCCTTCCCGAGGATGTAGCCGGACATGATGATTCCCTGGCCGCCGAAGCCCGCCAGCCGTACTTCATGCCTCACCATGGAAGACCTCCTCCCGCGCCCACTGCTGGACCGCCGGGCGGAACGGCGTCCGCTCGCGATCGACAAAATTGCCAAGGACGATCGGCTCGTCTTCGGACATCGAAAGCCCCACGTCCTCGAGCCTGGCGTTGTGGTCGACCACGCTCCTCCGCCGGTAGAACCACATCTCGTCGCGCCCTTCGCCGAGGTCGTTCGCTTTCCCGAACCCGATGGGGCATGGCGAAAGCACCTCGACGAAACTGAATCCGGGCTTCCGCAACGCGGCCCGCATCGAGTCCCGCAGCTGGCGGACGTGCAGCGATGTCCATCGCGAGACGTAGACGGCTCCGGCGGTGGCCAGGAGCGCGGGCAGATTGAAAGGTTCCTCGTAGTTCCCATCCGGCGATGTCGCCGTGACCGCACCCTGGGGAGTGGTTGGTCCGGCCTGCCCGCCCGTCATGCCGTAGTTGAAGTTGTTGACGCAGATGACCGTGAGGTCGATGTTCCGCCGGGCCGCATGGATCAGGTGATTGCCGCCGATGGCCGAGAGGTCGCCGTCGCCGCTGAAGACGGTCACCTGCAAATCGGGGTTGGCGACCTTGAGCCCCAGCGCGTAGGGGATGGCCCGCCCGTGCGTGGTATGGAACGAATCGAGGACGAGGTAGCCGGCGACGCGCCCGGTGCAGCCGATCCCGGAAACGCACACGTGCCGCTCGACCGGGATGCCGGATGCCTGGAGCGCATCGGTATAGCACGACATGACCGACCCCAGCCCGCAGCCCGGACACCAGATGTGGGGAAGGCGATCAGACCGTAGCAAGAGGTCTGTCGGATGCCGATCGACGACCATTTCCCTGGCCATAGCCCATTGCCTCCTTGATGGATTGAAGAATGAGATCGGGGGGCATCAGCGCCCCGCCCGCGTGGTGGGCGCCCGTGACCGGTGCCACCGAGACCCGCTCGACTTCGCGCCGCACCTGGCCGAGGTTGAGCTCGGCGACCACGAGCGCATCGACCCGGCGGCTGAGGGCTCTCACCTGCTCCTCGGGGAAGGGCCAGAGCGATACCAGCCTCAGGATGCCGGCCCGGATCCCGGCCTCGCGCGCGAGCGCGACAGCCCGCTTTGCGGTGCGGGCGGTGCTCCCGAACGTGACCACCGCAACTTCGGCATCCTCCAGCCCGGACTCTTCGACCTCGACGATCTCATCGGTGTGGAGGGCGATTTTGTCGCTGAGCCTCCGCACCAGGCGGTCGTGGGTGGCCGCGTCGGTCGCCGGGTAGCCACGCTCGTCGTGGGTCAGGCTCGTGATGTGCGCGCCAATCCCGCGGCCGGGCACCGGCATCGGCGGGACGAGCGTCGCATCGACCGCCCGGTAGGGTTCGTAGGCGGCGGGCAGCGGGAGCGACTGCTCGTGGCGCCGCACCCGCGGGATGGCGCGCGCCTCGGGGATGACCACGCGCTCGGTCAGGTGGCCGATGGCTTCGTCGGCGAGAATGATCACGGGGTGGCGGAAGCGGTCCGCCAGGTTGAACGCCCGCACGGTCAGGTCGAACATCTCCTGGCACGAGCTCGGCGCGAGCGCGATGCTCTGGATGTCGCCATGGCTGCCCCAGCGCGCCTGCATCACATCGGCCTGGGCGACGAGTGTCGGGAGCCCGGTTGAAGGCCCGCCTCGTTGCACGTTCACGATGACGCACGGCGTCTCCGTCATGGCGGCAAGCCCGATCGCCTCCATCATGAGGCTGAAGCCGGGGCCCGATGTTGCCGTCATTGAGCGCACTCCGCCCCACGAGGCGCCGATGACGGAGGTGATGCTGCCGAGTTCGTCCTCCATCTGCACGTAGGCGCCGCCAACGGCCGGGAGGCGCCTGGCAAGGCGTTCGGCGATCTCGGTCGAGGGCGTGATGGGGTATCCACCGAAATACAGGCAGCCCGCGGCCAGCGCTCCCTCGGCGCACGCCGTGTCGCCGTTCATGAACTGGTTCCCGGTCAGCACTCGCTGCTCAGTGGCTGGCACGCACAACCTCCTTCACCTCGTCCGAGAAAATGGCGAACTCGGGGCAGACCAGCATGCAGAAGCGGCAGTTCACGCAGGCGTCTTCCTTGCCTTCGGCGACAACGGCGTAGTGGTAGCCCTTCGCGTTCAGGTCGTCCGAGCGCTCGAGGACATCGGCGGGGCAGAAATCGATGCAGAACTGGCAGTCCTTGCACCGGTTGGGGATGATGAAGACCTGCCCGCGGGGGACGCGAAACTGCTCTATCTCCGCATCAAGCGCCCGCCGGATCGTTATGGTTCTCACTGCATTCGTCAGCCTTTCTCCGTCTCTCCAGCTGCACTTTCGCGGCCGGGTGGGTCACAGGACGCGCCTGCGTGTTTCCACATGGACGACACCAGCCGTTCCACCTCATCCGCCGGGTACCGCCGCTGCCCGTGGAGCGTGCGAACCGAGGGCAGGATGCCTTCGTTCGCCCATCGCGTAACCGTCTGCGGAGCCACGCCGAAGCGGGCCGCAACTTCTCGCCGGGTCAGCAACCCGGCGTATCCAAAGAGTGGATTTGCCGTTTTGGTCGCCATGGTCGTTTCGCGTTCATTAGACGCTTCGCGCCCCACGACCGTCGTGATGCATATCCATCAGTTCGATGGACGAATAGGCAGGACGGGGTGTTTCGCTACCTCAGCAGGCCGTCCCGGTAGGCCATCGCCACGGCCTCGGTGCGGCTGTGCGCCGCCAGCTTCGCCAGCAGGTGCTGCACGTGGTTCCGCACCGTGATCGGGGATACGCCGAGGCTCAGCGCTATCTCTTCTGTCGTGGCGCCCCGGCACAGGGCAGCCAGCACCTGCTCTTCGCGGTTGGTGATCGACGTCCGCTGCGGCGCACAGGCCCGAAGCGCGCTGGCCGCCTGGGCCGGCCGGCACAGGTGGATGACCGCTCCGGGCACGCCTCCGAGCGAGAGCCCGATCGTGCTCACCTCGATGGGCACGCGATCGCCCCCGCGCATCCGAGCCCGGAGTTGGAGCGGCGGAGGTTCGGCGCCCGTCCGCAGTGCCCGGATCACCGGGCAGTTCGACCGGCAGAATCGGCGGCCATGCTCGTCCGTGCATGCGAGCAGCCCAAAGCACTGTTGCCCCAGGGCCAGCGCAGCCGGATACCCGAAGAGGCGGACGGCGCCGTTGTTCCAGGTCAGCACCCGTTGTGTAGCATCCACCGCGAACAGGGCCTCGCCGCTCCGCAAGAGCGGCGTTGCAGGGGCGCGGTTGCGGGATGCGTCCACCGACATGCTTACCCTTTCCCGCTGCGACACTTGCACACACGCTGCGCCTGCGACACGGCCGTTCGGCCCTTCCTGCCGCGACTAACGAACGCTGTCGCCGGGGTTTTGCGGGTTGCAGGCGGCGGGAAGCTGCGGCGTGGCATAGTAGGCAGGCGATGAGCGTCTGGCGCCTCGATCGAACGCAGCGGGGGTGTGCGGCCAGCGTGGCCGGAGGGGGACCTGCATGCTGATCGTTGCGGCAGTCGGGGGCAACGCCTTGCTTCGCCGCGGTGATCCGCTGCGAGCCGAGGCGCAGGAGCGCAACGCCCGGGTAGCCGGCCGGGCGCTCGCGGAACTCGCCCGGGATCATTCCCTGGTCATCACCCATGGCAATGGCCCGCAGGTCGGTCTATTGGCCCTCGAAAGCGGTTCGTCCGGTATTTCGCCCGGCTTTCCGCTCGACATCCTGGGGGCCGAGTCACAGGGGATGGTGGGCTACCTCCTCGAGCTGGCGATCCGCAACGAACTGCCGGGCCGGGCAGTGACGACCCTCCTCGGGCAGGTCCTCGTCGACGCCGGCGATGCCGCCTTCCAGCACCTCAGCAAGCCCATCGGCCCGTTCTACACCCGCGAAGACTGCGAGCGGCTCGCGCGCGAGCGGGACTGGACATTCGGCTTCGAAGCGGAGCGCGGGCGACGCCTGGTCCCGTCGCCCGAACCCCTTGAGATCATGGAACTCGAGGCCATCCGTGCGCTCGTTGCTGCCGCGGTGGTGACGATCTCGGCCGGGGGCGGGGGCGTGCCCGTCGTGCGCCGTGACTCAGGACGGCTGGCCGGAGTCGAAGCGGTGATCGACAAAGACCTCACAGCAAGCCTCCTGGCACGCGAGCTTGGAGCAGACGCGCTCCTGCTCCTGACCGACGTGGCGGCCGTGGAGGAACGGTGGGGCGACCCGGCGAGCCGTCCCATCCGCGCGGCCAGCCCCGCGGCGATGCGGGGCTTTTCGTTCGCTCCGGGTTCGATGGGGCCCAAGGTCGAAGCCGCGCTGCGCTTTGTCGAA
>JAHDWR010000076.1:7500-13677 GCA_023382755.1 Dehalococcoidia bacterium
AAGCCACGGGCCGTCCCGCGGTGATCGGGGCGCTCGATGCGGCTTCCGCCATGCTCGCGGGTGAAGCCGGGACCCGAATCGTGGACCACCAGCCCGCCGTTACCTTCTGGGAGGCCGCGCGATGAACACTCGAGTCCGGACCGTCATTTTGGGGGCCGCGGGGCGGGACTTCCACAACTTCAACGTCGCCTATCGCGACGACCCCGGGACCGAAGTCGTCGCCTTCACCGCGGCGCAGATCCCGGGCATCGCCGACCGGCGTTACCCGCCAGGGCTGGCCGGCCCGCTCTACCCGCGGGGAATCCCGATCGAAGACGAGGCGGACCTGGAAGCCCTCTGCCGCGCGAACGGCGTCGAACAGGTGGTGTTCGCCTACAGCGATGTGACCCACGAGCACGTGATGCACCTCGCCTCGCGCGCACTTGCCGTCGGCGCAAGCTTCGAGCTGCTTGGGCCGGAGCGTACGTCTCTCCGCGCCGCGGTCCCGGTGGTCGCGGTGACGGCGGCGCGGACGGGCTCGGGCAAGTCGCCCCTGTCGCACTGGATCGCCCGCCTGCTGGTGGCTGGCGGGCGCCGGGTGGCTCTGGTGCGGCACCCAATGCCCTATGGCGACCTCGAACGGCAACGGGTGCAGCGGTTCGGTTCGGCCGCCGATATCGCCACTGCCGAATGCACCGCCGAAGAACGGGAAGAATACGAGACGCATGTCGCCGCCGGCCTGGTGGTGTTCGCCGGCGTGGACTATGGCGACATCCTCAGGGCGGCCCAGGCCGAAGCCGATGTCATCGTCTGGGACGGCGGGAACAACGACTTCCCGTTCTTCCAGCCCACGCTCCACATTGCCGTCCTCGATGCACTCCGGGCAGACCAGGCGGAGGCGTACCACCCGGGCGAGGCGGTGTTGCGGATGGCCGACGTCATCGTGATCAACAAGGTCAACGTAGCGACGGCCGAACAAATTGCCGAAGGGGAGGCTGCAGCGCGCCGCCTGAATCCCGGCGCCCGCCTCGTCCGCGGGGCGCTCCCGATCCGGCTGGACGAGCCGGACGCGGTCAGAGGACGCAGGGTGCTGGTGGTGGACGACGGGCCAACCATCACCCACGGCGGGATGGCGTTTGGCGCCGGCTACGTCGCCGCGCGCGATGCGGGAGCCGGGGAGATCGTCGACCCGCGTGCGAGCGCACCGCCATCCATCCTCGATGTCTACGCGGCCTACCCGCACATCGGACGGGTCCTCCCGGCCGTCGGCTACGGTCCCGAACAAATCGCGGCGTTGCGCGAGACCATCGACGCCTCGGCCGCGGAGGTTGTCGTGTCGGGCACCCCGCTGGACCTCGCCTCGCTGACCGGTGCCTCGAAACCGGTAGTGCGTGCGCGGTACCGGTTCGAGGAGGCAGGCGAGCCGGCCCTCGCGGCCATCGTCGTCGATGCCATCGCCCGGGCGGGGTAGGCCGGCGCCCGGCGGATTCATCGACGGACTGATCGATCACGCGAGTGAACCAGCACACCAACTTGGCTGTGGTGTTGCCGGTCGGTAGGATCGCAAGCAGCGCAGAGGGGCCGGGAAAAGGCAATCGCAGGCGGGCTTGCGATTCTGACCGCGCATGTTGTCCGCCACCACCAGGGACGGGCAGACCCCCTGCGGCCAAATTCCAGACGCAGGGGTATTCGATGTACGTACTTTCCCTCTTGCCCCGGTGCTGGTTCATGCGGTCGCATCACCTCCGTTGGAGGGAGATCCACCGGTCGATGACCAGTACCCAGCCACCTCCCGGGGCTCCCCCCGGAGCCGGCCGCCCGGCACTGGAGGCCCGCAGTGCAGCTTGAGCTCGATGCGGCCGACACAGAACTGCTCCGGCGCATCCTCGAAACCCATCTCGGCAACCTCAGGATGGAGATCTCGAACACCGAGAATTTCGAGTGGCGGAGATCGCTCCACGCCGATGAGGACCGCCTGAAGGCGATCCTCGCGCGCCTCAAGCCGTAGCCATCCCACGCTTCCACGGTGAAGCACGCGCCCGCGAGACCGGGCGGTGGCCATCCGCGGCTGCGCCTTCCTCAACTCCTGGAGTAAAAAGGTGCTTCTCGCACAAGTCATGATCCCGCTCGCCAGCGTTGCCGCGGTGTTTTACGCCGCATGGCTGGCTCGCGATGTACTTCGCCGCGACAAAGGCACGCCTGAAATGCAGGCCGTCGCGGACACAATCCTCGAAGGGGCGAACGCCTTCCTGCGGCGCCAGTACCGCACGATCGGCATCCTTGCGCTGTTCACCAGCGCCGCCGTCGGCACGATCGTCGCGGTCTTCAAGGAGTCGGGGGAGATCGGACTCCTCACGGCTGTCGCGTTCATCGTCGGGGCGCTCGCGTCCGGCGTGTCGGGCTACATCGGCATGTCGATCGCCGTGCGGGCCAACGGGCGGACTGCATCCGCGGCCCAGCGCAGCCTCTCCGAGGCCATCAACGTCTCACTTCGCGGTGGGGCGGTGTCCGGGTTCCTGGTGGTCGCGCTCAGCCTGATCGGCGTGTCGAGTATCTTCGCGATCTACAGCAAGGTCCTCGGACACCCGATCGACGACGCCCCGTTCCTGATTGTCGGCTTCGGCTTCGGGGCGAGCTTCGTCGCCCTGTTCGCCCAGCTCGGCGGTGGCATTTACACGAAGGCCGCCGACGTGGGCGCCGACCTCGTCGGAAAGGTCGAAGCCGGGATTCCAGAGGACGACCCTCGCAACGCCGCCGTGATTGCCGACCTCGTCGGCGACAACGTTGGCGACTGTGCAGGCCGCGGCGCTGACCTCTTCGAGTCCATGAGCGCGGAAAACATCGGCGCCATGATCCTGGGTGTCTCCATCTTTGCGGCGACCGGCCGCGTGGAGTGGATCCTCTTCCCCCTGGTGCTGCGTTCATTCGGCGTGTTCGCCACCATCGCGGGCATGTTCACCGTCCCGTTCTGGTCGCGGCGGATCAAGGACCCGATGGGCGCCCTGAACGGCGGCTACTGGGTGATCACCGTGCTCAGCATCATCGGCCTGGGCATCACCTGCTACGCAATGCTGGAGGATGTCTGGTACTGGTTCTTCTTCTGCGGGCTGGTGGGCATCGCGACGGGGATCGCGTTCGTGTACATCACCCAGTACTACACGGCCGGCTCGTGGCGCCCGGTCAGGGAGATCGCCGAAGCCAGCCGGACCGGCTCGGCCACGAACATCATCATCGGGACAGCCGTCGGCTTCGAGACAACCGCCGTCAGCGCCATCACCGTCGGGGCCGCGCTGGTGGGCTCGTTCGTCCTCGGCCAGCAGGCCGACCTGGAGAACGTGAGCAACATTTCGACCGGCGTGTTCGGCACGGCCGTCGCCACCATGGGCATGCTCATGTCGGCTGCTTACGTGCTGGCGATGGACACGTTCGGTCCGATTACCGATAACGCCGGCGGGATCACCGAGATGGCCGAGGGCACGCGTCCCGAGGCCCGCGAGATTACCGACGCGCTCGACACCGTGGGCAACACCACCAAAGCCCTCACCAAGGGCTACGCCGTCGGTTCGGCGGCCCTGGCGGCGTTCCTCCTCTTCACCGCCTTCCTCGACGAGATCCGCGTCGAATTTGGACACCAGGCAGTCGCCGACTCCGGGGTCTACGCCGACCGGATCCGCGACCTGGGCCTCATCCAGGGTGATGACGCCGAGGCAGCCGTGGCCCAATCGATCGAGAGCTACACGGCCGACCTCGAGGACCGGGGCTTTGAAGAAAACGACATCGAACGCCTGGCTGTTGCCGACGAAGGCGAAACCGCGGCGTTCCTGCGGAACCAGATCGAAGACGGGGACATCTCCGCGGCGCAGGCCGAGGGCCTGACCACGAGCCCCGCACCACTGCCCCGGATCATGCCGATAAATCTCGGGAAGGTGCAGGTGTTCGTGGGCGCGCTGCTCGGGGTGATGCTGGCGTTCCTCTTCAGCTCCCTGGCTATCCGCTCGGTGGGCCGCGCGGCGGGGAGCATCATCGACGAGGTCCGCCGCCAGTTCCGGGAAAACCCGGGCATCATGACGGGCGAGGTCCGGCCCGACTACACGAGGGCCGTCGACATCACCACCTCGGCGGCGCTGCGCGAGATGGTGGCGCCCGGCATCCTCGCGGTTGGACTTCCGGTGCTCGTCGGCGTCGTCTTCCGCTTCACCCTCGGCGGCAACGCCGGGTGGGAATCGGTGGCCGGCATGTTGATGGTCGGCACCATTGGCGGCGTGCTGCTGGCGACGTACCTGAACAACGCGGGCGGCGCCTGGGACAACGCCAAGAAGTTCATCGAGTCCGGCGGCATGACGAACCCCGACGGCTCGGTAGTCGGCAAGGGCAGCGAACTCCACGCAGCGGCAGTTGTTGGCGATACCGTCGGCGACCCATTCAAGGACACGGCAGGGCCCGCCCTTCACGTCCTGGTGAAGCTCCTGAGCACGATCACGCTCGTGCTGGCGCCGCTGTTCATCGCCTGAGCCGGCACCCGCTCGGCGCAAGCATCGCCCGGCGTGGACGCCGGGCGATGCTGCGTTCCAGGCATAGTCGCCGCGGCCACCCGGTCCCCATGCTCGACCGGGTGGCCGTGGAATTCGCACACATCGGCCGTCGCGTTCCCTTCGCAGCATCGGTAGGCTGGACGGGTGCCTCGAGTTGACGCCCCGTTGGCGCTTCACAGGAATCCAACCGAAAGCGAGGAGCGCACCGGGTGAACGCTGCGACGATTACTGTCGATGGCAACGAAGCTGCCGCGGACATCGCCTACCGGACCGCGGAAGTCATCGCCATCTACCCGATTACCCCATCCTCTCCGATGGCCGAGCTTGCCGATGCATGGGCCGTCGCCGGGAGGCCGAACCTCTGGGGGACGGTCCCCCGCGTGGTGCAGATGCAGAGCGAGGGCGGCGTCGCCGGTGCGGTTCACGGCGCGCTCCAAACCGGCGCGCTCACTACCACCTTCACGGCGTCCCAGGGCCTGCTCCTGATGATGCCCAACATGTTCAAGATCGCGGGCGAACTGACCTCGGCCGTGCTCCACGTGGCTGCGCGGACGGTAGCGACCCACGCGCTCTCGATCTTCGGCGACCACAGCGACGTGATGGCGGTCCGCGGCACCGGCTGGGCCATGCTGTGCGCCTCCTCGGTGCAGGAAGCGCATGACTTCGCGCTGATCGCCACCGCCGCGACCCTCAAGTCCCGCGTCCCGTTCGTCCACTTCTTCGATGGGTTCCGCACCTCCCACGAGCTGAACAAGATTGAGCGCATGGATGACCGCGTGGTCCACGCGCTCATCGATGAACGCCTCGTCCGCGCTCACCGCGAGCGCGGACTCACGCCGGACCGCCCGGTCCTTCGTGGGTCCGCGCAGAACCCGGACGTCTTCTTCCAGGCGCGGGAGGCGTGCAACCCCTTCTACGAGGCCGTGCCGCGCCTGGTGAGCGAGACCATGGCCGAGTTCGCGGCCGAGACGGGACGCCACTACCAGCCGTTCGAGTACGTTGGCCCACCCGATGCCACCCGCGTCGTCGTGCTGATGGGCTCCGGCTGCGGCGCCGCCGAGGAAGCGGTGGAAGCGCTGCGGGCGCAGGGCGAAAAGGTGGGCATGGTGAAGGTGCGCCTCTACCGCCCCTTCGACGGCGCAGCCTTCGCCGCCGCCCTTCCTGCCACCGTCGAGGCGATCGCCGTACTCGACCGGACGAAGGAGCCCGGAGCCCCCGGCGAGCCGCTCTACCAGGATGTCGTGACCGCGCTGGTCGAGCAGCAGGCGCTGGGCGCCACGCGCTTCAGCCGCACCCCGCGAGTGGTGGGCGGCCGGTATGGGCTCGCTTCCAAGGAGTTCACGCCGGCGATGGTCGCGGGTGTGTTCGCGGAGATTGCGAAACCTCAGCCGAAGAACCACTTCACCATCGGCATCGTGGACGATGTCTCGCGCACCAGCCTCCCCTACGCCGCCGGCGGGCACAACGAGCCGGCCGGTACGGTGCGGGCGGTGTTCTATGGCCTCGGGAGCGACGGCACCGTGGGGGCCAACAAGAACACGGTGAAGATCATCGGAGAGCAGACACCGCTCTACGCGCAGGGCTACTTCGTCTACGACTCCAAGAAGTCCGGGGCGACCACCGTCTCCCACCTGCGGTTCAGTCCCGCGCCGATCCGTTCGACCTA
>JAHDWR010000077.1:0-10422 GCA_023382755.1 Dehalococcoidia bacterium
ATGCCCGGCTGCAAGGGCAGTATGACCGCCGTCATAGAACCCGCTGAGTAAACTCAACGCCCCATTTTTCGATTACGGCCAGAAATTGCACGCGTTTACCCGTCCACAACGGGCCCCTCATGCGTATACTCCGCGGCTGAGCAATCTATCGCTGCTATAGGTTGCGCACTCAGTAAGAGGGGGAATGCTCAACAGTGTCAGGCACCGATAACTACTGGTCCCGCAGGATGGCCCGCCAGGGCCTCTCCCGCCGAAGGCTGCTTGGGGGAGCGGCTACGGCGGGCCTCGGCGCCGCCGCGCTCGGACTTGTTGGCTGCGGCGATGACGACGACGATGACGACGTAGCCGCCTCGCCAACCCAGGGCGGCACCGGGACAACCACTTCCGCATCGCCAACCACCGCCGCTTCACCAACACAGGCCGCCAAGCCCAAGGGCGGCACCGTCCGCTTCACCAGCGCCGGCAACACCTGGGATACCTTCGACCTCGACCGCTCACGCTTCACGCCCGTCTCCGCCCTCTTCGGCTGGACCAACCTCGGCGTGCTCCAGTGGGACAGCTACACCAAGGGCGTCATCGGCGGCGGGCTCGCCGAAAAGTGGGAACAACCCGACCCGCAAACCGCCGTCTTCACCATGCGCCCCAACGTCTTCTGGCATAACAAGCCGCCAGTCAACGGCCGCGCCGCCACAGCCGAAGATGTCGTCAAGTTCATCCAGCGCAATGTCGCGGGCAAGACAGCCGATGGCGTCGACGACCCCAACTTCTACCGCAAGTCCGCCTTCCAGACTGTGGACAAGGTCGAAGCGGTCGACGCAAAGACCGTCAAGGTTACCTTCAAGCGGCCCGACCCGTTCTTCCAGAATGTCCTCGCCGGCGCCTACACCAAGGTCCAGGCGCCCGAGGCCGTCGCCGCCTTCGAAAAGGACTACGCCAACCTGAAGGCCGACCTCGTCATCGGCACCGGCGCGTTCGTCCTTACCGACTTCAAGGCCGAGGGCACGCTCAGCCTCGTCCGCCACGAGAAGTTCCACACCCAGGTCAACTGGGATGGCGTCAAGTACCTCAACCTGTTCACCGACCAGGCGGCCCAGCAGGCAGCCTTCGAGCAGAAGCAGCTCGACACCTTCGCGCCCAACGCCAATGCCGTCGCCGAGGACCTCCTCAAGCGCTTCGAAGGCAAGATCAATGAGACCAAGAGCTTCTCGGCAAACCCCCAGGCGGGCACTTACTACGGCGGCGCCGCCCCCTGGAACAACCCCAACCTCATCGGCGCGATCTTCCGCGCCCTCGACCGCCGCGCGCTGATCAACTCGCTCCTCCAGGGCAAGGGTGTCCTCGCCGGCAACAACCCGCCAACCCAGTCGGCTTTTGCCATCAACGAAGGGGAGCTCATCAAGTTCCCCGGCTACCTCGAAGACCGCGCCGCCGACGAGGCCGAGGCGAAGAAGATGTGGGAAGCCGGTGGCGGCCCCGCCCTCGGCGAAATCGTCGTGGACATTCCCGACATCTGGGAGGGCCTCTACTCCGGCGGCTCGGCGCTCATCACTGCCCAGCTCAAGAAGGTCCTCGGAAACAACTTCACCGCCAAGATCGAGCCCTACTCCACAATCACCGGCAAGATCGTCAAGCAGGGATACGGTAACGGCAAAAATAACATCTGGTACGGATGGATCACCGAAATCACCGACCCCGAACCGTCCCTCCTCAACTACCTCACCTACAACTCCAAGCAACCCCAGTTCCAGTCCTACGGCGTCAAAATCGACAAGGTTGACCAGCTCACCGACTCCCTCGTCACCGAGTTCGACCTCGCCAAGCGCCAGGAGACCAACAAGGAGGTCATGCGCGAGCTCCTCAAGGCCTACGGCGCGGGCGTGCCCTACTCCCTCGTTGGCCTCACCCGGAACATGCGCTGGAACTACTACCACTCGGCCGAAAACGCCCCGTTCGTCACCAGCCACCAGGCCGGTACCGATGCGTACTTCGACCAGACCGACCCCACCTGGCAGGGCCGTCCCGCCTGATCGGTCGTCAAACGCCCCACCTCCGGGAGGCCGGCACATATGTGCCGGCCTCCCGCGCGTCTCCCCTCGCTTTGACCCTCTCCGCGGTACTCCGGTAGGCTCCCCGCGCACGCCATCCCCTTCCCGGAGCACGCCCGTGGCCATCACTCCCGCCGACGACTACCTCATCCACCAGACTCCCTACACCTTTGACCGCGTCGCCACCAGCGACCGGAACTTCTACGACCGCTACTTCTTCAACGGCTACCGGCGCGATGGAGAGGTCTACTTCGCCCTCGCCATGGGCCTCTATCCGAACCTCGGCGTGATGGATGCGGCGTTCAGCGTTGTCTCGAAGGGCATCCAGTACTTTGTCCGCGCATCGCGCCTCCTTGGCACCGACCGCATGGATACCCGCGTGGGGCCGATCACCGTCCAGATCGTTGAGCCCCTCAAGAAGTTCCGCATCAAGATCGCGAAAAACCGGTGGGGTATTAGCGCCGACCTCCTCTGCCAGGCGCGCTCCCTCCCGGCCGAAGAACCTCACTTCCTCCGCCTGTCCCGCAACGTCCCCGTCATGGACTACACTCGCGTCACCCAGCATGGCGCCTGGTCCGGCAAGCTCTCGGCCGGCGGCCAATCCTGGGACCTCGGCGCCGATACCTGGTGGGGCTCGCGCGACCACTCCTGGGGCATCCGCAACGTGGGCGGACGCGACCCCCGCGGAGCTCCCCCGTCCGAAACTCCCCAGTTCTTCTGGAACTGGGCCCCGCTCAACTTCGAAGACCTCTGCACCCTCTTCACCGTTTCCGAAAACTCCGACGGTACCCGCTGGCACGAATCCGGCGTGATCCTTACGCCGTATCCCGAGGCATCCATGGTGGAGACGGCCGTTGACCACGACCTCCGATTCCAGAAAGGCACTCGCTGGCTCGAGTCCGCCACCATCACCCTGCGTCCGCCGAAAGGCAAAGAACTCGCCATCGAGATCAAGCCCATGTACTCCTTCCTCATGAAGGGCATCGGCTACGGCGAACCGAAGTGGGGCCACGGCATGTGGGTCGGCCCCGATGAGGTCGACGGCGGCCAGTATGACCTCGCCGCCGAACCCCCCATGGCCAACCTCCACGTCCAGCAGGTCTCCCAGGTCACCGCGGGCCGCCGCAAGGGCATCGGCATCTACGAGATCATCCTCATGGGCCCGCACGCCGGCTACGGGTTTCAGGACATCCTCGACCCCGCCAGGTAGCCGCCCGGGGGATCGACAATCGCCGACCCCCATTCGACAATGGGCACATGCCTATCTACGAGTTTCGTTGCGGCGATTGCGGCAAGGTCACCAACTTCTTCACGCGCAAAATCGATACCGAGGTCCAGGCGCCCTGCGAGCACTGCGGCAGCGCCAGGACCTCGCGCCTCGTCTCGAAGTTCGCCCGCTCCTACACTCGCGCCGACATCATCGATAAGTACGGCGACCCATCCGACGGCGGCGGCCCCGATGCCTACCGGGACCCCCGCCAGATCGGCTCCTGGGTCGAAAAACGCTTCGAGGAATACGGTATGGACCTCCCCGAAGGCGCCCGCGAGATGATCGACGCCGCCCGTGACGGCGAACTCCCCGAGCCCGTGAAGGACCTCTAACACCCCGCTCCCAACCGGACAGATTGGACCCCTCGTGATGAGCGACACTACCCCGCTCGAAACCATCATCCCGCGCATCCTCGACCACTTCGCCGCGAAGAATGCCGCCCGCGAACAGGCGCTCTCCGCCAGCCGCACGATCATCCGCATGAGCGCCAACAGCATCCGCGCGGTCCACCGTGGCGAGTTCGCCGAAGCCACCCGCATGCTCGACGACGCCAGGGGCGTCCGCGATGCCGCCGTCGCCGCCCTCGACGGCCACGCCGACGTCTATTACGCCGGCTTCCTCCACGACGCCCAGAAGGAATATGCCGAGGCCCGTACCACCCTCGCGTTGCTCTCCGGCGGCGCCATCCCCTCCCCCGAAGAACTCGGCGTCGAGTACCGCGCCTACCTCAACGGCATCGCCGAGGCTGTCGGCGAAATGCGCCGCATGATCCTTGACCGCCTGCGCGCCGGCAATTACGAAGGCTGCGAAGAGATCCTCGATGCCATGGACGATATTTACGCGGTCCTCGTTACCATCGATTTCCCCGATGCCATGACCGGTGGCCTCCGCCGCACCACCGACCAGACGCGCGGCATCCTGGAGAAAACCCGCGGCGACCTTACCATGGCCATCGTCCAGCGCCAGGCCATCCGCTCCATCCCCTCATAGGCGCGCGCGCCAGCAAGCGCGGCCACTCAGCCGTTTCGCCGCCGCGCCACTACCCCTCGACCGTAAAGAAGATGCCCAGCATTGCCCCTCCGACCAGCCCTGCGGCGGCCAGGAATCCGATCGCGGCCGGCCACGTCCCGCCAGTCCGCGAGTTCCACGCGATCGCTGCCGCCCCCGCAGCCGCACCGGCCACCGCCATCGCGACCCCCGCCCCGAGGTGCGTGAACACCATCCCCGCATAGAACACCACCCCCGAACCACCCCCGGCGACCCATCCGGCAACCCCGCGCGGCGCCGGGATGCAGCTCGCCAGGGCGATCAGCGCCACCAGCGGCGCAAACACCTCAGTCCGGTCGTACGACTGGTCGAACGCAATCCCCAGGGCGAGCGCGGCGCCCACCAGGCGGCCGGCCATTGACAGCGCGAGTTCCGCGCGCGCGGGAAACGCCCCCGCGGCGCGCGTAAGCGGGTTCGCAGTTGCCTCCATCACATCACCTCCAGCGTTGCGACCGCGAACACGGTCGGGAACGACTTGCAGAAGATCGTCACGCTCTTGAACGACTCCAGGTCCGCCCCGTCCGGGACCTCATACGAGAACGTCCCGTCGGTCGCCTTCAGCCCCCCGAGGTCGAGCCCCTCACCCCCGCCGTCGGCCGTCGCCCCGAGGATCACGTGCAGGTCCGGCCCATTGGTCACGGAGAAGCCCTCGAACACCAGGATTGCCTTCCCGGCGGCGTCCCGCCCCAGTTTCGCCGTGCCCTTGCCGTGGTGCCCCGGCGCCCCGTCGCGGAACATGCCGCTGGCCAACACCACCGGCCCCGCTGGGGCGGTGCTGCCCGCCGTTGTGGCCGCCGCCACCGGCGTACCCGCCGCCGGGGAAGGCGTGACGCTCGCCACTGCGGCCGGCCCGCCACTGCCTCCCGCGGCCAGCGGGTTCTCCTCTTCCAGGAAAGTCCGTTTGAAGTAGTCGCCACCGAACAGGTTCGTGGCGATGGCGAGCGCGACAGCGCAGACCAGGAATGCGGGTGCGCCCATGTGCCACGGGACCCGCGCAAGGGGCTTTCGCATGGGAGGACCTCTGCCTGTGGTCCCCCGATCCTGCCACAACGGAATGTCAAGATACCGAAACGGCCGCCCTACGCCTCGGGGATAGCACGCCGGATTACCGCGTTCGTGAACTCCATCGTGTTCAACGTCCCGCCCAAATCGCCCGTCTTCTCGCCCCCCGCGATGCAGTCATGGACCGCGTCCACCAGCCGCCGGCCGGCCGCGAATTCGCCACAGTACTGGAGCAGGTACCCATACGCTTCGATCGCGCCCGACGGGTTGGCGATCCCTTTGCCCGCGATGTCCGGGGCAGTCCCCCCGGCGGGGTCGAAGATGCCCACGTTCGGCTGGTGACTCGGGGTGAATGCGTACGAGGCGCTCGCTCCCAGCCCGATCGACCCGATCAGCCCATACACCATGTCGCTCAGGAAGTCGCCGTATTCGTTCGGGCACACGATCACGTCGAAACGCTCCGGCCTGATGATCAGCTTCGCCAGCAGCGAATCGAAGAGCTCCCGGCTGTGCGTCGAGTTCCGGTACTCCTTCGCTACCTCGGCCACCACCTCCTCGAACAGCCCATCCGCCGCCCGCTGGATGGTGTACTTGCTGGTCGAAACCACGTTGTGCCGCTGTTGCTCCGCAAGCCGGAAGGCGAAGTGTGCCGCGTGCTCCACCGGTGTCCGTTCCATCACCCGGATGCTCACCGCCGAGTGATAGCCGATCCGCATGCCCGCGTCCTCGTACGTCCCCCCGGTCGCCACCCGCACCACCTGCAGGTCGATCTTCCCCGTGTAGTTCGTGCTCACGCCCGGGTAGCTCCGGCACGGCCGGTGGATCACCGAGAGTCCAAGCCGGTCCCGCATCACCTGGTTAGGGCTCACGGTCTCGGTCACCGTCGGGTACTTCATCGCGGCTCCGAGCGCGAGGGTTGCCTCAATGCCCTCTTCCAAAGCCGCGTCGGAGGCTTCCCGCCGCTCCAGCGACCAGTCGATCGGCCGGAAGCTCACCGGCGAACCCAACGCCTCGTTGATCGCATGGATGGCTTCGCGCAGCTCTCCCGCGATGCCATCCCCGTTGAGTTCGGCGACCTCTCGCATCTCATTCCTCCACACCGTCGGCGTGCTCTGCACACTATGCAGCCGCCTTGCCCCTTGCGCGAAGCCGCCCCGTCGCCATTTCCCCTACCACTTCCGGTTGGTAGCATTCAGCGCGCTTTACCAGCCTCGGCCGTCATCTGAGGCGCACCAACAAATCCACGAACCGGGGGACCAGATGGGGAACCTTTACATCGCGCTTGCAGCAGGCGTGATCGCGCTCCTCTTCGCTGCCTATACGGCACGAAAGGTGCTCGCTGAAGACGAGGGCACCGACCTGATGAAGGAGATCGCCAAAGCGATCCAGGAAGGCGCATCCGCCTTTCTCCGCCGCGAATACACCTTCCTCGCCGGCTTCGTCGTCATCGTCGCCGTGATCCTCGTCATCTTCATCGACTACGACGTCCTCGATCGCTTCGGCGAACAGCGCGGCGAGCTGACCGACCTCCCGCGGACCGCCATCGCCTATATCCTCGGGGCCGTCTCATCCGCGCTCGCCGGCTACATCGGCATGTACATCGCCGTCCGGGCCAACGTCCGCACCGCGGCCAAGGCGCGCGAAGGCCTCAACCCCGCGCTCCGCGTCGCCTTCTCCTCCGGCTCGGTCATGGGCATCACGGTCACCGGCATCAGCGTGATCGGCCTCTGCGTCGTCTACCTCCTCACCCAGGACTTCCAGCCTCTGACTGGCTACGCCTTCGGCGCTTCCTCCATCGCTCTCTTCGCCCGCGTCGGTGGCGGCATCTACACCAAGGCCGCCGATGTCGGCGCCGACCTCGTCGGCAAGGTCGAAGCCGGCATCCCCGAGGACGACCCCCGCAATCCCGCCACCATCGCCGATAACGTTGGCGACAACGTCGGCGACGTCGCCGGCATGGGCGCCGACCTCTTCGAGTCCTACACCGGTTCCATCGTGGCAGCGATGGCGCTCACCGGCGTCGCCATCATCGGCGGTGGCGGCGAAAACGCCGTCTTCGATGCCGCCGATGCCGATGGCTGGGACTCCAAGGCAGCCATGCTCCCATTGCTCATCATGGGCCTCGGCATCTTCTCCTCCATCATCGGTACCTTCCTCGTCCGCACGAGCGAAGGTGCCAACATGGGGCGGCTCCTCTGGGCGCTCCGCACCGGCATCTTCTCCGCCAGCGGCCTCGTCCTCGCGGCGACCGCCGGCGCCCTCCTCATCCTCGACCTGCCCTTCGAACTCTTCTGGGTCGTGGTCATCGGTCTTGTCGCCGGGCAGGTAATCGGTACGGTCACCGAGTACTACACGGCCTACGAGTTCAAACCTACGCAGAACCTCGCCAAAACTGCCGAGACCGGGCCCGCCACCATCATCATCGGCGGCCTCGGCCTGGGCATGCTGTCCACCGCCGTGCCCCTCCTCACCATCGTCGCCGCCATCTGGCTCACCCACGAGATCGCCGGCCTCTACGGCATCGCCCTTGCCGCCGTCGGCATGCTCGCGCCGCTCGGCATCACCCTCGCCACCGACGCCTACGGGCCCGTCGCCGATAACGCCGGCGGCATCGCCGAGCAGGCCCACCTGGAGCCCGAGGTGCGCGAGCGCACCGACGCCCTCGACAGCCTTGGCAACACCACCGCCGCCACCGGCAAAGGGTTCGCCATCGGCTCCGCCGTCCTCACCTCGCTCGCCCTCATGGTCACCTACTCCCAGGTCGTTGGCATTTCCACTATCGACATCCTCGAGGTGGATACCATGATCGGCCTGCTGCTTGGCGGCCTCATGCCGTTCGTCTTCGCCGCCCTCACCATGGGTGCCGTGGGACGCGCCGCCATGGCAATGGTGAACGAGGTCCGCCGCCAGTTCCGCGAAATCCCCGGCATCATGGAAGGCACCGGCAAGCCCGATTACGCCCGCGCGGTCGCCATCTCCACCGATGGCGCCATCCGCGAGATGATCATCCCCGGCCTCCTCGCTGTTACTGTCCCCGTCCTTGTTGGCGCGGTCATCGGCGCCGAGGCGCTCGGCGGTCTCCTCATTGGCTCTATCGTCAGCGGCTCGGTCCTCGCGCTCATGATGGCCAACGCCGGTGGCGCATGGGACAACGCCAAGAAGTACATCGAAGCCGGCCACCTCGGTGGCAAGGGCTCCGATGCCCACAAGGCAGCCGTGGTTGGCGACACCGTTGGTGACCCCTTCAAGGACACCTCCGGCCCCGCCATGAACATCCTCCTCAAGCTCATGTCGATCGTCGCCGTGGTCTTCGGCCCGCTCTTCGTCGGCTGAGTCCTCGCCAGTCATTGCGTCTCGGGCCCCGGTGCGAACCGGGGCCCCTTTCTTTGCGCCCGCTTCCTTCCCCCGTCCCCTCGTTGCTACACTCCGCCCCTCCCCGTCCGCCGGAGTGCGACGGGTGGCCCGTCGAGATTCAAGGAACCCCGGGCGAATCGAGAAGCCGGAGGATCAGCCGCCCATGCTGCTCGCACAGGTCATGATCCCACTCGCGGCCGCGGCCGCCATCCTTTTCGCCCTCTGGTTCGTGTTCGATGTCGTTCGCCGCGACCAGGGCACGGACTCTACCCGCACGGCCGGAGACGCCGTCCGCGACGGTATCCGCTCGCTCGCGCGGCGGCAGCTTGGAGCGGCCGGAGCGGTTGCGCTGGTGGCCGCGGCCGCCGCTGGCCTGGTCGCCGGGTACTACGAAGACTCAGCCGAGATCGGGCTTATCGCTGCCGGCGCGCTCCTCGCGGGAGCCCTCGCCTCCGCCATGGCGGCCCAAACCGGGATGGCGCTGGCGGCCTCCGCGGTCCCGCGCGTCGCGGCGGCATCATCCACTTCAGCCTCATCGGCCTTGAGCGCCGCCCTTGGCGCTGCCGCGATCCCGGGCTTGCTGGCCGCCGGCCTCAACCTTGCCGGGCTCGCGGGCGCCTTTGCCATCGCCACGCGAATCCTGGGGTACCCTCCATCCCAGGCGCCCTACCTCCTCGCGGCCTTTGCCCTCGGGCCGGCCACCAACGCCCTGGTCACGCGCGTCTCTGGAGGCGTCTTCGCGAACGGGACATCCCTGGGTACTGGAATGGCTGCCCCCGCTTCATCCGCGCCCGCCAACGCCGCGGCTGCCGCGGGCCGGCAGGCCGCAGCCGCGGGAAGCACCGCCGCCATGTCCGAGTTCATGGCGATGCAATCCGTCGCCACCCTTCTCCTCGGCGTTGCCCTGGCCGCCGCCTCCGGCTTCACCGAGTGGCTGCTGCTTCCGTTCGTGCTCGGCGCCGTTTCGGTCTTCGCAGTCATCGCGGCCGCCCTCACAGCGCAGTTGCTCGCCATCGGAGCGGTCTCCTCCGGGCGCCTTATGGCCCGGGCACTGGCCGTGGCGCTCGTCCTGGGTGGCGCAGGCTTCGGCGCGGTGACATGGGCCTTGCTCGACGATGCCTGGTACTGGTTCTTCCTCTGTGGTGTCCTCGGGCTCGCCGCCGTCCCGGTCCTCATGCTGCTCGACCGGTTCTCCCGCATGGGCCCGGTCCGTGCCTCCTCGCGGGTTGCCCGTGCCAGCCGGTCCGGCCCGGCCTCGAACGTCATCACCGGCCTCGCTGCCGGCTTCGAGGCTACCGCGCTCACCGCTGGCGTCCTGGCCGCCGCCCTGGCCGGGGCTTTCGTGCTCGGCTGCCAGGCAGATGTTCCCTTCGCGGACGGCACTGTCGCCGGGCTGTTTGGCATTGCCGTGGCGGCAGCCGGGTTCATGCTCCCCGCGCCCTTCGTCTCCACCATGCCGGCGTTCGCGGCCATCACCGACGCCGCCGGCCCCACGGTCAATCGCGCCCCGGGAGACGACGGGGACTCCGAAGCCCCGGACACCCTCGATTCGATAGCCCGCGATGGCCAGCTTGTTTCCCACCTCGCGCGCGCCTACGGTGCCGGCGCCGCCGGTCTCGCGGTCGTCCTCGCCCTCCTCGCTTTTGGCGAACTCGTCCGCGCCAGCCTTGCCACCATCGCCGGCGACGACCCCGAGCGTTACGC
>JAHDWR010000077.1:10522-13552 GCA_023382755.1 Dehalococcoidia bacterium
GCCGCCTTTGCCGGGCTCACCCTGGCGCTCATCGCGGCGGCGGCGGCCGTCCGCGGTGCAGGCCGCTCCGCCGGGCGCCTCATCGTCGCGCTCGAACTGCAGGCGGACGCCCCGGCCGAAAATGGCGCCCCGGTCCGGTCCGCCGTCGACCCCGCGGCGCGCTCCGCCATGCGCGCCCTGCTCCCGGTTGCCGTCTGCGGCGCCGGCCTCCCGCTGCTCGCTGCAGTAGCGGTCCGCTACGCCTTTGGCGACGGCGGAAACGAGGGCTGGCTCGTGATCGCCGGCGTCATGGCCAGTGGCGGCATCGGCGGCGTGCTGCTCGCCTCGTGGGTCGAAGCTGCCGGCGCAGCCTGGTCCACCGCTGCCCGAAATGCACCGGACCGAATCTCCCGGCCGGATGAGGAGACGGTACCGGGTGCCCCGCCCGGCCCGGCCACCCTGGCAGCTCTGAGTGCTGGCGAAACCATCGGTGCGACGTTCTTCGATGCCGTGGCGCCCGCGTTGCTGGTGGTCGCCGCCCTCAGCGGGTCGGTCGCCCTCGCCTTCGCTCCCCTCTTCATCCGGTGACCGCGTATGTGAACAGCATCACACTGCTTCCAAACAACTGATTGTGGGCCGCCCCGCTATCGGCTACGCTCCCCGGACGATGTCCTCCTGGTCCCTCGCAGATTGCGCCGCCGTGCTTCCCAACATTGCCCGCACGCTTGGCCGGGGACTTTCAGGAGCGTAGGCGAACACCCACCCGCTGCATCGCCAAAGGCCCACCGACCGGTGGGCCTTTCGCGTTGCACCGACAGGAGGAAACCATGGTACCCAGCCCTCTCGAAGGCGAGCGAATCCGTCTCCGGGCCCACGAACCCGAAGACGTCGACCGCGCGATGCTCTGGCTCAACGACCCGGAGGTCCGGCAGTTCCTTGGCCGCCAGTACCCCTTCTCCCGCAAGGAAGCGGGCGAACGCCTCCTTGTGGCCCCCTCCTTCAACGCCGCCCTTTTCGCCATCGTCCGCAAGGAAGACGGCCTCCTCATCGGTGACTGCGGCCTTTTCGATGCGAGCCCCGAGAACCGGGGGGCCACCCTCGGCATCCAGATTGGCGACAAGACCTGCTGGGAAGGTGGCTACGGCACCGACACGATGCGCACCCTCTGCCGCTTCGGTTTCGATGTCATGAACCTTCATCGCATCGATCTCCACGCCCTCGCGTCGAACGAACGGGCCATCCACGTCTACGAAAAGGTCGGACTCCAGCGCGAAGCCGTGCTGCGCGAAGCCATGTTCCGCTTTGGGAGGTACCACGACATCGTCGTCATGGGCCTTCTCCGCGGAGAACTCGTGGAGGGACCGCGATGACGTCGATCTTCGAAGGCACCCTCATCCGCCTCCGCGCCCGCGAACCCGAGGACGCACCGCTCCTGTACCGGTGGTTCAACGACACCGAGGTCACTCGCCACCTCGCGATGCGGTATCCCCTCTCCATGAAGTCCGAACGCGACTTCATCGAAAGGGTCTCAGCCCCTGGCTACGCGCACGCGGGGTTCGCCGTCGAGACTCTCGCCGAGAGCCGCCTCATCGGTGGAGTCGACCTCCTCAACACGACACCAGAGTGCCGCTGCGCCTCCCTCGGGATCGCCATCGGCGACAAGACCGCCTGGGATGGTGGCTACGGCACCGACACCATGCGCACCGTCTGCCGCTTCGGCTTCGAGATGATGAACCTCCACCGCATCGAACTCGAGGTCTACGCCGAAAACCAACGCGCGCGCCACGTTTACGAAAAGGTCGGATTCGTCGTCGAAGGCCGCCGCCGCGACGCCCTCTTCAAGTACGGCCGCTACCAGGATGTCCTCGTCATGTCGCTCCTCGAAGGCGAGCTCCAGGTGGAGCAACGCCAGTAGGCCGTAAACCGGCAACGGCCTACCCTTGCACGAACACCACTGAGGAGCGCATCCCGGTTGTCCATCGAACTTATCGGCTGGGCAGCCGTCATCCTCACGCAGGTGTTCTGGATCCCCAACATCTCCCGCATCCTCAGGACCCACGATGTCCAGGGCTACTCGTTGCCTGCCTGGATCATCATGGTCACCGGCCTCTCCTGCTGGCTCATCTACTTCGTCGCGCGCGGGGATATTGTCGGGATTGTTGCCAATACCTTCGGGGTCGCCGGCGCCGCCACCACAACCGCCTGCATCTGGGTGTGGCGCCGCCGCCCGGCACAGCTGATCGAAGCCGGCATGATTGCCGCCCCGGCCACCCCGGATCAGGGATAACCCCCATTACGTCGAGCCTTTATGCCAACTCAGCGGTAAATTTGTGACGAAATTCCCAAACAGGGGTTGACACCCTTATACTCGATTGGTAGGTTCCGGAAGTCGAAGGCCGCTCGCGTCCTTCACAGCGCTCGGTTAACAGTGCACAACCTGCCTAGTGCGCCCTTGGGGCGCAACGGGGGACCCAGTTTCGGGGCGAATTTGGCTGCCGCTACACGAGCAGCCAATAGGGCGCCTTCCGCCCGAGCCCGTCAGCTAACCCCGTCGGCAGTCTGGAAGGCCTGGTGAGCAGGTAGCTCGCTTCGAGGTCTTTTTTTCTGTCCTCGAATTCAAATTGCGTCCCGTGATGAGGAGGAATCGTTTATGCCGGCTTTGCAGGAAGCCCCGCCCAAGTCTTGTCCCAAGTGCCGCGGCTCGATGATCGTCGAGCGCGACTGGCACGGCACCTACGGCAGCTGCATCATGTGCGGCTACGTCCACGAGGTGCTCACCAGCCCTCCGGTCGACCTTGCCGCCGAAGAAGCAGCCCTGCCCCAGCGCCAGCGCCGCCGCCAGCCGTCCCACGGTAAGCTCCGGCTCTGACCTCAACCCTCTTGGCCTGAAAGCGCATGCCCCCGGACCACTCGGGGGCATCGCTTTTCCTACCGAACCCCACTCCCTATCATTCGCGCCAACAGGGGGCGTAACGTCACATGCCGTACATCCGTCTTTCCATCGCCAAGCCTCGCCGCGGCCAGGAAGCCCGGCTCGAAGAACTCGTGCGC
>JAHDWR010000078.1 GCA_023382755.1 Dehalococcoidia bacterium
CTACGAGCAGGCCCGCCCCTGGAGCTACCCGGCCTGACTCCGGCGGACCACCATGACTCCGAGGCACGCCAGGAATGGCGTGCTGCAGCGTCACTCGCCCGAACGCCAGCCACCACCACCTTCCCGTGCGTGAGGACTGGCGCGCCCCATGAACCCGAAAATGGCGCCGCGCCGGGAGAGGGGTTTCCCGGCGCCGCGCCTTGGGGTAGCGGGTCCGTGCCACCGGTTACCCGCGTCTGCGAATCGCGACCGCGCTGAGCGCCAGCGAACCCGCCGCGAATGCCGCCATCGCCAGCAACGACCGCGCCAGGTGCGTGCCGGGCAGGTCCGTCAGCGTCGCCCGCACGCCATCCGCGGCGTAGGTCGGCGGGAAGAAGTTCGCGGTGAACTGCAACAACTCCGGCAGTTGCTCCTTCGGCAACAACACCGGCGCGAAGAAGATTACGTAGAAGATGACCAGCTGGGTCAGCGCATTCGTGACCTGCTGGTGGGGCGAATACACCGCCATCGCCACGCCGACCCCCGCGAGCGAGAGCACCGCCAGCACCCCAACCGCGATCACCGCCGGGTCGAAATCCAGCGCCAGGTCGTAGCGCCACATGCCGAAGAGGATGCAGAACACCACGGCGGGGAAAGCCATGAGCGCCACCACCGTCACCAGCGCCAGCAGATAGGCCTCGCGGCTGATCGGCAGGGTCAGGTAGTAGTCCAGCGTGCCCAGCGCCTTCCCGCGCGCGACCACCTGGGGCAGCATCACCAGTCCTACCGTGGCGAACGATTGGGCGGCCGTCCCCGTGACGAGGTACATCGCCGTCGTGTCTGAGACTTCCGGCATCAGGTAGCCCATTCCCAGCACCAGCCCCGTCGCCATCGCCCCCTGGAAGCTGATGACGAACCAGACTTCCGTCCGCATCGCGCGAAGCTGCACCGAAACGAGGTTGCGGTATTGCTCGAGCCACCTCATCAGTCCATCACCCACGCCGTCGCATGGCCACGGCACTCAACACGAGCGACCCGGCCGCGAACCCGCTCATTACCCACAGCGACCGCGCCAGGTGCGTGCCCGGAAGGTCGGTCAGCGTCGCCCGCACGCCGTCCGCGGCGTAGGTCGGCGGCGCGAAGTTCGAGGTGAACTGCAGCAGTTCCGGCAGCTGCTCCTTTGGCAGGAGCACTGGTGCGAAGAAGAGGACGTAGAAGATGATCAGCTGCGTCATCGCGTTCGTGACCTGCTGGTGCGGCGAATAGACCGCCATGGCCACGCCCACGCCCGCCAGCGAGAACACGGCCAGCAGCGCCACCAGGATGAACGCCGGCTCGAACTGGAACGAAATGTCGTAGTGCCACGCCCCCAGCACCACCGTGAACGCCACCGCTGGCAGGGCCATCAGCGCGACCACCGTTACCAGTGCCAGCAGGTAGGCCTCCCGGCTGATGGGGAGCGTCAGGAAGTACTCAATCCTGCCCGCTTCCTTCGCCTGGGCCAGCAACTGTGGGAGCATCACCAGCCCGATCGTGACGAACGCCTGCGTCGCCGTGCCGGTCACCAGGAAGAGCGCCGTCGTCTCCGAGACATCCGGGATGAGGAAGCCGAACCCGATGACCAGTCCCACCGAGAGCACGACCTGGATCATCGCGGCGAACCAGAGCTCGTTCCGCATCGACCGGAGCTGCATCGAGACGAGGTCGCGGTATTGCGTGAACCAGGTCATGACACCGCCTCCAGCCCGCGCGGCGGCATGACCGCGGCCGCGTAGATGTCGTCGAGCGTCGGCGGCCCAATGCGGAAGTCGGTGAGCAGGCCCGAATCGCGCAGGGCGCCCAGCCACCCGCTCACCGCCGGCAGGTCGCGCTGGTCGAAGAGGAAACAGCCAGGGTTCCCGTGCTCGGCCGTCAATGCGGCGTGGGGCGCCACGTCGCCAGCCAGCGCCAGCTCCAGTCGCAGCCGCTCGGTCACGATGGTGCGCAGCGCGGACGGCGTCCCTTCGCGGACGATCCGGCCGCCGTCGATGATCGCCAGCCGGTCGATGAACCGTTCCGCCTCGGCCAGGTTGTGGGTGACGAGCAGCACCGTCGCGCCCTCTTCGCCAAGCTCGGCAATGGTGGTCCAGAGCAGCTGCCGCCGGATCGGGTCGACGTCGTTCGTTGGCTCATCCAACACCAGCAGGCTGACCGGCGCCGCGATCGCCGCCGCGAACCCCGCCAGCCGCCGCACCCCGCCCGAGGCCGTGTGCATGGAGGTCTTCCGGAAGGCGCCCAGGTCGAGCCGCTCGATCAACCGGTCGGCGGTCCGGCGGGCCTCTTTGGGATGCACCCCCCGCAGCCGCGCCGAGAACTCGATCAACTCGCCAACCTGCAACGCCTCCAGGTCGAACTGGCCCTGCGGCAGGAAGCCGATGTTGCGGCGCGCATAGCCGGGGTCGGCCACTACGTCGACCCCGTTGAGGGTGATGCTCCCCGAGGTCGGCCGGAGCATGCCCAGCACCTGGCGGACCAGTGTCGTCTTCCCGGCGCCGTTCGGCCCCAGCAGGCCAAAGACCTCCCCCGGGTGCAGCGAAAGCGAGATGCCCGCGTTCGCCAGCGTGCCGCTGCGGTAGCGCTTCTCCAGGTTGCGAATGTCGAGCAGGGGTCCTTCGTGCATCGCCACTACCTCGTCTCCCGTTCGGCCGTCCGCCGGAGCAGGTCCTCGAGCGCGTACATGGCGTCCTCCAGCCGGTAGACGCCCGGCTCGGCCATCCCGATCACCTTCAGGCCCACCACGCTCGCCGCGCCAAGGAGCGAAATGGATTCGAGGTCCAGGTCGTCGGCGATTTCGTGCAGCCCCATTGCGGCAAGCAATCCGCCTGCCAGTTGGTCGACGGTCCGCGATGGCGGTTCCGGGTCTGGCTCGCGGCCACTGAAGGCCAGGCGCGAGCCGATGGCCGTGATGCTCTGCTGCACCAGCTGGGCCAGCGGCGATGCGGTTCGGGTTGTCATACCGATACCTCCGTAGTGAGAGAGATTAACACGGGACTTAAGAAAATCAATACATACATTGAACAAAGTCAGAAGAAATCCAATCCGACCCTCGCCAGGGCCTGCCCTCGACACCCTCCACCGCTTCGCATACTGTGCCGCCCATCCAGTACTTCCTCGCAGGAGCCGCATCATGACCTCCCCCTCCGAAACTCCTCACGTCACATTCGAGCGCCGCGGCCGCGTCGGCCTCCTCACCCTCAACCGCCCCGAACGCCTCAACGCCTGGTCCCCCGATATGGCCCGCCTCGTCCGCGCCCTCATCGAGCAATGCAACGAAGACCCGGCCGTTGGCGCCATCGTTATCACCGGCGCGGGCCGCGGCTTCTGTTCCGGCGCCGACCTTCGCCGCGACCGCGCGGCCGACGGGGGCCGCCGCCCCGCCGCCGAGGGCGAACCGCTCACCGCCTTCATGCAACGCTCGAAGCCGCTCATCGCCGCCATCAACGGCCCCGCCATCGGCGTCGGCTTCACCCTCACCCTCTGCTGTGACCTCCGCATCGCCTCCGAGAACGCCCGTGTGTCCATGCGGTTCGTCCGCATCGGCCTCACGCCCGAACTCGGCTCGACGTTCATCCTGCCCCAGGTGACGGGACTCGCCGCCGCCGCCGAGATGATCCTCACGGGCCGTATCGTCGACGCCCAGGAAGCACTCCGGATCGGCGCGGTGAACCGCGTCGTCCCGCACGAACAACTGCTCGACACCGCCCTCGCGCTCGGCGAGGAGATCGCCTTCAACCCCACACACCACGTGCGCTGGGCGAAGAGCCTGCTTTACGCGAACGCCGCCAACGACAACCTCCGCTCGGTCCTCCGCGCCGAGGACGAGATCTTCGGCCAGGCCGCCCGCAGCGACGCCTTCGCCGAGGCCGGCCGCGCCTTCGCTGAGAAGCGTGAGCCCAACTTCCACGCCTGAGCCACCCAATCCGCTCCGTCCCAGGCGCGCGCGTCAGCAAGTGCGCGAATCCCCGCGAGCGAACGCGGCCACGCGCAGCCCATCCGCGCCATCACCCCCAAATCCGAGGCACGCCAGGGATGGCGTGCTCCACCTCCCCGCCAGCGCAGCGGCGCGGGCCGTGGAGCCCTGACTCTCAACACGCGGTAGGCTTTCCCACCATGCTGCCTTCCCCTCCCGGCTCCCTTGCCGAGGTCCTGCGCTACTTCTTCCGCCTTGGCTGCATCGCCTTCGGGGGACCGGCCGCCCACATCGCGAT
The DNA here is from genome assembly GCA_023382755.1 of Dehalococcoidia bacterium. Classification (GTDB taxonomy): domain Bacteria; phylum Chloroflexota; class Dehalococcoidia; order Tepidiformales; family Tepidiformaceae; genus Amarobacter. The sequence goes on from JAHDWR010000078.1 coordinate 4,227, forward strand.
CATGCGCCGCGAGCTCGTGAACGAGCGCCGCTGGCTCACCGACCAGGACCTGGTCGACCTGCTCGGCGTCACCAACCTCATCCCGGGGCCCAACTCAACCGAAATGACGATGCACCTGGGCGCCATGCGCGCCGGCTGGCGCGGGCTCTGGCTCGCCGGCCTTGCCTTCATCCTGCCTGCCATCCTCATCGTCACCGCGCTCGCCTGGGCCTACGTCGAATACGGGAGCACGCCGGCAGGCGAGGGCATCATCCTCGGCATTCAGCCCTTCATCCTGGCGGTCATCATCCAGGCGATCTGGGGACTCCGCGGCGCTGCCTTCCGCGGCTACGAGACCCTCTTCCTGGGCGCCGTCGTGGTCGCCCTCGCCCTCCTTGGCGCGAACGAAATCCTCCTCCTCCTCGGGGCCGGTGCGGTCATGCTGTTCGTCTCGGCCGCCATCTGGCTGCTCACGGGGCACAGCCGGCGCAGCCTGCCGCCCCTGCCGAAGGCCGGCCAGCCGCTCAACCGCATCCGGGGGCCTTTCCGCCGGCGCGACCTCGCGTTCCTCCCGTTCCCGGTCCCCTGGCCCGCGGTGCCGTTCGCGGCCACAACCCCGGCTGCCTACTCGCTCCTCGAACTCTTCCTCGCCTTCCTCAAGATCGGCGCGGTCCTCTACGGCAGCGGCTATGTGCTGCTCGCCTTCATGCAGTCCGAGTTCGTCGATAGCCGCGGCTGGCTCACCCAGCAGCAGCTCATCGATGCCATCGCCGTCGGGCAGTTCACCCCCGGCCCGCTCTTCACCAGCGCCGCCTTCGCGGGTTACGTGATCGACGGCCTGCCGGGGGCGCTGGCCGCGTCAGCCGGCATCTTCCTGCCCTCGTTCATCTTCGTCACCCTGACGCACCCGCTCGTCCCGCGCCTCCGCCGTTCGCGCTGGGCGGCCCCTTTTCTCGACGGCGTGAACGTCGCCGCGCTCGCGCTCATGGCGGTGGTCACCTTCCAGCTCGCGGGCGAAGTGCTCGAAGGCTGGTACACCATCAGCCTCTTCTTCATCGCCGCCGCCGTGCTCATCCGCTTCAACCCGAATAGCGCCTGGCTGGTGCTCGCCGGCATCGCCGCCGGCCTCCTCCACGCCGCGGTTACGTAACGAACAGAGCGGCCCACCCCGGCGCCCTTCACACTTCGTACTTCGCCCTTCGAATCATTTTTCCGCCGCCCGCATCGTCCAATAGTCCGCCAGCGCCTGCCGGATCACCGCGATCGCGTGCTCGCGCCCCTGGAACGGGTCGACCACCACCTCCTTCTCTTCCAGCACCTTGTAGTCCAGGAAGAACCGGTGGATCTCCGTCATCGCGTGCGGTGGCGCCTGTTCCAGCTCCTTGATGTGGTCCACCGCCGGGTCGTGCGCGTGGACGGCCAGGATCTTGTCGTCGGCCTTCCCCTGGTCCTTCATGTGCATCAGCCCAATGGGCCGCACGTGCATGAGCGTCAGGGGATGCACCGGCTCCTGTCCCAGCACCAGCACGTCCAACGGGTCGCCGTCGTCGCAGAAGCTCCGGGGGATGAAGCCGTAGTTCGCCGGGTAGCGCACCGAGCTGTAGAGCACGCGGTCCAGCTTCAGGATCCCGCTCGCCTTATCCAGCTCGTACTTGTTCTTGCTGCCTGCCGGGATCTCGATGACCACCGGAAGGTGCGTCTCGATCCGCTCTGGATCGACCGCGATGTCGTGCCACGGATGCATGGCTTTGGGGTTGCTCCGCGAAAGGGGTGATTCGAGTGTGCCATGGCCGCCCTTGTCCGCAATCGCCAGCTCGTGCCATCCGACCCTCAGAGCTACGCCGCTCCCCGGATACCGTCCGCCGCATGACCACTCTCAGCGATATCCGTACCCGCCTCCGCCAGGACCTCGGCGACCCTGATTCCCTCCGCTGGGACGACGGCGCCCTCGACCGCCACATCGCCCGCGCACTCTCCGAGCTCAGTCTCGCCATCCCGCGCGAACTCACCGCCACGCTCGAGACGACGCCCGGCAGCCGCGAACTCTCGCTCGCCACGCTCGACGGCCTGCTCGAAATCGAAGCGGCCGAGTTCCCCGTGGACCGCTTCCCGCCCTCGTACGTCAGGTTCGCCGCCTGGCAGGGGACGCTCGTCCTCCACACCCCCACCGCCCCGGATGGCGATGACACCCGCATCTACTACACCGCGGTCCACACGCTCGACGAAACGGAGTCGACGCTCCCGCCCTACCTGGAGGACGTGCTCGCCACCGGCGCCGCCGCCTACGCGGCCCTCGAACTTGCCTCATCCTCGACCGAGCAGCTGAACGTGAATGGCGGCACGCCCGCGACCTACGCCAGCCTGGCCCGCGCCCGCCTGACCGCCTTCCACCAGCTCCTCCACACCCACGCCCGCAAGAACCGCGTCCGCACCCGCAACCTCTACGTGCCCGCCTGAATCCTCGCCACCCCGCGGCCCGGGTCGCCTCATCGCCGATCACGGGTGCGGACCTGGCTCCCTGAATGCCAATCACACCTCGCATACCAGGTGAATATCCTCCGGTTCGAGCTCGAACAGGCGCGGGTCCGGCTCTGCCAGCACCTGGCACCCGCGGGCCAGGTAGAAACGCACGGTCCGCTCCGTCGGCGTCGCTGAAATGTACATGCGCCGGGCGCCGCGCCTTCCCGCCTCCCGCCGCGCCAGTTCGAACAGTTGCCTCCCCACCCCGGTCCCACGTGTCGCCGCGCTCACATGCAGGAAACTGAGCTGCAACGTCCGCCCATCGGCGCCAAAGAAGCCATGCTCCAGCACGGCGATGCCGGCGATCCGCCCACCCGCAAACGCCCCGCCAAACCACGAGCCCGCATCGAACGACGCCTCGAACACGGGCGTCAGCTCGGCCGGCTTGCCGGCAGGCCACCCCGGCACATCGAACGGGGCCGCTGCCAGCACAAGCCCGCCAGGCCCGGCGACAAAGATGTTCTCAATCCGCTCCCCGCGGTCGATCGCCCAGATCGACGGGATCTCTTCGCGTCGCAACTCCCGGAACTCCAGCATCAGCACCCAGTATCCGCCCGCGCCGCCGAATCCCCAATCCGCAATCCCAAATCAGCGGATGTCCTACCATTCCTCCCATGGACCTTTCCCAGTACCCACTCCAGGCGATCGCCGAGAAGGTCGGCACGCCGTTCTACTTCTACGATGGCGCGATCCTCAACGCGAAGTTCGCCGAGCTGGCCGCGCTCACCGGCGGCGATCGCCTCCAGTGCCGTTACGCGGTCAAGGCCAATTCCGCCCGCAAAGTCCTCGAAGCCGCCCGCGCCCACGGCATGTGGATCGACGCCGTCAGCGGCAACGAAGTCCTCCGCGCCAGGCGCGCCGGCTTCGCCATGGGCAACGAGCCGCCCGTCGTCATGTATACCGCCGATGTCTTCCGCGACAACGCGCTCCAGGCCGTCGTCGAGAACAACATCCTCCCGAACATCGGCTCCCCCGGCATGATCCGGGAGCTTGCCGAGGCCGGGTACCGGGGCCCCATCGCTATCCGCATCAACCCGGGGTTCGGCCATGGCCATGTCCAGGCCTGCGATACGGGCGGACCATCCTCCAAGCACGGCATCTGGTACGAAGACCACGCCACCGTGAAGGCGCTGGCCGAGCGGGCCGGGTTCCCGGTGGTCGCGCTCCACGCCCACGTTGGCACCGGCCCCCAGGTCCGCGAGTTCGACGAGAACATGAAGAAGCTCGTTGCCCTCTTCGCCCACCTCCTGCCCTACTACCCCGATGCCCGAGTGGTGAACCTCGGCGGCGGCATCCCTCACCCCTACCGGCCCGGCGCCGAGGCTTACCCGCTCGACGAGTACCGCGGCATCCTCCAGGAAGGCGTCCGCCAGCTCACGGCCGCCGCCGAGCGGCCCATCGGCATCGAGATCGAACCCGGCCGCTACCCGGTCGCGGGCATGGCCTTCCTCGTCGCGCGCGTGACGGACGTGAAGGCCACCCGGACGAACGAGAAGGGGCCCGGCAACCAGTTCATCATGGTCGACGCCGGCTTCAACGACCTCATCCGCCCCGCCATGTACGGCTCCTACCACCACATCTCCATCGTCGGCGCCGGCCAGGACCGCTCCCCCGAGCCGTTTGTGGTGGCCGGCCCCCTTTGCGAAAGCGGTGATGTCTTCACCCGTGATGACCACGAACTCCTCCAGCCGCGCGCCCTCCCCCGCCCCGAGCCCGGCGACCTCCTCGTGTTGCACGATGCGGGCGCCTACGGCGCGGCCATGTCCTCGAACTACGTCTCGATGGGACGCGCCGCCCAGGTCTACTGGGAGGACGGCAGCGCCAGCCTCGTCGCCCGCCGCGAAACCCTCGACGACATCGTCCGCATGGAGTGCGACGAGCCGCTCTGAGGCAGCCGTCATCGGGGCGCGCGTCAGGAAGCGCGGGGATGCGGCCAGCACCCCCACCGCGGGCGTTCACCCGCCGCCGCCCCACTCCGCGTCCGACCAACCCTCCTCCGCGCACCCGTACGCCGTGGCATACTTGAGCGCATGACAACGCCCACACGGGTCTCGCTCGATGAGTTCCTCGCCCTGGAGGAGACGAAGCCCTATCTGGAGCTGATTGGCGGGGAGGTCGTACCGAAAGCGATGCCGGGACCAAAACATTCGGCGACCGTCGTCGAACTCGTCACGGAACTTCGCCTGTTCCTGCGCGATCACCCGGTGGCCCGCGTGGATACCGAACTCCGGCACCTCCAGCGCGGCGAGTCGCGAGTCTACCTGCCAGATGTGAGCGTCACGCTTCGCGAGCGCGTTTCCGGGGGCGCCGGGCCTGTCGAGTCTCCCCCCGACTTCGCCATCGAGGTCCTCTCGCCGGACGATCGCGCCGGTCGCGTTGCGGAGAGGGTCGACTTCTACCTGCGTGCCGGCACCCTGCTCGTCTGGATCGTCGATCCCGAACTTGAAACCGTTTCCGTCTATCGCCCTGGCCAGGCTCCGGAGTTCCACCGCCCGCCCGCGACTATCGATGCCCGGCCTGTCCTTACCGGGTTCGCGCTCGACCTCGCCGCACTCTTCGCGGCCATCCGCGGCTAGCCATCCTCCCCTCCCGCGCCACCTGATAGGCGCTCGCGTTTGCAAGCGCGGGGATGCCATCAACGCCGCCACGCCAACCGCCCAACCACCGCAGCCCCACGCCACCCGTCCTGTTCCGGGTAAGGTCATAGGCCTGTGGGTCAGATCCGCAGCACGTCTCCCTTGAGCGTCCAGAAGATGGCCAGGACCTCTTCCTGCTCCCGTTGGCCAATCCCGTTGGCGTGCAACACCTTCAGCACATCGTCGACGGTGGCCACGAACTCCTCTTCGGAAACGTTCATCCCGCTGTGGATGGTCCGCAGGTCCCGGCCGGTGTACGTCTCCGTCCCACCGCTCCCCGCGGCGAAAAACTCGTACGCCAGCCGTTTCACCATTTCCGGGTCAGACTTGCTGAACCGCGGCGCAATCACCGGATTCCGGAGATGTTCGTCCACCAGGTCACTCGCAATCTTGCGAAGTCCCGCTCCGCCACCGAGCCGGTCGTACAGTGTGCGCGTCATGGTCTGGGTCATGTCTCGAGCCTCCTTTCGGGTCGTCCCGGACTGCGTTATACAACGTTGCGCGCACTTAAACTACACAATGGTCTGCCGTCTTTACCGGGCTCCGCCCGCGGACAGGAATATCCGGGGCCTTCGCGCCCCGTCTTCAACCCTGGCCGCTCGCTTCTACTCCGCCAGTTCCTTCTTCGCTTCCGCCACCAGCCGGTAGCCGACGTTCCGCACCGTTTCGATGAACGCGTGCCCGTGGATCTCGATCTTCGCACGGATGCGCCGGATATGGACGTCCACCGTCCGCGCTCCGCCGAAGTAGTCGTACCCCCACACCCGGTTCAGCAGCTGCTCACGCGTGAACACGCGACCGGCGTTCATCGCCAGGAAGCGCAGCAACTCGTACTCCTTGAAGGTCATCACCAGCGGCTCGTCATCCACCGTCACGCGGTAGTTCGAAAGGTCGATCGCCAGCGCGCCGCACCGCACGTAGTTCTCGCTATCCACACCGTGTTTGCGCCACAGGGCCCGTTCGATCCGCCGCGCCAGCTCCTCCGGCGGCGCCCCGAGCATCACAAAATCGTCGATCGGCAGGTCCACCGTTACGCGGTCCATCTGCTCTCCGGGTACCACCGCAATGAGGATGACGCCCTCTTCGGCGTAGGTCGCGCTGAGGATGTTGAACGCTGCCGGGGGGATGTCCCGCAGGTCGAGGACCACGACGTCGGCCGTGGGGCTCACCTCATCGTTCGCCAACCGTTCCGGCGCGATGGCCGGTGCCGAAAACCCGGCGCGTTCCAACTCCGGCCCCATGCGGGCCACATCCGGGTGGCGGGTAACCAGGAAGACCGTACGCACCGCGTGTTTCCCCTCTTACCCAAGCCAGTATAGACCCGCCCCCCGGCCCGCCGGCTCCAGTGCGCGTGAAATCCATGTGAAATGTGTCACGAAACGCGCCCGTAGCCCAGCGCCAGCACTCCCCGCGCCCGTTCCCGCCGATCCCCGGGACACCGGCCGAAACGTCGAACTTCGTACTTCGAACTTCGAACTTCGCCGCGCCCCCGCTTAGCCCCGCACGATGCGCTTAACGCCGCGCAGCACCAGCCACGCTGTGAACCCGGCAGCCAGGATCACGGGCACCGCCGAGACCGGGTCGTGCGTCCGCTTGAATTCCGCGCTCCCGTCCTTGATCTCAATGAACCCGAGGGGCGATGTCGAAGCGCCGCCACCACCGCCGGAACCCTCACCGACTTCGCCCTTGCCGCCCTTCTCTTCCACGCCCCGGCCGGAACCGCCCCCGAACCCGAACCTCACCTTCGCGACGGGGATGACCGTCACGCCGTCGCGGTCCACCGGGTCGCCGAAGGCCGCATGCGCACCCGCGCGCGCGCCCACGCGGCTCGCGAGCGCCTCCAGGACGGTGTCTGCTGGTCCGGATGCTGCTTCCTGCGCCTCGCGCAGGACCCTGCTCAGGTCGTCGCTCATGGCGGAGCCTCCATCGAAAAAGTGCATGCATGGTGCGCTTCCGCGCACGCTGTTTCAATACGCCGCGACGTTACCCGCCGTTAGTCGCGCGTTGAGCTTGCGCTGCGGCTGCCACGGCCCCGGGCCGCCGCCCAGGTGCTCGCTTCCCGGTCCCAGGAGTTCGCAAACTGCTTCGCCGCGCCACACTCGCAACTTCCGGCCGAGGTCGGTCCGCCCTGCCCCTCGATGCGCCAGCGATGTGTGTGTTCCGCATCTATCGCGCTCGTCTCATTTCCCATGGCTGATCCTGGCGGCACTGGCGGTTCCATCCTTTCGTCAAGCCTCGTCGCTGAGGCGCGCTCGTTCGTATGGTATGGGTCCGCCGGCACCTGCATGCCGGCGGACCCGCTTTTGTGCCGGGGTCAGTCCTAGTAGCGGCGTCCGCCGCCACCACCGCCGTAGCCGCCGCCACCGCCGCCGCCGTAGCCGCCGCCACCGTAGCCGCCACCACCGCCACGGCGTTCGCCACGCTCAGCCGGGGGCTTCGCCTGGTTCACAGTGAGCGCGCGACCGCGGAGGTCCGTGCCGTTCAGCGACCGGATGGCGGATTCTGCTTCGCCCTGGTCGTCCATCTCCACGAAACCAAAGCCGCGCGAGCGGCCGGTCTCCCGGTCCTTCACCACCTGTGCGCTGCGCACGTTGCCGAACGCAGAAAATGCAGTCTGGAGGTCGTTGTCTGTGGCGTCGTAACTCAGGTTTCCGACATAGATGTTCATGGTTCCGATTGTTTCCTTCCTGGGCGGTCCACGTCGGCGCGGTACCGCCGGCCCTCGCTGCGGCCAATAGCCCGGTGCGACTCACTACAGATCAGGACGAATCGGGAAGATACGCGTAGCTGTCTTGAGAGGAGGCCGGACTTCTCGGCCACAAAGGGGGTCAACACCGGTCGTTGTCTCGAGGCCGGTGTCCTCTTCTACCGTACCCTACTTTCGCTTCACGCGTATTCTTTGCCCTTCACCCTGTTGCCCCGCCACCCGTACCCTGTACCCATGCCACGCGTCGCTTCCGTGCTCACCCTTGGCTGCAAACTCAACCTGGCCGATTCCGAGGAGATCGCCCACGGTCTCCGCGCCTCCGGCTACCACGTCCTCGATCGCCTCTGCGAAGCCGACGCTTACGTCATCAACACCTGCTCGGTCACACACGTCGCCGATGCCAAGTCGCGCAAGCTCATCCGCTCCGTCCGCCGCCTTTCTCCGTCCGCCCGCGTCACCGTCACCGGCTGCTTCCCACAGTCGGCCGGCTTCGATGCCGCCACCGCGCTGGGCGCCGACTTCGTTGCCGGTACACGCGATGCCGATAAGCGCGACCTCGTGGCATTCCTCGCCGGCGAGACCGCACCCGGCCCTATTCCCTCTCGGGCCGCCACGCCGCTCCACACGCGCGCCTTCGTGAAAGCCCAGGAAGGCTGCAACGATGTCTGCGCCTTCTGCATCGTCCCCCGCACCCGCGGCCGCGAAGAGTCCCGCACCGTTGCCCAGGTCGCCGCCGAAGTGGACAGGGCCATTGAAGCCGGCGCCCGCGAGGTCGTCATCACCGGCACCCAGCTCGGCGCCTGGGGCCGCGACCTCGATCCCCCTCGCAGGCCCCACCAGCTCATCGCCGGGATCCTCGAACAGACCGAGGTCACCCGCGTGCGCTTCAGCTCGCTCCAGCCGCAGGACATCTCGCCTGAGTTGCTCGCCCTCTGGCACGACCCGCGCCTGGCGCCCCACTTTCACCTCGCCCTCCAGTCCGGCAGCGAGTCCACCCTCCGGGCCATGCGCCGCCGCTATACGGCCGCCCAGTTCGTCGACGCCGCTGCCCGCATCAGGGCCGCCGTGCCCGGGGCCGCCATCACCACCGATGTCATCGCTGGCTTCCCGGGCGAGACGGATGACGACTTCGAGGCCACCCTGGCGCTCTGCCGCGAAGTGGGCTTCGCCCGCCTCCACTGCTTCCCCTACTCCCAGCGGTCGCGCACCACGGCCGCCCGCCTCCCCGGCCAGCTCCCACCCCGGGTGAAACAGGAGCGCATGGCCCGCCTGCTCGCCCTCGGCGAGGAACTCTCGCTCGCCTTCCGGCGCGAACACGCCGGTACCGTGCGCCCGGTCCTCTGGGAGAGCGAGCGCCCGGCGCGCGAGGGGTCCGGGATGCTCTGGCACGGGCATACCGATAACTACATTCCTGTTTATGGAACTGGCACAGGTTTGCTCAACCGCG
>JAHDWR010000079.1 GCA_023382755.1 Dehalococcoidia bacterium
GGACGATGGCCCGCGCGAGGGCGACCCGCTGGCGCTGGCCGCCGGAGAGCTGTGCTGGGCGGCGGCCGAGCAGGCCGTCGATACCGAGCCGCTCGGCGGTGCGCCGGACGGCTGCCTTCTGGTCGTCGCGGCTCACGCCCCGCTGACGGATGCCAAAGGCGATGTTGTCGAAGACCGACATGTGCGGGTAGAGCGCGTAGCTCTGGAAGACCATGGCGAGGTCGCGGTCTTTCGGGCGCACGTTGGTCACATCCCGGCCGGCGATGAAGACGGTGCCGGCGCTGGGCCGCTCGAGGCCGGCGATGAGCCGCAGGATGGTGGACTTGCCGCAGCCGGACGGTCCGAGGAGCACCAGGAATTCGCGGTCCTGGATGTAAAGGTCCACGGAATCGACGGCGACAACGGGCCCGAACGAACGGGAAACGCCCTCGAGGCGGATATCGGCCATGGTGTCGTGGTGCCCCACCCTTCGGTCGAAGTAGGATCAGCGCGGGCGCGAATCCAGTTTACGGCCCAACGGGGGCGAATTGGCGGTCGAAGGGCGCGCGAAAAGGGGTTCAAACGTGACGCGGTTCACATGCGGCGCCCTTCGCCCGGAGCGGGCGTGTCCGGAAGGTAGGTAGTGGGGACTGACCCACTACCGGAAGGTATGATGTGACTGTGCCATGGGGCACAATGGAACGTGGAAGGCTCCCGGCGTCCTGGCCCCCGCCCGGGCCGGAAACCTTCTTCGCAGTGCCCTCGTAGCTCAACGGATAGAGCATCTGACTTCGGATCAGAAGGTTGGGAGTTCGAGTCTCTCCGGGGGTACCAAACCTCACCTTGTGAATCTGTGCTCGACGATAACGAAATGCGTCAGCACGGGTGCGACCGAGGCGGTTGACCGTCTGACCAGGAGGGCGACCTTCTGACTCGTCACCTGCGGGCCGTCCCACGCCGCATCGCCAGATTCGGGCCGCAACCGCGAACCACCCGCTGATTTCGACGAAGAGTGTCACTCGAGGTCGTGAGTGGGGCTCATGTCTCGCGGGGCGTCGATCTGCGGAGCTGAACTCCGCCGCTACTGCGGGCTGATTCGTGGCGAGCGACCAGCTCTGACCGGCCACCAGCGTTCGCTCGTGCCGCTCACGGGGACTCCACCCGCCTATTGCCGCGCTCCTCTTTCCACACGCGGACGATGGTCACGGCGATCGCCCAACCTACCCGGAGGTTTCGGCGGACTGAACCGGTAACCTTCGATTGGCCCTTACGTGGCTTCGTGCCTCGCGGAAATTCCGCTATCGCGCACCCCCGCATCGCCGCCCGGGTGATGAGCTCCGCTGTCCAGCCGTAGCGTCGATCGCGGACGTCGAAGGCGCGCAGTGTCGCTCCGTCGACGACCTTCAAGGAGGGCAGGTCGGTGAGCTTCACCCCAGTCAGTCGGCTCGCCAACCTCGCGAGGAGGTTGTTGCCGAGTCGTTGCTGCCAGGGCATCGCATTCCGCCCGCTCCGTCGAGTCCGCACGCCCAGCGCCAGCTTGCATTTGCCTTGAGCGACGGCGCAGATCATGTCTCGAAGGTCCCCCATGACCTCGGTGGCATCGCCGTCGAGGAATAGAACGATGTCGGCGCCCGGAGCGGCATCCACTCCTGCAATGCAGGCGGCGCCATAGCCGCGTTCGGGTTGGGAGACCACTGTCGACCCCGCCGCGGCTGCTACAGCCGCGGTGTTATCCGTGCTGCCGTTGTCGACGACGATAACTTCGTGGATGCCCGCAACGACCAGGTCTCGCACCACACCGCCAATCGCTTCCTCTTCGTTCAATGCCGGGACGATCGCCACCACCCTCATTCGCCTGGTCCGCGCCGAAAGACCCGGACAGTCCCCGACTCCCATACAGTCGAGTACCCGCGTGCTGGCAATGTACTCAAAACGGAGTCGTACCCCGCGGCGCCCGCCTGGGCTGTTACAGGCAGCGAGGAGTCCACGATGACGTACTCACTCTCGCGAAGGTCCGGGAACTCCCAGACCTCCCTGCGTTGAGAGACGTGCGGCAGCAAGGTGCCCTGCGCGCTCACGCTCGCACCGGCGGGGATCCGATCAAGTCCGGTCGCGATGGCCTGTCGGTGCAGGGCGTCGGGAGACTTTCGTTCGGCGAGCGGCGAGTACGGGCTGCTGATTACGAAAGAGGCCACACAGGCGAACACGAGAACCGAGCAGGCCGCCGTCACACGCAAGCCACTCGAGTACCCCCGCACGCGCCGAGCCCAGCCCCGGCCGGCGGCGGTATCACCGAGGGCGAAAGCTGCGGCAACGAACGAGAGCGCTAGAGGAAGAGTGCTGTAGTGCAGATCCAGCTGGCTTTGTTGTGGATGGTCGGAGAGGCCGTTCAACAACGCGGGCACCGCGGCCAGCAGCGCGGCAGGATGGAGCAACGGCAGCCCCGCGAGGTTGACCTCGAGCTTGAGCGCGCTGCCGGCTGTGTCCGTCGCGAGCCGGTCCATCGCGCGCCCTGCACCGACTGGTAGCAACGTTGCCGGTTCCGTGTTGCGGGTCAAGTATTCGTAGCGCTGGTTCAAATCGCTTGGCCCGCCCCGAACCGACGGCATCAGCACGAACATGACCGCGACGATCCAGGTCACTCCGGTTACGCCCAGGACGCATGCCTGCTTGCGGTTTTCGGTCAGCCACAGGAGCACCGCGAAAGCCAGCACCAGGATTGCCATATCCTCCTTCAGCACGAGGACCGGCAAGATGACCATCGCGGCCGCGCGGGGTCGGGACGAGACGACGAAGTAGAGTGCCCCGAACACGAACGGGAAGGCCATGACTTCAGGATGAAAGTCGAAGTCGAGTGCTCGGTGCAGCGCGGGGTTGAGCAGGTACGCGAACGAGAGGCTCAGTCCCGCGCCAGAGCTGCCGGCCATCCGCCTGGTCGCGTAGAAGAGCGGGATCGCCGCTGCGCCCGCGAACAGCGACTGAGTTACCAGCATCGTTTCAGGTCCGCCACCCAATCGGTACAGGCCAGCGAACAGGAGCAAGATCGGCTCGAAGTGCTGGCCCAGGAAGTTGTACTCGAGAAACGAGGTCTCGAACCAATCGCCCCGCGACGTGTTCCAGACAATCTGGTCGAAAAACCCGAAGTCGTAGGCGGTGCTTTCGTAGGCGCGATGCCGTGATACGGCGAGCGCCGCAAACACTGCCGCCGCTGCGGCCGAACCCACCCAGGCTGCCAAATGGAAGGCGGCGTCGACGGCAATTGCGGCCCGGCTTACAGGCTCCAGTTGGCGCCGCAGCCCGCGCAGGCTGCCGGCGGCTCGCCGTCCAGCATCGACCTCCGCCAGTGGCGGTAGCGTTCGCCGTTCCATATTTCCTCAACCGTCTGCTTGAAGATGTTGCCGAGCACGATGCTGCCGTATGGCACACCGGTGAACGGGGCGATACAGCAGGGCAGGACATTGCCGTTGGCCGTCACGTACATGAGCGTCCAGGGCCTTCGACAGCCCTGGTAGGGGCGATCTGTCCGCTCCATGGGCGACATAAGGTGGCCAAGGCTAACCTCGCCGGAACCACGCAGAATTACCCCAAGCTGGGTTGCCAGCGCTTCTGCCCGACGTATCACCTCCTGGACGGCCGTGTCCGGCTTGCCGACCAGCGATTCGCCCTCGAGCGCGAGTCCACGCTCCGAATACACCAGCCGTTGGAGGTGCACTTGTGCAACGCCGATTTCGGCGGCAAGCGCCACGAGCGCAGGCAGCTCGGTGATATTCGTCTTCATTCCCGTCAACCAGAGGGAGACCTCCGGCTTGTCGCGCCCGCGAGCTTGCCGGAGGGCGGTGAAGCCGCGGATGTTGTCAACGATGCGCCCCAGTCCGTCGATCCCGCGGATGGTGGTGTAGGTTCCTGCCGTTGCCGAATCGACGGAGACTCGCAATTCGTCGAGGCCTTCCTCGACCAGGCCGCGAGCTATTCGACCGCGAAGCAGCAGGCCGTTCGTGTTGAACAGCGTGTGGGCGCCTGTGGACTTCACCTCTCGGACAATCTCCGGCAGTGCCGGGTTGAGCAGCGGTTCGCCGATCCCGTGCAGGACCACCCGCCGCACAGCGGGAAAAGAACCAAGGATCCGCCTGACCTGCTCCGCAGAGAGGTCCGCGGGTTCCTCATCCATGCCCCAGTACTGAGGACAGGTGCGACAGCGCAGGTTGCACCGGTTCGTCGTTTCCACGTACAGCTCGGCCGGCGGCCCGGAGACGAAATCTGTCCGAATCGGCAGCCGGGTAGCCTCGCTGGTCACGAGGCTGCCTCGAAGTCGCGCACTTCCGTCGAACCGGCGAGCATGTCTGCGGTACGTGGACAGTGGACTTCGCCTCGGGTGAGCGCCCGCACCAGCCGCCGCAAGTCCCCGCCCGTGTCGACGTCGAACGTCTCGGGAAGGCGCGTGAGTTTCAGGCCCGCTTCGCGAATGCGCTCGATCGTCTGGGCGAGTTCACGGCCGCTGCTCCAGTCAATGTCCTGGAACAGCTGCGGCTCAGGCGCCCCAAGCGCAAGCAGGCAGTACCCGCCGTCAGCGGTCGGTACGAGCGCGGCGCAACCTTTCGCTGCCGCAACCAACCCCGCCTCGATTGCTTCGCTACCGAGATGAGGAACATCCGAGCCGATGACGGCGACCGTGCCGAAGCCCGCGTCGAACGCCGCCGCCATGGCGGACTCAAGTCGTACTCCAAAAGAGCCCTCCGGCTGGGCTATGAGGAGAGCGCTCGGCGCGAACTTACGGAACCACTCGATCTCGGCCTGCGGCGTGAAGGCCACCATCGTCGCCGCCGACGTTCCGGCGCAGGCTGCCAGGGTGTCCGCAAGGAACGCCTCGTAGAAGAGGCTGGCCGTCGTGTCCCCGAGCTCCGCTGCCAGTCGCGTCTTCACCGCGCCGGGTTGGGGCCGTTTCGCCATCACCACAACGCAGCTGCGCTTCACTACTCCGCCACCGCATCGACGAGCGCCCGGCCGCCAACTCCACCAGCCATCTCGATGGCAGCTTCGAGTTGGCTGTACCCCGAAGTCCGGGCAGGCAGCCAACGGGTGAGCCCCTCGAGATCGAACAGCACGCGTACTTCCGGGTCCTCGATATCCATTTCCAACAACACCGTCCGCAGCTTCTGGATAGAAGCGGGATCCGCCGACGGTCCGGCCGTCACGTTGCAGTGGTCGAACGGCTCCGTTTGTGCCAACACCACCGTGCTCAGCGGGGCAAACAGGCCGGTCTGAATGAACGCCTGGTAATTCCATTCGTGCATGCAGGCAGCCTCAGCGTTACCAGCCAGCAAGGACTCTGCCGCATCCCGCTCGCCACCGACATGGTCGCCATGCAGGCCGGCAAGGACTTCGTGCGTTATTACTTCGAAGTCGATGCCCGCGCGTAGCCCGACGTGGGCGAGCAGCCGCAGAGGGATCATCGTGGCCTGCGGCGAGTCCGACGCTCCCACCGCGACTCTCCGACCCCGCAGGTCGTCAAGGCTTCGGAAGCCGCTGTCAGCGCGAGAAACGATGACCGACCGGTTGTCCAGGTCCGTGTCACGCATGCATACGGCGGAAACACCGAGTCCCAGCGCCAGCGCTCGCCGCTGAGCCCTCAGCCACGCCAGCGGCGAGTTCCAGGCCACATTGATCTCTCCGGCGAGCAGGGCGTCAACCTGCCGCTCATAGTTCGAGTACAGGACGTAGTCGAAGTTCAGTCCACGCTCGGTGAGGTAGCGCCGGAACCCGTTCCAGATGGTCACGACCTTGGGGTCGTACGCCACGGCCCCAAGCAGTAGAGGTTGACTCTGCATCGTCATCTCCTTCTCTTGCAGGGTTCAAAAGAGCGGCAGCCCGCAAGCGGCGCGCCCGATGAACTCGTAGAGCACGTCGGTCGTCGGGGCCATCACCGCTCCGGCCCGTGCATCACGGAACTGCCGCTCCACCCCGACTTCCTTCCGAAAGGCAGCGCCACCGCAAACCCGCATCGCCAGGTCGGTCACTTCAAGCGCGAGTTCACCTGCTGCCGCCTTCACCTCGAGGATCCTGAGCATCGCGTCGTCGCGTCCCGAATCCACAGCCCCAATGGTGTCGAGCAAGAGCGCGCGCGCGAGGTCGGTCTTGATGCGCATGCGGGCGACATACGCCCGGATGGTGGGCAGATCGGCTAGCGCCTGCCCCAGGTGTTCAAGGCTCGTGGCGCTCACGTGGTGCTGTGCCCGCCGCGTCGCCGCCTCCATTGTCCCCACTGCGACCGCCGCATTCATGATCTGGAAGATGGGCAGGACGGTGCTCATCATGATGTCGAACCCGCCACCGTCGGACCCGAGCATCGCGCCCTGATCGAGCAGAGCCCCTTCCGCGGTCACGGGGCTGGAGCAGTTCCCGCGCAACCCGAGGCCATCGAAGTTGCCCGAGACCTGGACGCCGGGGGTGCGCGAAGGGACGAGCCACAACGTGCTTGCGCCGTCGGCGCGCAGGGGCTTGCTCGACCACACGTAGAAGTCCGCCTGGCCGGCCGAAGTCACCCAACTCTTCCTGCCATCGAGCCTCACCCGGTCTCCCTCAGGAGTGGCGGTCCCGAGGGGCGCCCAGAAATGACTGCGAGAGCCGGCCTCTGAAAACGCGAGCGTCGCAAACGCGCGGCCCGCGGCCACCTCTTCCCGAATGCGGAGCGGGGCATGGGCTTCGATCACGACAACCGCCGCGTAATGCATGCACGCAACCATCGCCGTGGAACCGCAATGCTGGGCCAGTTCCCCGACGACCTCTGCCGCCTCTGCCAACCCGAAGCCCAATCCGCCGGCTTCCCGCGCGCTTATCAGGCCAAGGAGGCCCGAATCGCCCATCGCCGCCATAGCCGCGCTTGGAAACGAGCCGTCACGGTCGACGATGTCCGCCTGTAGCTCCACGATGTCGCTGATGACCTCGCCCAGCGCCGCTCGGTAGTCCTGCGAGAGTGTTGCCTGCATCTGTGCTTCTCCTTGAATTCAGGTGAGGTTCGACTAGCCGACGAGCGGCCACCGGCGAAGCCGGCTCGGTAAGAAGCGCGCGGCCCGGGCGTCGAGCCCGAGGTACCTGCCCGAACCCATGAGGACGAGTCCGATTAGTGGGATCCACTCCACGGCGTATTCCCACATCCAGATATCCCGGTCCCAGTTCGCGAAGTTGAGATGCAGAGCAAACGCCGCCCCGATGAGCGCGCCCACGTTGGCCAGCGCACCGGTGACGAGCGTCACGCCGATGAAGATCTCGGTGATCGTGAGCAGGGTGCCGAAAAGCCCATAGTGCTTCAGCACCACGTCGTCGATGAAGTCCTTGTACGGCCCGACCGGGTGGGTTTGCACATCGAACTGAAGGATCCCCTTCGCTCCGTCGAAGTCGATCAGGAACCCGGGGAACGGGTGAATGCCATCCCAGCCCGTCGCCTTTGCGAGTCCATTGCTCAAGAACACGAGGCCGAAGCCAACGCGGATCAGCGCGATGCCCCATGCCACCAGGCTTTCCCTCCACCTGGGTTGGCCCGACATGGCACTCTGATGGATCGAAGCCACGTTCAAATTCATCCTTTCTAGGCGCACCGGTATGGCCTGGGGAGTTCGCCGGCGCCATGCATCGCCTCGAAGTTCGTGCGGAGGATGGCAAGCGCCGTGCTGAGCGGAGAGGTCGAACGTGAGATCAGCATCGCCTCGCCCGCCGATTGCGGGTGCCAGTACGCCCCTTCCGCCGTCACCGTCAGCTCCGGTAGGAGTTCAGCCGGGGTGAGATCCAACCCGTCCTGGCTGAAACCCCGGCGCGTCAGCGGGCGGATGAACACATCTCCCTCGGCGACTCCAAGTTCGCTGGCGAACGCGCCCATCTTCTCGATGTGCAACCGGTTCACATCCGTCTCCGTTGCCCCAATCGTCACGCGAAGGCCAGCGGCAATCAGGCAACGGATTGCCGCGACCGTTTTCGACCATGAACCGGCGCCGCGGAACGCGTCGTGGCACGGCGCACACTCGCCATCGAGGCTAACCTGCAGGGTGATCGGGAGGTCCTTCAATTCGCGCAGACGCTCGAGACGCCTTCCTCCAAGCAGCATTCCGTTCGTCAGTACCGTCGTTGGGCGGCGTTGGGCGCAGTACTCAAGCCGATCGAAGATGTCCGGCAGAAGGAACGGCTCGCCCCCCGTGAGGAAGAACTCCTCGATATCGGCGTCGCATGCCTCTTCGATGAGCCGCCGGAAGTCGTTCAACGTGATCGCTCTTCGCGGCGCTCGCGGGGATGACGATGCGAGGCAGTAGCTGCATGAGAGATTGCAATCGAAATTCGTGTACACCCAGAGGCGTTGCGGCAGGCTCGGTGCTTGGGGGGCTAGACTCGTCACGTGCCGGACAATAGGACGAAGAGCTTACGAAAGCCTTACGGCACCGCCGTTCATCGTCGGCGTAATGCTTCTGTAAGAACCCGTGCATACCATCGGAGCACGGTATGACCCGCATCCTGGTCGTCGAAGATGAGCCTATGGTGGCCGAAGTCGTCGAACGCTACCTCCGCCGAGATGGTCACGAGGTGACGCTCGCCTTCGATGGCCGCGCCGCCTGCCAGGAGTTCGAACGCAGCCTCCCAGATCTCGTCGTCCTGGATCTCATGCTTCCAGGTATGGATGGGCTTGAGGTTTTCCGGAGGCTCCGCGAAGCCTCCGCCACCCCCGTCATCATGCTCACTGCCCGCGGCAATGAAAGCGACCGCCTTCGTGGGCTGGATCTTGGGGCAGACGACTACGTGACCAAGCCGTTCAGCCCGAGGGAACTGGCGTCCCGCGTGCGGGCGGTTCTCCGGCGTTCCGGTGCGTCTGCCCCGTCTACGGAGAAGCTGAACTTCGATCGCCTGCAGATCGACGCTTCCACACGCACAGTGGAGGTCGACGGGCGTCTCGTCATGCTCACTGCCCGCGAGTTCGACATCCTCTACCACCTGGCCAGGCACCCCTCGCATGTCTTCGGCCGGGAGCAGCTGCTCTCCTCCATCTGGGAGCACGACTTCGATGGCGATGCAAGCACGGTGACCGTCCACGTCCGCCGGCTCCGCGCGAAGATCGAACTCGACCCGTCCCGGCCGGCCCACATCCGGACGGTTTGGGGAGTGGGATACAAGTTTGAACCGTGACGGTCGCGCACTGAGCCCCATCCTCCGCAGTTGGGAGTTCGCCGCCGCTGCCGCCCTTGCCCTGGCGACCGGGGTGGCGGTCCTCCTCGCCTACCTGCTGCTCGACCCGCCAACGGGCGACTTGGTCGACCTTGGGCTGTACCTCGCGATGGCCGGGGGAGTGGCCATCGCCGGGTGCTGGGCCGTTGTCAGGTGGTTGGAACGATGGAGCGCGCTCGGATTGCTGGGGCAGGCGATCCTCGTTGCCCTGATTGGGAGCGCGACCAGCATCACGACGATCCTCATCCTCGCTCAGCTGATGTTCATTTCCAGTGACCACGATCTCCAGGTCCTGCTCGCGGTCTCGGCGTTTAGCGCGATCATGGCTGTCTTCTGCACGACATGGCTGACTTCCAGCACGCTTGCCCGGCTGTTGGCCGTTGCCCGCAGCATCCGCGAGCTCGCAGCCGGCAACCTCGATGTGCAGGCGGCCGTGGCGGGCGCGGACGAGGTCGCGTCGCTCGCCGAAGATGTGAACATGCTTGCAGGGCGGTTGTCTGAAGCCCGCGCTGAACGCGTCGCTCTCGATGACGAACGGCGCAACCTGACAGCGTCCATCTCCCATGACTTGCGCACGCCGCTCTCGACGATCCAGGCAATGGTCGATGCGCTCGATGATGGCGTCGTCAGTGACGCGGCAGGGATGAAGCGCTACTTCGCCACGATTCGTCGTGACGTCGCACGCCTGGACAGGATGATCGACGACCTCTTTGAACTCGCCCAGATGGACGCCGGCGCCCTCCGCCTCCAACGCGACCGCGTCGCCTTGCACGAAATCGTCGAGGATGTGGTGAGCGCCATGCGGCCACGTGCTGAGCAGGCAGGGCTGAGCCTCGATCTGGAGATTGCCCGCGAGACCTCGGTGGCGCTGCTCGACGGCGACCGGCTCGAACGCGCCGTAGCGAACCTGCTGAGAAACGCGCTCGAGCACACGCCCCCCGGGGGCCGCGTCTCGGTGAGCGTTGCAGAGTCCGGTGGGCAGCTGTCGTTGAAGGTCGCCGATACGGGCGAGGGCATCGACCCCGCGGTCCTCCCCAACATCTGGACCAGGTTCTACCGGGCCGAACGCTCGCGCAGCCGGCCCGCTGCCGGCTCAGACGGTGCCGGCCTCGGGCTCGCCATCACGAAAGGAATTGTCGAAGCCCACGGGGGCACGGTTGATGTGGCTTCTGAGCCCGAACTGGGGACGACCTTCACCGTGCGCATCCCCGTTTCGCGCTGACGCGGGGACGCGGCTGTGTCCGCAGCTGTCTTCCGGATTCCGGCTGGCCCGAGCGGCGCAGAACGCGAGGCACGGCGTCAGGGCAAGTTGTTCGCCAGGTCAGAGTGTCGACACCCTTGAATTCCTACTGAATTTCTGCCAATTTGCCTTCCGACCGACACTCAGACTGAAGGGAAACCAGGCTCTCGCACGCGCCACTCTCAGATTCAAAACGAACCTCCAGGAGGCGAAAATCGGCCCTGAGCCTTCGGATCAGAAGGTTGGGAGTTCGAGTCTCTCCGGGGGTACCAACACCTTGATTTTTAATCAGTGCTCGACGACAACGAGCCCTGTTTTCCGGCCGATCGGGGGGATGAACGACCCCTCTGACTCTCCGCCAGGTAGGCAGGCATGCGCCGCATCGCCGGATTCCCGATGCAGAATGGCTGACCCCTGACTCCTGATCTGCGTCTCCTCGGGGCCATGGCTGCCGTCCCCGCGAGTCGGGGCGAGACGCCTGGCCCCCAGAGGCGCAATCGAGTGTGCAAGGTTGGCGTACGACGCATGGTCGTGGAGGTAGCTGGATTCCCACACGGTTGACAGCTTGGGTGCGACATAAGCGACGCTTTGTCCTGGGTGTGGAGCAACGACGCGTTGCATTTTGCAGTCGTTAGTTAATGGACGTGATCGGAATCACTGAGCAGGCGCCAGGGAAGATTGGATAATTTGAGCGCGTGCTAAACGCGACATTTCTTGTCGTTTGTGAAGAAAGTGACACGTGAGGCTAGACGGCGCAATGCGGCGCTTCGTATTTTCCGCGTAGTTTCCTCTGGAGGCGCATTATTCGCAGAGCGGCTCCCGTCGCCAACTCTTCTCTCCCCCGTCGAAATCAGCGCCCTCCTCGCCGTCTCCGTCTTCCGCGGAGGCTGGGCATCGCGGTGCTCGGGATGATTGCACTGCTCCTACCCCTCGCCTCGTTCGGCGATCCATCGTCCGTGCGGGCGACCCCCACTGCGTCCGGCGCCGAGCCTCCCTATCCGCTCAACCACACACTCGACTCCAGTATCCAATCAGTTGGTGATCCGCCCCTCGAAAGCGGCCTCGAGACCGACCCATTCACCGTTGGCACTCCCCCCACAAACCACGACCTATCATCCCCCGCTGCGCAGGTTGGCGCGCCGCCTACGAACAGCGACTTCGAAACGGGCGCAGTCACTCCTTGGACCACGACCGGAACGGTGACCATTCAGACAGGGGCGGGCCAGGGCAATTTCGCGCGGTTCGACTCGTCGGGCGCTTCCGTGACCTCGGATGCCTTCACCGTGGACTCGAGCGCCCAGCACCTTGTTTACGACATTGGGTTCCTTTCCACAACCGGCAATACCTGGGTCCGCGCGTACGTTCTGAGCGGAGCCTCGTACGGCACGTCCACGCAGGTCGGTAGTTATCAGTGCAATAGCTGTAACTACTGGCAGACGATGTACGTGGACATCCGTGCCTTCCAGGGCCAGTCGGTCAAGGTGAAGTTCGACCGCGGCACCGGCGCCCAGGTCGGGGGCGTCGACAACCTCCGCACAGAGATCCCATTCCCCGGCTGGGAGGTCGCGGGTGCGATTCTCCCGCAACACGGAGGCCGGCGGCAACATCTTCATCGGGCTCGAGGGGCGGCACGAACCCGGCGCTGACCTCCTCGGCATTCACGCTCGATTCGGCTGCCCAGTTCATGACCGCGAAGGTCAAGGGGCTCACCAACAACGCGGACAGCTACTACATCGACGTTCTCTCCGGTCCGACCTTCGGCACCACCACCCAGGTCGCCTTCGGTAACGTTGGAGATGCTGCCTGGGAAACTGCCCGCTGGAACGTCTCGCAATGGCAGGGTCAGACCATCAAGGTCAAGGTGCGCAAGGGTTCCAACAAGCTCGGCGTCGATGACATCGGCATTTCCAACGTCGAAGTCCAGCACTGGGACGTGACGAAAGACACTCGCCACGAGTCCGGCGGTCCAACGGGCGACTACGTCACCACAAATGGCGAGCTCGTGTCGCAGCCCTTCACCATCGAACCCGGCGCCCAGCACCTGACCCTGAAGGCCAAAGACCCTGGCAGCAATTCAATCTTCTACGTCGAACTCCTGCGCGGCCCAACCTTCAGCACGGTGACGACGCTCGGTGGCGGTCCCGAGTACCCGACGAGCGAGTGGAAGATGTACAAGTACGGCGTTGACATCTTCGCCGGCGAGACCGTGAAGCTCCGCATTCGCCAGTACTTTCAGCGCGGCGCCTTCGACGACCTCGGCCTGATGGAGTCCGTGCTCCCTGGATGGAGCCTGGCAACCGACGCTCCCGTCGATGTCGGCGAGGACGCGTTCGGAACCTACGTGTCGGGACGGGACGGCTCTGCGTACATCAAGTCCAGCCTGATCTCGCCAGGGATCGTGGATACCTCCGGGGCACAACAGAAGTTCTATGCCCTCACGTACCAGCACATGGGAGCGCAGAACGCGACGGTCCGAGTCTCGTGGTACAACGCCTCCGGCTCCAGCTGGGTCGTCGCGACTCAGATCTCTAGCACCGCCGACGGCATCAAGACTGCCTACTTCGGTGTCGCCGATTTCATGGGGACGACTGGCTACTTCCGGGTGCAGGTGTCCGAGGCGGCGCGGTGGCCGGGCACATCACCGCCGTTACAGATCCCCTGGGCGCTACAACCTCCTACGAATATGACACCGCAGGGCGCCTCGTGGAGATGACCGATGCCCTCGGTCGTGAAACAAGCTACTCGTACGACGCCGCGGGCCGCTGGCTGTCCACGACCATGCCGAACGGCGGCGTGTATTCGAACACGTACGACGCAAACGGAAACCTCATCGTTGAAACGGACCCGCTTGGCCGGAGCTTCACCTACCTCTACGACGCGCTCAACCGCCGAGTACGCGAGACTGACCCGACACTCGCACAGACGAACTTCACCTTCGACGACGCTGGCCGCCTGACCATCCGCGAAGATGCACTTGGCCAGCAAACCGTCTTCACACACAACGCCCGCGGACTCGTCACGGCCGAAACGTCACCACTTGGTGCCGTGACGAGCTACGGCTACGACAACGCGGGGCGGCGGACCAGCA
>JAHDWR010000080.1 GCA_023382755.1 Dehalococcoidia bacterium
CTTCGCGATCGCTTCCTTCAGGAGGTTCGCCCCGCCGTGAGGCCGTCCACCGCCTCCGTGATCCTCCCCGTGAGCGCTGGCGGCGCCCCCGCCGGCGCTGCCAGCGCCCGGAGTGCCGCCCCCTTCGCGATCACCACATCGGCGCTGGCGGTCAGCAGCCCGGGCACCTTCGGGTCGGCCTGGTTCTGCTGCGCCGCGAGCATGTCATCGTTCAACTGGTTCACCGCATCGGCCAGGCCGTTCGCGGCCTCCAGCGCGTCCGCGTACCACGCCGCCAGCGGGTCCACTGTCGGCGCGGCAGTCGGGGAGGGGGTCAGCAGCGCCACCGCGGTGGCCGTCTGGCGGATGTCCTCGAACTCGTCTTCGGGGTCGCCCCCACAACCCCCCACCACCAGGCTGGCGGCGGCCCACACCACCACGATCCCCATGCCCGCGCGCGATATCTTCACGCGCTCAACCTACAGCAAAATCGTCGCAGCCGGATCATGGCCACGCGGCCGGGATTCTCCTCCCCCACCGGCCGCGCTGACGGCCCGGAGGTGGCAGCCGTTTGGAGCCCTTCGCGCCATGGCGGTTCCCACTCCTCGCACCTTCCCGCTACCGCGCCATCCGGCCACCGTCGACCGGGATGATCTCGCCGGTCAGGTAGCTTGCGTCCGCGCTGCACAGGAACGCCACCAGCGCGGCCACCTCCTCCGGCTCGCCGTACCGCCCCATTGGGTTGGTCGCCACCATGCGTTCCTTTGCCTCCTCGGGGGCGTCGGGGTTCATGCCCCGCTCCAGCGCCCGCATCATCCGCGTCTCGATCGGCGATGGGCATACCGCGTTCACCCGGATCTTCGCCGGCGCCAGCTCCAGCGCCGCCGTCTTCGTCATCCCCACCACCGCATGCTTGCTCGCCCCGTATGCGATGATCCCCGGCGTCCCGCTCAGCCCGGCTACCGAAGCAGTGTTCACGATCGTGCCACCGCCCCCGGCAGCCATCACCGGCGCCACGTGCTTCATCCCCAGCCACACGCCCTTGACGTTCACCGCCAGCACTTTGTCGAACTGGTCCTCCGGGTAGGCCAGCATCGGCCCGATCCAGCCCTCAATCCCCGCATTGTTGAAAAACGCGTCGATCCGCCCAAAGCGCTCCTTCGTGGCCGTCACGTACTTCTCTACGTCCGCCGCCTTCGTCACGTCCGCCGCGACAGCGATCGCGCTCTGGCCCGCTCCCTCCACCGCCGCGACAGTCTCCTCCAGCCCGCTACCGGGCAGGTCGACCGCCACCACGTTCGCCCCTTCGCTCGCGAACCGCACTGCCGCCGCCCTTCCGATTCCTCCCGCGGCGCCCGTAATGACCACAACCTTGCTCGCAAACCGTCGTTCCATTGCTCTTCTCCCTGGAGGTGTAGTGCTACTCTCGCCCGGCCGCCGACGCAACTCCGCTGCCTGTCACCACGACCCCGCGGGCAGGCCGTCCTCGCAACGATGACGCGACGATGGCCGTTGACGATGCCACCGCGGCCACCAGGAACGCCACCCGGATGCCATCGACCAGCGCGCCCTCGGGCATATCCGCCAGCCGGCTGGCACTGAACCCCGCCGAGGCCGTCGAGACCGCCACGACGATCGCGCTCGCCATCGCCAGCCCTGTCGCGTTCCCGATGTTCCGCGCCGTGCCTACCGCCGCCGAGGCCGTCCCCAGCCGGTCCCTGGGCACACTGCCCATGATCGCTGAACTGTTGGGCGACATAAATATGGCCGTGCCGATCCCGATCAGCGCCAGCCGCAGCACCAGCAGCGGCACCGGCGTCCCCGCGTTGATCGTCGCCATCAACAGCAGCCCCACCGAAACCAGCGCGATCCCGAACGTCGTCTGGTGCCGGAACCCGTACCGGTCCGAGACCCGCCCGCTTACCGGTGAAAGCAACAACATCATGCTTGGCACCGTGGCCATCACCAGCCCGGTCTGCGCCGTCGAAAAATCCTTCACTTCCTGCAGGTAGAACGGCAGCAGGAACGTCACCGCAGATTGCCCCGCGAAGTTCAGCGCCAGGCTCGAAACGCCCACCGAGAACGCCCGCACCTTGAACAGTGCCAGCGCGACCACCGGGCTGACCGCCTTCGACTCGATCCGCAGGAACGCCACCAGCGCGCACACCGCGAACAGCAGCAAGCCCAGGATTACCGGCGAACCCCACCCCCACGACTGCCCCCTGTTCACTGCTAGCAACGCCGACGACAGCGCCGCGAACAGCGCGACCGCCCCCGGGATATCCAGTTTCCGCGAGGTCCCCGCCGGCAGCGGCTCCGATGGCCGGATGAACAGGAACGCCAGCGTCATCGCGATGATCCCGATCGGCACGCGCAGATAGAAGATCGCCTGCCACCCGAACAGGCCCAGCAACAGGCCGCCGATGATCGGGCCCGACATCAGCCCCGCCCCGACCACCGAGCCCGTTGTCCCCAGGGCCTGGCCGCGTTCCTCCGGGGGGAATGCCTCCGTCACGATCGCGTTCCCGTTCGCCATCGCCAGCGAGACACCGATCGCCTGGAAGAACCGGAACGCGATCAGTTGCTCGATGTTCTGGGCGAAACTCGCAATCGCCATCCCGAACGTGAAGATCACCCACCCCGTGATGTACACCCGCTTTCGCCCGTACAGGTCGCCAACCCGCCCAGCCGTCAGCGTCAGCCCGGTCACCACCAGGCTCGAAATCAGCGTCGCCCACACCACCGTGTCCGGCGAACGATCGAACTCCCGCGAGAGCGTGGGCAGCGCCACGTTCACGATGCTGAAGTCCATGGTCGCCATGAAGGTGCCGAACGCGACCGCGATCAGGCAGCGCCACTTGTAAGCCATCGGCCACGGATTATGGGGCCGCTCCCGGGGTCCTGTCAGGTTGCCGCCCCCACCAGGCAGGCCAGTCGCGCCGGCCCCGATCAGCGCTTCCGGGCGATGAACATGCCCACTCCCGTCTTGCCCTGCACGGCAAGAGACTGCCAGGCCTCGCCAGGAGCCTTCTGCCGCGCCAGCTCTGCCTCGCCCCAGCGGGCGGCATAGGCCAGTTCGAAGGCCTGCTGGTCGGCTGGCGCCGGCGGCCGGTGCCCTGCGAGCGCGAACGTCCGGTCCTCCGCCAGGAGGAGGTCGAATCCGTTGGCCGCCAGCGCCGCCACGTACTCCGTCATGGTGAACAACGATGGGAAGCCCCACACCGGCGCCAGGGCCGCCCAGTCATCCCGCGATAGCTCCGTCCGCGCGATCCAGTCCGTAAACGCGAACGTGCCGCCCGCCTTCAGCACGCGCGCCACCTCCGCCACCACCGCGGGCTTGTCCATGTGGCACAGGGCATCCTGGCTCCACGCCCCATCGAGCGTTGCGTCCCTGATCGGCAGGCGTTCCGTCCGGGCGATCACACCCTGGCAGCGCATGCCGATCCCTTCCTGCCACGCGGATGTCCGCAGCGCACGCTGCATCCCCGGGTTCATGTCGATGCAGATCATCGTCGCCGAAAAGTGGCGGGCTACCACGCGCGCCGGGCCTCCGAGCGCCGAAGCCACCTCCAGCACCAGGCCCCCGCTCGGAAACCCGAACAGGACCGCCTTCTCTATCAGGTTCACCGTCGCCACTTCGCGGCCAGGGTGCAGGTGCGTGCCGGCCGTACGCAGCGTCCACGCGGTCCATGGTTCATCGTAGATGTCCGCCACCGGCCGCAGAGAGAGGTCCGCCGGGCTGTCCATCGTGTTGTTCCTCCGAAGTTCCGCCCGCCCGGAAGTCTACCGCTCTGGCCACCGACCGCGGTCGTCAGGTCGCCGAAATCGCCCAGAGCAGCTCCCACACGCGCACCGGCTCATCGCTCCCCGGCATCGCCGCCTCCCCCCGGTCGGCGAAGGCGAACCCCTTCCCCGCGGCCAGCTCCCGCACCACATTCGCCACCAGCACCTCGCCCCCGTCCGCCATCGCCGCAATCCGTTCCGCGTTCACCACCGCCGCGCCGAACAGCTCGTCTCCCTCCGCGATCGGTTCGCCCGCGTTGATGCCGACCCGCACGCGCAGCTCCACCGGCAGGTCCGCGCTCGCATCGGCAAGCTCCCGCTGAAGCTCCGCCGCGCACTCCAGTGCCGATTGCGCCGTCGCGAACCGCGCCAGGAATCCGTCGCCTGTCGAAAGCACCTCGATGCCGCCGTGGCCTGCCAGCGCCTGGCGCGTGATCCGCTCGTGCTCGCGCAACACCATGCGCCCCCGTTCGTCGCCAAGCGTCCGGATGATCCCGGTGTGGCCCTCGATGTCCGTGTACAGCAGCGTGCAGAACCCGGAACTCACGACCACGTGCCGCTCCGGAACCTCGCCAACATCCAGGAAATCGCAGAACGCCGCCACGATCTCTCCCGGCCCCTGCGTCAGGAAGAACAGCGACGTCCCGGGGAACGGCATGAGGCTCGCATCACTGATCGAGGCCGCCAGCCGCCTCGCCGTTGCCGGTGGGGGTGCGTTCCCCTCCATCCGGTGCGCCACCATCACCGGGCAGCGCACCAGCGGCAGGCACTCCGAGATGTCCTCCTCCAGGTAGCCGTGCAGGACCGCTTCGTGGATCGCCGCATTCGATGACTCCCGCATGATGCGCGCGATCCGGTGCGCCGATGCCGCGTGTTCCCACCCCGCCACGATCGCGTGCGCCGCCGCCTCGCAGAACAGCCCCCAGTCGGTCACGCTCAGCTGCCGCAGCGCTTCGAACCTCGGCGTCCGCATGTCCGCGCCCCGCTGCACCGCCATCCACAGCACGAGCCGGCTCACGCGCTCCGGGTAGCGGGCCGCGAACGCGATCGCCGCCGGGCCCGCCTGGACCGGCGCGATCAGCCCGAATCGCTCCACCCCCGCCCGGTCCGCCACCGCCCGCAGGTCCTCGACCATCGTCTCCAGCGAGTACGTCTGCCCCTCCGCTGACGAAAGCCCGCAACCCCGCGTGTCGTACCGGATCACGCGGAACTTCTGGAGCAGCCCCGTATACCAGCCGTTGAAGTCGGCATCCTGCCACTCCAACTGGATGTGCGTGAACGGTATCGTCGGCATCTGGATGACCGGCGGGCCACTTCCCAGAGACCAGAAAGCGACGCTCGCCCCATCCGCCGTCAGCGCGTATTGGATGCGCGGGTCCATGGCCGTGGATTGTACGCACCCCGGCCAGTGCCACGTCTATGCGGTATCCCTCGGACCACCCGGCTCGTGCCGGGCGGCGGCCTACCCGGGTTTCTGCACCAGTACCGGTCGCCCGCTTGTCCGGATCACCGCTTCGGCCACGCTTCCCGCAAGCACATGCGAAATCCCGGACCTCCCGTGCGTGGCCATCACGATCACGTCGGCGTCCAGCTCGTTCGCAAGCTCCGTAATCGCCTGCGCGGCATTGCCCGACCACTTGACGTGCGCCACGCTTGCCGCCTGCGGGATCTCCTTTGCCGCGATCAGTTCCAGCCCCTCGCGCAGTTCGGTCCCCTTGCGCGTCATCGCCTCGCCGTGGCTCTCCACCAGCCGCGGCGGGGGCGCCTGCACCGTCGCCTTCCCCGCCGAAACCGCCGGCGGCTCCGCCACCACGTGCTCCAGCCGCCCGCGCACGTCCTTCGGGTCCACCACCCGCACCATGTGGATCTCAATCCCCGGCGACATCTCGATCAACCTTCGCACCGTGGGCATGATGCCCATCGCGGTGTCGCTGCCATCAAGTGGTACTACGGCCTTCATTTCGCGGTCTCCTCACTGGTCTTTGCGGTACTGTGCCGCCGGACTTCGCCTGCTTGAACCGCCAAAAGGGCCGGCCCTGCGGACCATTAGTCTACCTCAGGCCACAGATCGTGATGAAGATCTGCCCAAATACCCCTTGCAGACGCGCTGAGTGAATGCTAAAACTCTTCTCGGGTCGCGCTGGATGCTGTGTCCGCTCCACACATCCACCGGCCCCTTTTCTTTGCCCCGTCCTCCCGGTGGTTCACACCCGCCCGAGTCCGTACACTTCTCCCCGGTATGAAGACGCTCCTCCTCCGCCTGGCCATCGTCTCCGCCCTCGCGGTCGCCGCTCTCGCTGTCATCGCGCCAGCCGCCGCCGACGACGAAGGCAGTCACGCCGCCACCCAGGCCGCTGATGACGGCACCGACATCCTCCCCGTCACCCTCTGGTCGCTCGCCGGCGTCGCCGTTGGTGCCACCGTCATGGGCACGCTCTACCTCTTCAAGCGCCGCGTCGGCGGCTTCCCCGAAAATCCCTCCTGGACCGCCCCGATCAGCGTCATGCGCTCGCGCGACCTCCCCGGCGATGACGGCGCCAGCGGCCACGGCGCCTCTCCTGATGCCCACGGCCACGCGCCCGCCCACTGACGGGGACCCCGCCTCTGCTCTCGGAGGTCCACCATGCCAAAGACGCTCCGGGTCGTAGAACCCGATCCGCGCTGGCCTTCCCTCTTCCACGCCGAAGCCGCCCGCATCCGCGCCGCCTGCCACGCCCCGGACCTCGTCATCGAGCATGTCGGCAGCACCGCCGTTCCCGGTCTTCCCGCCAAACCCATCATCGATATGGCCCTCTTCGTGCCCACCTTCGAAGCCGGCGAAGCCTACATCGAACCCATCCGCTCCCTCGGCTATGACTACCATGGCGTCGCCGGCGTCCCGGGCCGCCGCTACTTCGACCTTCCGAATCCCGTCCCCGGCGAGCTCGACCTCTTCCACGTCCACATGTATCCGCTCGGCCACCCCGACGCAGCCCGCCTCCTCGCCTTCCGCGACTATCTCCGCAGCCGCCCCGAAGAGCGCGAGGCATACGCCGCCATCAAACGCGGCCTCGTCGCCCGCTACCCGGGCGACATCCTCCTCTACATCGGCGGAAAGACGGCATTCATCCGCCGCGCCTATCGCGCCATCGCCGGTATGGGCGCCGAAGCCGTCCAGGTCCTCCCGTACGACCGTGCCTGGCCCGGTGCCTTCG
This sequence comes from Dehalococcoidia bacterium, assembly GCA_023382755.1. GTDB lineage: Bacteria > Chloroflexota > Dehalococcoidia > Tepidiformales > Tepidiformaceae > Amarobacter. Next base: position 6,957 of record JAHDWR010000080.1, read on the forward strand.
AAAGCGAAGCCGACCGCCTCCGCGGGACCCTTGGCGATGCAGCTGTCGCCATCGAGCACATCGGCAGCACCGCCGTCCCGGGCCTGTCCGCCAAACCCATCATCGACATGATGCTCGCGGTCGAGGACTTCGATGCCGCCCGCCCACTCGTCCACCGCATCGAGGAACTCGGCTACTGGTATTGCGGCGAAAACGGCATCCCTTGCCGCCACTACTTCATCCGCGAGGACGAAGCCGGCCACGTCACCCACCACCTCCATACCCTCGAAGACACCAGCCTCGAAGCCCGCAAGCACCGGCTCTTTCGCGATCACCTCCGCGCTCACCCGGCCGACCGCAACGCCTACGGCGAGTTGAAGCAGCGCCTCGCGGCAGCCCACGGACGCGACCGCGATGCCTATCAACAGGGCAAGACCGCCCTCATCGAGCGCATCCTCCGCGATGCTGGCTGGGAGGGAGAGGTCCCCAGCGCCGAGCGTCGGCGCCCATCCCCGGCGGACCCGACGCGTTCCTAGTCCGACGGCTATGATGGGAAGCACCGGAGGTCGTGGGCTTGGACGAGATAATCTTCCTGGTTACCGAGTCGCCAGAGGGAGGCTATGCAGCCCGCGCCCTCGGCGAGTCGATCTTCACGGAAGGCGATGATCTCGATCAGCTTCGGGATCACATCCGCGACGCCATCCGCTGCCACTTCGACGAAGGGAAAGCGCCGCGCATTGCCCGCCTTCACTTCGTTCGTGAAGACGTCCTCGTGGTATGACGCGGCTCCCACGCGATCTCACTGGCGATGAGCTGGCGAAACTGCTGTCGGCTCTTGGCTACGCGATCACCCGCCAGACAGGTAGCCACCTTCGGCTCACCACCGATGTGAACGGCCAGCATCATGTAACCATTCCGCGTCACGATCCCCTGCGGGTCGGAACTCTGAGCGGAATCCTCGGTGACGTGGCGGCACACAGCAGCGTCCCTCGTGACGACCTCGTGCGGCGGCTTTTCCCCTGAAGCAGACGAAACTGGCCGCTCCCCTAACTACGAATCCCGCGGAGCATCCAGGTCCACGTTCTGGGTCGCCGCATTCGCCCCGATGAGCGCGTCGCGCATCTGCGCCGCCAGGTCCGCCATCCCGCCCGGCGAATACGGCACGAAGATCGTGTTCGCCCGCGATGAGGCCCCGATCTCCTTCACCGTGTCGTAGTGCTGCGTCATCAGCACCAGCTGCATGATGCTCTCCGGCGTCGTCCCCGAAATACTCTGCGCAAACTGGTCCACCGATTCCCGCAACCCGTCGATGATCGCCCTCCGCTGGTTCGCGATGCCCTGGCCCTGGAGCGCCTTGCTCTCGGCCTCGGCCTCGGCCGCCTTCACCTTCAGGATCTTGTCCGCCTCGCCCCGCTCCTGCGCCGCTTCCCGTAGCCGCTTCGCCGCGTTGATCTCGTTCATCGACTCCTTCACCTTCTTGTCCGGGTCGATGTCCGTCACCAGCGCCTGCACGATCTGGTAGCCGAATTCGCCCATCTCGCCCAGGAGTTCCTGCTTCACGGCAATGGCCACCTCGTCCTTGCGCTCGAACACGTCGTCCAGCTCCATCTTCGGCACGCGCGCCCGCACCGTGTCGAACACGTACGCCGTAATCTGCACCGTCGGCTGGTCCAGCCGGTAGAACGCGTCGTACACCTGCTCCGGGATCACCATGTACTGCACCGCCACGATCGTGTGCACGAACACGTTGTCCAGCGTCTTCGTCTCCACGTTCACGTCCAGTTGCTGCACGCGCAGGTTCACCCGCCCGGCTACCCGGTCGATGATCGGCACTTTGAAGTTGAGGCCCGAACGCGCCACGCGCTGGAACCTCCCGAACCGTTCGACCACGGCCGCCGTCTGCTGCTCGACCGTGAAGAATGCCGAGAACACGACGATCAGCGCGACAACCGCCACCACGCCAAGGATGATCAGTCCAGCCATGTCTTGCCCCTTTCCGCCCGGTTGCCCGGGGCTCGCAGTCCGTTAGTATACGCGCCCCGCATGCAGGCAGCTCGCGGCAGGGATGCCGCAAGCTCCCGCCACGCGGCAACAGGCTCATCCGTTTGGGTGATAACATCCGGCGTCCCAGCAGATATGCTGCCCCTGTCCGGGGTGCCGCCGAGGGGGAGAGCCGCCGGTCCGGAGGTCGCCAGTGGGCGAGTTTTTCGACGCCATCCGGGTCCACACGCCCGGAAATGCGTTCGAGGCGGTGCTGCTCGCCGCCCTGCTTCTCGTTGCCTTCTTCGCGTTCCGCCGCGCCGCTGGCCCCGGCACCGGGTTCCTCGTGGTGGCCGTTGGCCTTGGCTCGTTCATCCAGGTTGGCCACCCGGCCATCCCCATGGCCATCGCCGTGGCGGGCCTTCTGCTCGCGCGGACCGCCGCCGTCCACGGCTCCGGCCGCTCGTGGGTCCCCTTCGCCCGGCAGCTTGTCCTCGTCTTCGCCGGTTTCATCCTCTACGAAGTCGCTCGCTTCAACGTGGTCGCCGAACCGGGCCCCGCGGTACGTAACGCCGGCCGTGTCGTCAGCTTCGAAAAGGGCATCGGCGCCTTCTTCGAACCCGACCTCCAGCGGCTCCTCACGTCCACCGACTGGCTGACTCACTCGTTCAATGCCTTCTATTCCCATGGGTTCCTCGCCGTGGTCGCCGGCGCCCTCGTCTGGCTCTACTTCGCCAGCCCCGAGCGCTACCGCCTCTACCGGAATGCCCTCGGGCTCTCGACCGTGCTTGCCATCATCCTCATCGTGCTCTTCCCCACCGCTCCCCCCCGCCTCTCCCCCGGACTCGGTATCGAGGACACTGTCGTCGTGCTGGGCCGCGAGCACTCATTCGCCAACGAGTTCGCGGCCATCCCCAGCCTCCACGTCGGCTGGCTCTCGCTCACCGGCTACGTCCTTGCCCTCCCCTACCGCCGCTGGCGCTTCTGCACCATCGCGTTCCTCCCCGGCCTCGCCATGCAGACCACCGTCATCGTCACGGGCAACCACTACTGGGTCGATGGCGTCGTCGGCACTCTCATCTCTGTAGGCCCCGCCCTCCTTATCCGCCACGGGAGCCCCTTGCTGGATCTCCCGCGGCGCGGTACCTCCTGGCTGGCAGCCCACCGGCCAGGCCCCGCCGGCGCTCGCAGGGTCCAGTTCTCCGTCCTCGCCCTCGGCGGCCTCTTCCTCTACCTCGGTGTCGCTCAGTTCCTCCAGCCTGGCTTCACCGACTTCTGGGGGTACCTCTTCTTCCAGGTCGGCGCCACCATCGTGTTGCTCGCCGCCGGCGAGTTCGCGTTCTCCCGCCAGGGCGGCCTCTCGGGCCTCACCCACGTCATCGCCGTCGTGTGCAGCTATGCCGATGTCCTTGGCACCGATGGCAACCTCTACGCACGCATCGATGAGTACGACAAGCTCACCCACTTCATGGGCACCGCCGCCATCACCGCCGGCGCCTACGACATCCTCCACGTGCTTGCCATCCGCAGGGGCTCCAGCCGTCCCCCCGTCGAGCGCCTCTACCTCGCCGTCGCCATCGGTGTCGCCCTCGGCGTCGCCTGGGAAGTCTATGAATACTTCGGCGACCGCGTCTTCCACACCACCCGCACCCAGGGCCGCTGGGACACCTTCAACGACCTCGTCTCCGATGCGGTGGGCGCCTTTACCCTCGGCATGCTCCTCTGGTGGCAGGAACGCACCGCCGCCGCGCCCGCACCCGCCGAGGAAGCCTACATCCCGCCCCCCGGCGAGGCCTGAACGAGCCCCGGGCCGGACCGCGCCTATAATCAGTCCTCGTGGCCGATGACCCCATTGTCGATTTCGGCGCGCGCAGGCCACCTGCCCCGGCCCGCGATTCGCTCCCGCCTGTCTCCGATGCCTTTCGCCAGCGCGCCGACCGCTGGAAGCGCGAGCTGCTCGATGTCACCCGCCGCAACCGCGGCATCAACTTCCGCCCCGCCCGCACCACCCTCCCCCTCCCGGCACTCCCCGCCGACCTCTGGGAGACCCTCCTCGTAGCCGAAGGTGGTATCTCCCTCACCGCCCGCAACTTCGCACCCGATGCCCCCCAGCCCCTGTCCGACGAGCGCGCCATCGAGGCGTTCGCCTCCGCCACACGCCTCATCGAGCGCGCCCGCCTCGCCGACCGCGAACAGGGCATCCAGGTCCTCTTCACCGCCCTCGGCTGGCTCTCCTGGAAGGACAACGACAACCACCAGCTCCGCTCGCCCCTCGTCCTCATCCCGGTCGACCTCGCCTACAACCGCCAGGAGCGCGAACTCGTCCTCCAGGCTGCCGCCGATGACCCCCCGGAGGTCAATCCCTCCCTCGCCTACCTCCTCCACGCCCAGTACGGCATCCGCCTCCCCGAACTCGAAGACGCCGAGGGCGAGCCCATCCACGCCTCCCTCGCCGCTTTCCTCGATGCCGCCCGCCAGACCGTCGCCAAACAGGAAGGCTGGTTCGTTGAGGAAGATGGCCCCGCCGTCGACGTCTTCTCCTTCGCCAAGCTCGCCATGGTCGAAGAGATCGACCGCTCCCTCCACCGCCTCGCGGCCCACCCCATCCTCCGCGCCATCGCCGGAGAGGAGCCCCTCGCCCGCCCCGAAGAGGCTCCCGCGCCCGATGTCGACTCCCGCTATCCGCCAGGCTCCCTCCGCGCGGTCGTCGACGCCGATGCCTATCAGCTCGAGGCCGTTGGCATGGCCGCCGACGGCCAGAGCTTCGTCATCGAAGGCCCGCCCGGCACCGGCAAGAGCCAGACCATCACCAACATCATGGCCGAACTCATGGCCCAGGGCCGCCGTGTCCTCTTCGTCGCCGAAAAGCGCGTCGCCCGCGAAGTCGTCCTCGAAAACCTGGCCAAAGCCGGCCTGGCCGAAGCCTGCCTCCACCTGGCCGCCAACGCAGGCGCGAAGAGCCGCGCCGACGCCAAGGCCCAGGTCATCAAGGAGATCCTCGATACCCTCGATGCTGGCTCGCCCCTCCCGCCCCCCGATCCCGCCCTCCCCCAGCGCTACGGCGAGGTCCGCCAGCGCCTCAACGCCTACGCCGCCGCCCTCGCCCGCCCCCTCGGCGAAGGTGCCTGGACCTCCGCCTACGACATCATCGGCACCGCCGCCCTCCTCGCCCCCGGCCGCCGCGACCTCCCCGATGTCCCCTCCATCGATGGCCGCAGCCGCTTCTGGCTCGATGACGTGCTCGATGAGGCGAAGTCGCTCGACGCTTTCCAGCCCCACGAGCTGGCCGCCATGGCCGGCCCCTGGTCCGCCCTCCGCTGGACTGAGTACGACGCCACTCGCCACGGCCAGCTCCGCGCTGCCCTCGAAACCCTTGCTGGCGCCGGACCCGGTGCCTCCCGGACCGCCACACCCGTCCTCGGGCCAACCGCCCCAGCAGCCCCGGCGCTCTCCCTCGCGGCCATCGGCGACCTGGCCACACGGCTCGAAAAGGTGGCCGTCTACCGCCAGAAGTCAGCCTCGTTCCTCCGCTTTCTCAACCCGGGCTTCTACAGCGCGCGCGGCCACCTCAAGCAATACCTGGCCGCGGGATTCCTCGAAACCCGCACAGAAGGAGCCACCGCGGCCGCGCTCCGCGAGCTCGAGTCGAGCCTGCAATCCGCGCTCGCCGTCGCCACCGACGCCTTCGGCGCCGCCACCCCGGCCTCTTCGCCCGTAAGCGAACTCTCGGCATGGGCATCCACGCTCCTGGAGGACATCGAAGCCCTCCCCGTCGCCACCGGGATCGCAGCCGTCCTCGCCCGCTTCGAGCCCCTGGACATGCGCCCCGCCGCCGTCTCGCTCCTTACCGACACCACCACCCACGGCGTCATGGAAGCCACCATGCGCGCCTCCCTCTATGCCGCCTGGGCCCGCCAGGCCATGCAGGGCGACCTCGCGACCACCCCCGACCAGCACCAGCGCCTCGTCGACTCCTTCGCCCGCCTCGATGCCGAAATGATCGGCTGGGCCCGCACGGCGGTCCTTGGCGAGGTCCGTTCCCGCCGCCCACGCAGCGTCAACAGCGCCGCCATGGCGCCCCTCGTGAAGTACGCCCGCGCCAAACGCCGCCCCGCCCTCCGCACCATGCTCGGCAACGCCCGCGAGGCCATCCAGCTCCTCAAGCCCGCACTCTTCATGAGCCCCCTCGCGGCTGCCCAGTACCTCTGCCACGAGGACGGCCGCACCTACCAGTTCGACGCCGTCATCGTCGATGAAGCCAGCATGATCCCCACGCCCGATATGGTCGTCGCCCTCAGCCTCGCCCCCCAGGCCATCATCGTCGGCGACTCCCGCCAGATGCCCCCGACCAACTTCTTCAACAAGGAAATTGCCCCTCTCTCCGAAAACGGCCCCGAAGAAGAAGACGTCACCTTCGAAAGCATCCTCGACGAGGCGGCGCCGATCATGCCCTCCACCATGCTCCGCGCCCATTACCGCTCCCGCGATGAGTCGCTCATCGCCTTCTCCAACGTCGTCTTCTACGACGGCCGCC